>DXHJ01000013.1 GCA_019113475.1 Candidatus Dorea intestinavium | reverse complement strand
GGTAGCATAGGTTTAATTATACCAGGCTTTTTAAAAAACTGGAAATACAGCGGTGGTATCTATAAAGAAGGGGATGTTAGGCTGATTGTTAGCAAAGGGATTGGTAATCATACGATAAAGCTTAGACTTTTTAATAAAGCAGAAGTGATTTGTCTTCACATAAAAGGGGATAAACTTGTGAAAAAAAGTAAAATCTAGTATAATACGAAAGGCTTAAAAGAGAAAGTTGAGGATGATTTGTATGGGAATACCGGTGAAATTACAAGCCTTTGAAGGACCACTAGATTTGTTATTACATCTAATTGATAAAAATAAAATAGATATTTATGATATTCCTATTGTCGAGATAACAAATCAATATATGGATTATATTAATGGTATGGAAGAGGAAGATTTAAATGTAATGAGTGAATTCCTTTTAATGGCAGCGACTCTTCTTGATATAAAGTGTAAGATGCTTTTACCTAAAGAAGTAGATGAAGAAGGGGTAGAGCAAGATCCTAGAGAGGAGCTTGTAAAACAACTTTTAGAATATAAACTATTTAAACTTATGTCATTTGAACTTCGCGATAAACAAATAGAGGGCGAGTATTATTACTACAAAAACCCGACCCTACCAAAAGAAGTAAAAGAATATGAACAACCAGTTGATTTAGAAGAGTTATTAGGAGATGTAACCCTTGGACTTTTAAATAAAATATTTAAAAATGTAATGAAAAAGAGAGCGGACAAGGAAGATCCAATCAGAAGTAATTTTGGTAAAATCGAAAAAGAAGAGGTGACGTTACCAGAAAAATTGGATTATGTAAAGAATTATGCGAAAAAGAAGAAGAATTTTAGTTTTCGTGCTTTATTAGAAAATCAGGTTACTAAAATGCAGGTTGTAGTAACTTTTTTGGCTATTTTAGAATTAATGAAAGATGGAAGTATAGAAATTACGCAAGAGCAACCTTTTGATGATATTTTAATTACATCAAATCAAGTGGCTTAGGAAGAGGGATTTTATTGGAATTGGAGCAATTAGAAGGAGCAATTGAAGCAATATTATTTACAATGGGTGAATCTGTTGAACTTCGTAAAATAGCAGCTGCTATTAATCAAGATGAGATAACCACTAAAAACATTATTCATAATATGATTGAAAAATATAAAAAGGACGAACAGCGAGGAGTGTGTATTATTGAGCTTGAAAGTGCTTATCAAATGTGCACAAAAAGAGAATATTATGAAAGCTTGATTAAAATAGCAAAACAGCCCAAGAAACATGTACTGACGGATGTACTTTTAGAAACGCTTTCAATTATTGCTTATAAACAACCGGTTACCAAATTAGAGATTGAAAAAATAAGAGGCGTCAAAAGTGACCATGCCGTTAATAAGTTAATTGAATACGAACTAGTGGGAGAAAAAGGCCGTTTAGATGCGCCAGGCAGACCTATATTATTTGGTACTACGGAGGAGTTTTTACGAAAATTCTCAATACATTCGTTGGAGGATTTACCAACAGTTAAACCAGAAGAAGTAGAAACCTTAAAAATACAAGCAGAAGAAGAAGCACAGTTAAAGCTGGAGGTGTAAAATGTCTGTTGAAAAAGTAAAAGCTTATTTAAAATCTTTTGGCGTAGAAGAGAAGGTGAAAGTTTTACAAGAATCATCAGCCACTGTTTTAGAAGCAGCTCATGCGATAGGTTGTTTGCCGGCCCAAATCGCTAAAAGTATCTCGATTGAAGGGAAAGAGGGAACTATTTTAATTGTAGCTGCGGGGGATGTTAAAATCGATAATAAGAAGTTTAAAGATACCTTTGGCATAAAACCACGAATGCTTAAAGCAAATCAAGTGGAAGAAAGAATAGGCTATCCTGTCGGCGGAGTTTGTCCTTTTGGCGTATTAGATGAAGTAGAAGTGTATTTAGATGTTTCGCTTAAACGCTTTTCACTAGTATATCCGGCTGCAGGAAGTGCTAATTCAGTGATTCCCCTAAGCTTAGAAGAGCTGTTTAAGTATGGGAAAGCTACTGCATGGGTGGATGTTTGCAAGCCTAATTAAAATAAATCAAGGAAAGTGATTATATTAGTCACTTTCTTTTTTTGTTTTCCTATGTTAGGATATTGATTAAAATAAAACAACTTATTTGATTAATTTTAATAAAAAAAGAGGTAATGACAAATGATGAAAAATTATACGAAGTATGAAAAAATGTATTTTATGCCCCCAAAACAAACTTTTGATTGGGTGAAAAAAGAATCTATTGATACACCACCTATTTGGTGCAGCGTTGATTTACGTGATGGTAATCAAGCATTAATTGAACCAATGTCTCTTGATGAGAAGTTGGAATTTTTCAGCCTTCTTGTAAAAATTGGTTTTAAAGAAATAGAAGTTGGTTTTCCAGCTGCATCAGAAACAGAATTTAATTTTGTCAGAGCCCTAATAGAAAAAGATATGATCCCTAGTGATGTAACGATACAAGTGTTAACCCAAGCTAGAGAACACATTATTAAAAGGACATTTGAGGCGGTTAAGGGTGCACCACATGCTATTATTCATGTTTACAACTCTACTTCGGTAGATCAAAGAGAACAAGTCTTTAAAAAAGACAAAGAAGAGATTAAAGAAATTGCGATTAATGGCGCTAAACTATTAAGAGATCTAGCTAACGAAACCGAAGGAAACTTTACCTTTGAATATTCACCAGAAAGCTTTTCTGGTACAGAAGTTGAATATGCTCTTGAAGTGTGCAATGCTGTTATTGATATTTGGCAACCAACTAAAGAGAACAAATGCATTATTAATATTCCGACTACAGTAGAAAATGCTATGCCACATGTTTTTGCAGCTCAACTTGAATACGTACACAAAAATATTAATAATAGAGAAGCAATTATCTTATCCTTACATCCGCACAACGATCGGGGTACAGCGGTTGCTACTGCTGAGCTAGGTGTTCTAGCCGGTGCTGATCGGTTAGAGGGTACCTTATTTGGTAACGGGGAAAGAACGGGCAATCTAGATATTGTTACCACTGCTTTAAATATGTATTCCCAAGGCGTTGATCCAGGTCTTGACTTCTCAAATATGTATTATATAACAGAAAAATATGAAAGGCTTACAGATATGAAAGTTCATGTCAGAACACCTTATGCTGGTGAACTTGTCTTTACTGCTTTTAGTGGATCACATCAAGACGCAATAGCAAAAGGCATGACTTGTCGTGAAAATGGAAATTGTGATAAGTGGCATGTTCCTTATTTACCAATAGATCCGCAAGACATTGGCAGAAAATACGATGGTGATGTTATTCGTATTAATAGTCAATCAGGAAAAGGCGGCGTAAATTATATCTTAAAACAATCTCATGGTCTGAACCTTCCAATGAAAATGAGAGAAGAGGTAGGTTATTTAGTTAAGGATATTTCTGATAAGACTCATAAAGAGCTTACGCCAGAGTCGGTTTATCGTATCTTTTCTGATAATTATATTCATACGAAACCGGTGTTCCATATTGAAGAATATCATTTTTCTAAAGTAGAGGGCATTATGGCTGATGTGACAATCTCCCATGGCGGCGATGTTAAAACCATTACATCCATAGGTAATGGACGTCTTGATGCGGTCAGCAATGCTATTAAACAATACTTCGATATTGACTATGAATTAAGTTTTTATGAAGAGCACTCCCTAACTGAAGGATCTTCAGCAAATGCAGTAGCTTATGTAGGAATTGAGTTTAACGGACAGACCTTATGGGGTGTAGGAATTGATGCCGACATTATTATGGCCTCTGTAGAAGCTCTTATAGTAGCGGTAAACAAGATTGATGTGATTAATAACAGCGATACGGTTATTGATCAAAGAATGATTGATATTAAGAATTATATCCAAGCAAACTATATTGATATTACCTTAGATAACTTAGCGGATCACTTCTTCTTATCGAAACCTTATCTTTCAAAATATATTAAAGAAAAGGCTGGCATTACCTTTAGTGAAATGGTCAAGATGGTACGAATGCAAAAAGCAAAAGCCTTATTAAAAGGAAGCAATATGACAGTAGAAAACATTTCTCTAACCATTGGTTATCAAAATGTTGAACACTTTAATCGTATCTTTAAGAAGGATACCAAGATGACACCGCTACAATATCGTAATAAGAAATAAAAAGAGATAAAAAAATATCGCGGTAAAACCGCGATATTTTTATTGGAAATAAATTATTCACCTTGCTCTAATTTATCAAGTTTTTTAGAACTGAACCACAAAATAAGTCCGAGAGCGATAACGATAGCAGCTAAGATACCGTAGCCCATTTGGAATTTTGAGGAAACGTCTGTTTTTAATAAACTATAGATTTTTGGATAAAGCATTGTAGCAAAGAATACAGCGATTGGCCATAGTCCAAGTAGTAATCCCATCAATTTTGAAGGAGCCATTTTTGAAATAAAGGAGTTACCAAGAGGAGAGAATACCATCTCACCAACTGACATAAGTAAACTTACTAGTACTAACCATAAAATAGAAGATTGTCCGTCACCACGGATTACATCAGCAAGTACCATTGCTACATAAGAGAAACCTACTAAAATCATTCCAAGTGCTGTTTTCTTAAACATGCTCATATCGCCTTGTGGTCTTGTAGCTAGTTTTGTCCACAATTTACCAAGTACAGGTCCAAGAATAATACATGTTAAAGCGTTTACAGAGTCAAAGTATGATGTAGGAACCTTAAAGCTTCCAACCATCCAGTTTGCTCTATTTAAGAAGTCAGCACCATCACCATAACCAAAGTAGTAATATGCTGGCATATAAGCTAAGTACCATACACACCAAAAGGCGATGGAGAAGATAGTAATAAGAATAATAGCAACAACTCTTTTCTTATCACCTGTAGTAAGAGGTTGGTTTTTATCTTCTTCAGTAGAAACTTCATCTTGTTTAAATTGTCTTTGATCAATCTTAAATGGTTTTTTACCAAGTTCACCAAGTGAACGAGAACCAAGAATGAACCAAATAGCGTCAGCAAACATTAAAATAGCACAGATAAGGAATACATTATTATAGCCAATAGCTGGGATGGCAAGAACTAAAAATGTTGTTCCAATAAAGGAACCAATGTTAACGAAAGAGTATTGAATGGAGAAAGCCTCATCCAATTCTTCAGCATTATTAAATTGAAGACCATTAATACCAGATAAGTTTCCTTTAAAAAGTCCAGTGCCAAGTGAGACAAGAATAATCATTGCCCAAACTAGACCAATTGAGTTAGCCTTCCAAGTACATAAGTATCCCGCTCCCATTAAGATCATACCAATAAGAACGGATAATCTTGGGCTTAGCCAGTAGTCAGCTAAATATCCACCAACGATAGGTGTGATATAAGTCAGTGCAACGAAAGTTGCTGACATAGATGCTGCTTGAACATCTGAATAACCTAGGCCACCTTTACCAACAGCGATTGCAATCCATATAGCAAGCATGTACTTAACTGTGTAGAATGCGCAACGTTCGAAGGTGAAACCTAATGAGCAAACGTAAAAACCAAACGGTTTACGCTTTTTTGCAACTGTTTGTTCCATAATTCATTTTCCTCCAATGTTATTTTGATAACTCATACTATACCATTTATAAAGTGTTTCAGTTTTCCTAACCTCCCGAATGCAGTTAAGTTTCTTGAGTTACTTCTCAAACAGCAGTAGTAATCATGATCGGGTCGTATATTCTTTATTAAATAAAATAAAATCAATAATTTGCCAATAATGATCTTAGGAAAGCATCCCAGCTACAGTTATTCCTAAAATAAAACAATTCGCAAAAATCAATTTTTTTCTTAATAAAAAATTAATAAACCCACGAGATTATTCTACCACATGGTTCATAAACCTACAATAGATAATCCATAGAATTTTAACAATTTCTTTATTGTTTATTAATACATTAAAGAAATTGTTATAAAAATAACATTTATCTTTATTCTTATTGAAAAGATTGCCAAAGAGCTATATAATGGTAACTGGCAGAAATTTGATTGTTATAATATTTTGCTGAAGTTAGAAATATTAATTATGGAGGTTCAGACTATGGGCAGTATGGCACAAAGTAGGATTCAAACCTTACTTGACGAAGGTAGTTTTGTTGAGATTGGGAAGCTGGTAACAGCAAGAAATACTGATTTCAATTTGAATGAAACACAAACACCCGGAGATGGCGTGATAACAGGTTATGGAACTATTGATGGAAACCTCGTGTATATTTACGGTCAAGACAATAGTGTCTTAAATGGCACAATTGGTGAAATGCATGCACGAAAAATTAGCAAGCTCTATGATATGGCTATGACGGTAGGAGCACCGATTGTGGCGCTTTTAAACAGCGGCGGTATGAGATTGCAAGAAGGCACAGATGCGCTAGAAGCATTTGCCACAATTTACCAGAAACAATCTTTAGCTAGTGGAATTATTCCACAGATTTCAGCAATATTTGGAACAAGTGGTGGCGGACTAGCTGTTGCAGCTGGTTTAAGTGATTTTGTTTTTATAGAGAAAGAAAAGGGGAAACTTTTCCTTAATTCTCCAAATGCAATAGAAGGAAATACTATCGCCAAATTCGATACCTCTGATGCGAAATTCCAAAGTGAAACAAGCGGAATTGTAGATGACTGCGAAGAAGAGTTAAAAATTTTGACAAATATTCGTACTTTAATAGGAATGCTTCCTTTAAACAATAGTGAGGAAATGGCTATTGATAAGGAAAGTGATGATTTGAATCGTTTATTGGTTAATCCTGTTGGAGCAAAAGAAGATGCGGCCATTTTAGTGGCACAATTAGCTGATAACAATCAGTTCTTTGAATGCAAAAAGCATTATGCGAAAGAGATGGTTACTGGCTTTATCAAATTAAATGGTATGACGGTAGGCGTCGCTGCTAACCGCTCAAAGATTTATGATGAAAATGCAAATGAAGTAGAAAAGTTCGAAGAAACACTTACTGTAAATGGTGCTAAAAAAGCAGCTGATTTTGTTCAGTTTTGTGACGCATTTGAAATACCAGTTTTAACTTTAACTAATGTAAAAGGCTTTGAGGCAAGCAAAGAAGCGGAAGCAAGTCTTGCTAGAGAAAGTGCAAAACTTACAAAGGCATTTGCCAATGCAACGGTACCCAAAATTAATGTAATTATTGGAAAAGCCTTTGGTAGCGCATTTACTATAATGAACAGTAAATCCTTAGGTGCTGATCAAGTTTTTGCTTGGCCAGAATCACAAATTGGCATGATGGATGCAGCAATGGCGGCAAAGATCATGTATCCACAAGCTAAGGGCGAAGAATTAGCAAAGGCAAAAGCTGATTATGATGCCTTACAAAATAATTCTGAAAGTGCGGCACGTCGTGGTTACGTGGATGCTATTATTGCACCAGAAGAAACAAGAAAATATTTAATAGGAGCATTCGAAATGTTATTTACAAAACGAATTGATACTCCTTACAAGAAACATGATGCCAAATAGCGAGGTGAATCGATTGAAGAAAAAAATAAGTATTATTATGGGTATAATTCTTTCTGTGCTTTGTCTTAGCGGTTGTGCTTCTAATAAAAATGCGGCAAATACAACTATGGATTATGATGAAGATTACTTAACTCAAGTTTGTGACGTCATGATTGAACAGATTTTGCCTAGCTCATCAAAGGAGCAAGTAGAACAGCTAGAACAATTAGATGAATTTGCTTTTCAGTCACAGTTGTACCAAATGCAACTACCAATTACACCAATGGGCTATATTGAAGCGTCAAATGCTTGGATAGCAGCAAAAGACGAGTGTGGTGAATATGAGAGTCATGGGGATTATAAGATTGAGGCACACACAGATAAAATTGTAGTTTCAACAAGGGCAAAATTTACAGAACGTGAAGCAAATATAAGTTTTAATTTTGATTCTAAGAAGTATTTGGACAGCATTACAATTGGAGCTGATTATACAACTGGTGAGATCCTTGAAAAAGCTGGCCTTAACACAATTCTTGGAATGGGTACAGTATTTATTGTATTGATTTTTATATCTATCATTATTTCCTTAATGAAATACATACCAGCTCTGCAAGAGAAGTTTTCCAAGAAAAACAAAGGTTCTAATAATAAAGAAGAAGCTTTTGTGGCAGAAACTCCAGTAAAAGAAGAGGCTCAACAAGGCATTAATGATACAGAATTAGTGGCAGTTATTACAGCAGCAATTGCAGCATCAGAAGGAAAAAATCAAAGCGATTTTATTGTTAGAAGTATAAAGAGAAGACCTGGAAACAGATGGTAAATAAAGGAGCAAAAATATGAAAAATTACACAATTACAGTAAATGGAAATACTTATGATGTAACAGTAGAAGAAAAAGGCGCAGGAACTACAACTCCTGTAGCACCAAAAGCGGCAGCTCCAGTAGCGGCAGCACCTGTAGCAACCCCAGCAGCAACTCCAGCAGCAAGCGCTGGTAGTATTGAAGTAAAAGCTGGAGCAGCTGGTAAAATCTGGCAAGTAGATAGCAGTGTTGGACAAGCAGTTAAAAGAGGAGATACCATTATTATATTAGAAGCAATGAAAATGGAAATTCCAGTTGTAGCACCTGAAGATGGTACTATTGCTAGCATCAATGTAGGAGTAGGCGATGCTGTAGAATCAGGAGCAGTTCTCGCAACATTAAATTAAGCGCTTTCATGAGAATGGAAAGACGACTGGAGGTAAAAAATGGAATATATAATGAATACATTGGGAAACCTCATACATCAAACTGCTTTTTTTAATATTACCATCGGGAACTTAGTAATGATTGCAGTAGCATGTGTTTTCCTTTTTCTAGCGATTAAACATGGCTTCGAACCTCTTCTTTTGGTTCCGATAGCTTTTGGTATGTTGCTAGTTAATATTTTCCCGGACATTATGATTGCACCTCATGATGCCGAGAATGGAGTAGGAGGATTGCTTTACTATTTCTATGTATTAGATGAATGGGCAATTCTTCCTTCCTTAATCTTTTTAGGTGTTGGGGCAATGACGGACTTTGGACCACTTATTGCCAACCCTAAGAGTTTCTTACTTGGAGCAGCTGCACAGTTTGGTATTTTCGCAGCCTATCTAGGAGCAATGGCATTAGGCTTTTCCGATAAAGCTGCTGCAGCGGTTTCTATAATTGGTGGAGCTGATGGCCCTACCTCTATTTTCTTGGCAGGAAAACTTGGTCAAACGGATATTTTAGGACCCATTGCGGTGGCGGCCTACTCTTATATGTCTTTAGTGCCAATCATTCAACCACCAATAATGAGACTTCTTACAACTAAAAAAGAGCGTGCAATTAAAATGGAACAATTAAGACCTGTTTCAAAATTAGAACGTATCTTATTCCCAATTATCGTTACGATTGTAGTTTGTATGATTCTTCCTACAACAGCACCACTTGTTGGTATGTTGATGTTAGGAAACTTATTTAAAGAAAGTGGAGTAGTACGTCAACTAACAGAAACAGCTTCAAACGCCTTAATGTACATTGTTGTTATACTACTTGGTACTTCAGTAGGAGCAACCACTAGTGCGGAAGCGTTCCTAAATGCAACTACTATTAAAATAGTTATATTAGGCCTAATCGCTTTTGCTTTTGGTACCGCAGCGGGAGTACTATTTGGTAAATTACTTTGCCTTGCTACCGGCGGAAAAGTTAACCCACTTATTGGTTCAGCTGGTGTTTCAGCCGTACCGATGGCAGCACGTGTTTCACAAAAAGTGGGAGCAGAATCAGATCCAACAAACTTCTTATTAATGCACGCTATGGGACCAAACGTTGCTGGTGTTATTGGTACAGCTGTAGCAGCGGGAACATTTATGGCGATATTTGGAGTTTAAAGATCAATCATATGGAGGAAAAACAATGGCAGAAATAGAAAAGAAACCCGTTAAAATAATGGAAACTATCTTAAGAGATGCCCATCAATCACTAGTTGCCACTAGAATGACAACAGATGAGATGCTACCTATCGTTCCAGTTATGGATAAAGTAGGATATCATGCAGTAGAATGTTGGGGCGGGGCGACATTTGATGCCTCTTTAAGGTTTTTAAAAGAAGATCCTTGGGATCGACTTCGTAAATTTAGAGATGGGTTTAAAAATACAAAATTACAAATGCTCTTTCGTGGACAAAACATTTTAGGCTATCGTCCTTATGCAGATGATGTAGTAGAGTACTTTGTACAAAAATCAATCGCAAACGGAATTGATATTATTCGTATTTTTGATTGTATGAATGATATTCGAAACTTACAAACAGCTGTTACAGCAGCAAATAAAGAGAAAGCAGAAGCACAAGTTGCGATGAGTTATACAATTGGTGATGCTTATACTCTTGATTATTGGGTGGATTTAGCAAAAAGAATTGAAGATATGGGTGCAAACTCTATCTGCGTTAAGGATATGGCTGGCTTATTAGTACCTTATGAAGCAACAAAATTAATTACCGCTTTAAAAGAAAACGTCGAGATACCAATCGAGCTACATACTCACTATACTTCAGGCGTGGGCTCTATGAGCTATATGAAGGCAGTAGAAGCAGGAGTTGATGTTATTGATACCGCTATTTCACCTTTTGCTCTTGGCACTTCCCAACCAGCAACTGAAGTTATGGTAGAAACCTTTAAGGGAACACCATATGATACCGGATTAGACCAAAGCTTGTTGGCAGAAATAGCCGATTACTTTAGACCTATTCGTGATCATTTCTTAGAAACTGGACAATTAAATCCTAAGAACTTAGGCGTAAATATTAAAACTCTTCTTTACCAAGTACCAGGTGGAATGTTATCAAACCTTACTTCTCAATTAAAAGAACAAGGAGCTGAAGATAAATTTTACGAAGTACTTGAAGAAGTACCAAGAGTTCGTGAAGATCTTGGCCAATGTCCTCTTGTTACACCTTCTTCTCAAATCGTTGGTACACAAGCTGTATTTAACGTTTTAACTGGAGAAAGATATAAGATGGCAACAAAGGAAACAAAGGATGTTTTAAGTGGAAAATACGGTGCTACAATTAAACCATTTAACAAAGAAGTTCAAAAGAAAGTATTGGGAGATAATCCAGATATAATTACTTGCAGACCGGCGGATTTAATTCCAGATGAACTTGATACTTTAAGAAAAGAAATGTCTCAGTATGAACAACAAGACGAAGATGTTTTAACTTATGCATTGTTCCCACAAGTTGCAACGGATTTCTTTAAATATAGAGAAGCGCAACAATCAAAAGTAGATGCAACAATAGCAGATACAAAAAATGGTAGCTATCCAGTTTAATTCTTTACAAATCAAAGTAGTCGTCCTATAGACGACTACTTTTTTGATGCCTATTTTAAGGCTGGCACAAGTTCAGCATATACCTATTTTTTATTTTTTATGCTATAATTTATCTATTGATTTGGAGGAGATAGGCATGAGTTCTAACAATGAATTATTTAACAAACTAGAAGGACAGCAAATAAAGTTTAGTAAAGGGCAAAAGAAATTGTCAAATTATATTGTTAATAATTATGATAAAGCAGCCTTTATGACAGCAGCTAAACTAGGTGATAAAGTAGGAGTCAGTGAATCTACGGTAGTGCGATTTGCAATGGCTCTAGGGTATGAAGGATACCCAGATTTCCAAAAAGACTTAGGAGAACTGGTTCGTAATAAACTAAATTCTATTCAAAGAATGGAAGTAACCTATGGTAGGATTAGTCAGGGTGATATTTTGAAATCCGTTCTTACCTCGGATATAAACAAAATTAAGCAAACTATGGAACACATTGATAAAGAGGCTTTTGAAACAGCAGTTGAAACCATTTTAACCGGACGAAAGATTTACGTTATAGGGCTGCGAAGTTGTGCGCCATTAGCAAGTTTTTTAGGCTTTTATTTAAATTTGGTATGCGAAAATGTAGTAATGGTAAATACTAATAGCGGCAGTGAAATATTTGAACAGCTGATTCGTATCTCAAAAGAAGATGTTATTATTGGAATTTCTTTTCCACGCTATTCTATGCGCACCTTAAAAGCATTGGAGTTTGCAAGTACTAGAAATGCTAAGGTTATAACGTTAACAGACAGCGTTCATTCGCCAATTACGATGTATTCATCTTGTAATTTAATCGGTAGAAGCGATATGATTTCTGTAGTGGATTCTTTAGTAGCGCCTCTAAGCATTGTAAATGCTTTAGTGGTGGCACTTTGCATGAAAAAACAAGATGAAGTGGTAAAAACCCTAGAAGAGCTAGAGGATATCTGGGATGAGTACCAAGTATACAACAAAGAAGAGTTGAACCGAGTATCGGAACAATTTGAGCTAAACTCTGGAGACAATAAAGATGCAAAATAAAAAAATTTTAGTGGTTGGTGGTGGCCCTGCTGGTATGATGGCGGCAATTGCGGCGGCTGATGGTAGTAGTGAAGTACACCTATATGAAAAAAATGAAAAGTTAGGAAAAAAGTTATTTATTACCGGTAAAGGACGCTGCAATGTTACCAACAATAGCGATAATGAAAATATCCAAGCGAACATAGTCTCTAATCCGAAGTTTATGTATAGTGCACTTGCGACTTGTTCTAGCGGTGACGTAATAGAGTTCTTTGAGAAAGAGGGGCTTTCCTTAAAAACTGAAAGGGGAGAACGAGTTTTCCCTGTGTCCGATAAATCCTCAGATGTTATAAAAACTCTGGAAAAAGCTTTAAAAAACCGCGAAGTAAAAGTACATCTAAAAAAAGAAGTAAAAAAGCTAATGGTTGAAGAAAGCAAATGTATTGGTATTGTACTTTCCAGTAAAGAAAAAGTTTTTGCTGATAAAGTGGTGGTAGCAACAGGAGGAATCTCCTATCCAACGACGGGTTCAACTGGTGATGGACATAAGTGGGCTCAAGAAGAGAACCTTAGGGTAACCGCTTTAACAGCTGGTCTTGTTCCCATTGAAACACAAGAAGAGTGGGTGAAAGAACTACAAGGCCTTTCCCTTAGAAATGTAAAGGTGCAAATTTATTGCCAAAAGAAATGCTTATATAAGGAATTTGGCGAAATGCTCTTTACTCATTTCGGAGTGAGTGGTCCTTTGATTATCAGTGCCTCTAGTAAAATTGGAAAAGAATTGTTAAAAGAACCATTAAAGATGGAGATAGATTTAAAACCAGCCCTAAGTGAAGAAACTTTAGATAATAGGATTTTAAGAGAGTTTGAAACAGGGAAAAATAAAGATTTCAAAAACATAGTAGGAAGTTTGTTACCAGCAAAAATGATTCCTATTATTCTTAAGAAGGGACCAATAGCAGGAGACAAAAAGGTTCACGAAATCACGAAGGAAGAAAGATTAGCCTTTGTTTATTATCTAAAACATTTCACTATCCATCTTTTAAAATTAAGAAAAATAAATGAAGCAATTATTACCAAAGGGGGAGTTTCTGTCAAAGAGATTAATCCAAAAACTATGGAAGCAAAAAAAATAGCTAATTTATATTTTGCAGGAGAAGTTTTGGATGTAGATGCCCTAACAGGAGGCTATAACTTGCAAATAGCTTGGGCGACCGGTTATTTAGCGGGAAAAAGTAGTAAAGAAAAAGGAGAATAAAATGAGTTATTCAATAGCAATTGATGGGCCAGCAGGTGCCGGAAAAAGTACCATCGCTAAAAAGGTGGCGACAAAACTAGGATTTATTTATGTTGATACAGGCGCTCTTTACCGGGCAATCGCTTATGATTTCATGAAAAATAAAACTTCTCTTTTGGATAAAGAAGCAGTTGAAAATCGCCTTAAAATAATTGAAGTTTCTCTAGCATACAAAGAAAATCAACAACATGTTTTTCTAAATGGTAAAGATGTCAGCAAGGAAATTCGTCAAGAGAAAATAGGAAATGTGGCATCAAAGGCTAGCGCTCTTAAAGAAGTAAGGGAAAAGCTTTTAAGCATGCAAAGAGACTTGGCAAACAGCCACGATGTAGTGATGGATGGAAGAGATATTGGAACGCAAGTTTTACCAAACGCAGACTTAAAAATATACCTAACAGCGGCTGTGGCGGTACGAGCAAAGAGAAGGTATAGTGAACTCTTAGAAAAAGGAGAAACGCCGGACCTAGCTGTTATTGAAGCAGATATTAAAGAGCGTGATTTAAGAGATATGAGCCGGGAAATAGCACCTTTAAAACAGGCCCAAGATGCAATTTTAGTGGATAGCTCAAATGCAAGTATTGAAGAAGTTGTAGCCCAAATAATAAGCTTTGTAAAGGAAAAATAATAGATTGAAGATTATAAGAGCAAAAAGTGCTGGATTTTGTTTTGGCGTTGAAAAAGCAGTTAGCACAGTATACGATCAAATTGAGCAACATAAAGATGAAAAAATATATACTTATGGCCCTATTATTCATAACCTAGAAGTACAAAATGATTTAGGCAAAAAAGGAGTTGAAATCATTAAAGACTTAGAAAGCCTTAAAAAAATCAAGGAAGGAATCGTAATTATTCGTTCTCACGGTGTGGGTGAAGAAGTCTATAAAGTCTTAGAGGAAAATAAAGTAAAATATGTTGATGCAACCTGCCCCTTTGTTAAAAGAATTCACAAAATCGTAAAAAAAGCCTCTGATGAAGGCGACCAAATTGTCATTATAGGTAATCCCGAACACCCAGAAGTAATAGGAATTAAAAATTGGTGCGAAGGCTCAATTATTTTGCAAAAAGAAGAAGAAGTTCTAAATTTTAAGGTAGAACCTAGCAAAAAAATTACTTTAGTGGCACAAACTACATTTAATCATAATAAATTCAAAGAATTTGTTGAAATAATTCGCAAAAAAGGGTACAATATAGATGTTTGCAATACGATTTGTTCGGCAACGAAGGATCGACAAGAAGAAGCAAGGAAGATTGCAAGTGAAGTGGACGCTATGATTGTAATAGGCGATAAGCATAGTTCAAACACACAAAAATTGTACGAAATATGTAAAAGCGAGTGTAAAGCCACCTATTATATACAGACATTTAACGATTTCGATAAGAGTCAATTAAGGTCCGTGGGAACAGTAGGCATTACAGCAGGGGCATCCACGCCCAACAAAATAATTGAGGAGGTTCAAAAAGGATGTCAGATTTAACTTTTGAACAAATGTTAGACG
>DXHJ01000002.1 GCA_019113475.1 Candidatus Dorea intestinavium | reverse complement strand
GAGATTATCCAGCATGGCAATTCTTGGAAAAATCACATTTAAGAGATATTCTTATTAAAGAATATGAAGAGCTTTATAAAAAAACACCTGAGGTTACTACTGTTCATGCGGGTCTTGAATGTGGGTTGTTTATTGGCAAAAGACCAGACCTTGACTGCGTTTCAATTGGACCAGATATGGGCCAAGTACACTCATTTAATGAACACTTAAGTATCGAGTCGACAAAACGTACTTATGATTACTTATTAGCAATACTTAAAAATATGTAAAACCATGGGAGAGTACACATGATTCAATTACCAGATTCTTTTTTGCAGGAGATGAAAGAACAGTTCCAAAGCGAATATAAAGATTACTTAGAGTGCTTTAATCAGTCAAGATATTTTGGCCTACGTGTAAATACTAGTAAAATATCGGTGGAAGATTTTTGTCAAATTTCACCTTTTGCACTAACCAAAATCCCTTGGATTGAAAATGGCTTTTATTACGATGGAGATAAAGTAAACCCAGCAAAACATCCTTATTATCACGCTGGTCTTTATTATTTGCAAGAACCTTCAGCTATGACTCCGGCAAATCTTTTACCCATTGAAAAGGGAGACCGGGTTCTTGATATGTGTGCTGCCCCTGGTGGAAAAGCAACTGAAATAGGTGCGCGCCTTAATGGTAGTGGTCTATTGGTTGCTAACGATATTAGTAGTTCCAGAGCTAGGGGACTACTTAAAAACATTGAATTATTTGGTATTGAAAATGTCCTGGTTCTGTCAGAAGAGCCAGGACAACTTAAAGAGGAGTTTTCCCATTACTTTGATAAGATACTAATAGATGCTCCCTGCTCTGGTGAGGGGATGTTTCGTAAAGATAATAAATTGATTCGAGAATGGTTGGAAAGAGGTCCTAAGGATTATATGCCCATCCAAAGAGAATTATTAGAAATAGGATCGAAGCTTTTAAAACCAGGAGGAACACTTCTTTATTCAACTTGTACTTTTAATAAAGGAGAAAATGAAGAAGCTGTTTTAGATTTGATAAATAAATATCCTTTTATGAAAAGCATCGAAGTAAGCAAAGACTATGAAGGCTTTACCAAAGGAAACCCACCGCTTACACAGGCTAGACGTCTTTATCCCTTTAAAATGAAGGGTGAAGGGCATTTCCTGGCTCTTTTAAAAAAAGAGGATAGTGAGAAGGATTTTAATGAGAGTTTACCAAAAACTACAGCCGTAAAGCTAACACCGGAATTTACTGAGTTTTTAAAGCTTATTAAAAAAGATTTTTCAAGGGATCGCTTTGTTCTAAGAGGAGAGCGAATTTACTATGAATCTATAGCACCGGTAGGAAAGAAAAAAAGAGTGTTACGAAACGGTCTTTATATGGGAGAACAAAAAAAAGGTCGATTTGAGCCTTCTCAGGCATTGGCTATGGCTTTAAAGAAGGAGGAGTATCCTTATATTCTTGATTTAAAATCAGAAAGTATCGAGGTAATAAAATATTTAAAAGGGGAAACGCTGCTTGTTGAGGGATTAAAGGAAAAACAATTTTATCTTGTTTGTGTTGATGGTTATCCCTTAGGCTTTGGCAAATATGGTAACAACAAGTTAAAGAATAAATATGAGCAAGGATGGAGAATGATGTAATGCTTGAAAACATTAAAGGAGTTATCTTTGATTTGGATGGAACTTTAGTGGATTCGATGGGGATTTGGAAAGAGGTGGATGTTGACTTTATTAAAAAGTATCATTTACAAAAACCAGAGAACCTTGATCGTCTAATTGAAGGTAAATCATGCAGTGAATTAGCAGGGTGCTTTCTAGAATGGTTTCCTAGTCTTACAATGACGAGGGAAGAAGTAGTAAAAGAGTGGAAAGATATGACTCTTTTAAAGTACCAACATGAAGTTCGCTTAAAACCAGGTGCAAAAAATTTTTTGGAGTATTTAAAAGAAAAGAATATGCTTTTAGGGATTGCTTCTAGTAATGAAAAAGATTTAATCAAAATTGCATTAGAGTCAAATGAAGTTTTAGGCTATTTTGACTCCATTCATTCTGCTGATGAGGTGGCAGGGGGGAAACCATTGCCAGATGTTTATTTAAAGGTCTTAGAAGATTTTGGCTTAAAAAGTCAAGAATGTCTCGTCTTTGAAGATGTTCCCATGGGAATATTAGCAGGTAAGAATGCGGGAATGAAAGTTTGTGCCATTAAAGATGAACATTCTTTAAACCTAGAAGCAGAAAAAAAAGAATTAGCAGATTATTATATTGAAACTTTTTACGAGGTGTAGTTATGAGAATTGCAATTGTCACAGGAGCTTCTTCAGGTCTTGGCAAGGAGTATGTAAAAGAACTTTCTAGATTCTATAAAAAGCTAGATGAAATTTGGGTAATAGCAAGAAGAAGAGAGTGTCTTTTAGAACTACAAAAAGAGAGCGAAATACCTCTGCGTATTTTTTCTGGGGATTTAAAAGAAGATAATATTTACGAGGCTTTAAATAGAGAGTTAGCTTATCGAAGACCCAATTTGCGGATGCTAATAAATTGTGCAGGAGTGGGTAAATATGGCTTGTTTGAACAGGCAAACGAAGAGGAAAGCCTAGAGATGATTGCCCTTAACTGTTACGGGCTAACCAAAATGATCTGTTTATGTAGACCGTATTTAAGAAAAGGCAGTCGTATCTTACAAGTGGCCTCAGCAGCGGCTATTACTGCACAACCTTATTTTAGCGTTTATGCCGCTACAAAGGCTTATATTAAAAGTTTGTCCTTAGCTTTGGCTAGTGAAATGAGAAAAGATAAAATATATGTCACTTGTGTGTGTCCTGGTCCCATTAAGACGGAATTTTTAGAGCTTTCTGGAAGCGACAAAAAGTATCATAGTAATCGGTTTTTAACAACACCTAATTTTGTTGTTACGCATTCTTTGGTTGCGGCACTTAAGAAAAAACCTCTTTGCATTTGTGGCCCCTATATGAAAGCTACTTGGTTACTTGGCAAACTGCTGCCAGAAACGGTAAGTGTTAAATTTATGTATTTTTTTAACATATATAAGCAAGAATTCTCCTTCCTCTAAAGGGTTTATAGGAAGCCTGTAGGTAGTGAGATGAATTGCCCGATTCAGATAGTGTTATCAAGTTACTAAAAGCCATAACAACCATAAGTAAAAAGTAAAAACATATAATAGAACACTTGTTCTGCCGAATAAAATATGATATAATAGTATCAGTCGAAGGAAAGGCGGGTACTAGTATGATAAAAGGAATGGATAATAATGCACATTCAGTATTTTTATTACATTATCACCTCATTATGGTTGTAAAATATCGTAGGAAAGTGATAGACGATAAGATTTCTA
>DXHJ01000128.1 GCA_019113475.1 Candidatus Dorea intestinavium | reverse complement strand
GTGAAAATAGGTGGCGATAATCCGATTGCCATTCAGTCCATGACGAATACCAAAACGGAAAACGTTCAAGATACCGTCAAGCAAATTTTAGCCTTAGAAAAAGCCGGTTGTGACCTAATAAGAGTGGCAGTGCCCACAAAAGAGGCAGCAGAAGCTATCAAAGAAATAAAAAAGCAAATTCATATTCCGATTATAGCTGATATTCATTTTGACTATCGATTAGCCATAATGGCTATCGAAAATGGCGCTGATAAGATTCGTATTAATCCAGGAAATATTGCCAGTATTGATAAAGTGGCAAAAATTGTTGAGGCAGCAAAAGCAAAAAATATTCCAATCCGTGTGGGTGTTAATAGTGGTTCTTTAGAAAAAAACCTTATTGAAAAATATAACGGTGTTACGGCAAGAGGACTCGTTGAAAGTGCCTTAGATAAAGTAAAAATTATTGAAGATATGGGTTATGATAATCTCGTCATTAGTATTAAATCATCAGATGTACTAATGTGTAGCAAAGCTTACAAATTAATAGCTGAAGAAACCAATTATCCTCTCCATGTAGGGATAACAGAAGCAGGTACTCTTTTAGCAGGAAATATTAAGTCAGCCATTGGTCTTGGCCTTATCTTAAGTGAAGGCATTGGTGATACCATTCGAGTTTCACTAACAGGAGATCCGGTTGAAGAAATCAAATCAGCTAAAATCATTTTAAAAACCTTAGGTCTTAGAAGTGGCCAAATTGAAGTGGTTTCTTGTCCAACTTGTGGCAGAACCCAAATTGACTTAATTAAACTGGCAAATCAAGTAGAAGAATTGGTTTCCGATATTCCTCTAGATTTAAAAGTGGCAGTTATGGGTTGTGTGGTTAATGGCCCTGGCGAGGCAAGGGAAGCGGACATTGGGATCGCTGGTGGTTGTGGCGAAGGTTTAATTATTAAAAAAGGAAAAGTGGTGAAAAAGGTTCCAGAAGAAGCACTACTTGAAACGTTAAGACAGGAGTTGTTACACTGGAATGAGTAAGAAATTTTTTGAAGTATTTCCTACTTTAAAATTAGATCGTCACAGCAAAGACTTAATGGGTGAATGTCAAGTTTTAAAGGTGGTTACTAATTTTAGAAAAGATAAGCTTCGTATTTACTTAGAAGGCAATCATATTATTGCAAAAAAAGAAATTTATGCCATAGAAGAAGAAATTAAGACCCAACTTTTTCAAAAAGTAAAAATAACCATTGAGATTATAGAGAGCTTTTCCTTATCAAATCTTTATACTCCTTCGTATATTTTTAAAGAATACTACGAAAGCTTTCTTTATGAACTGGCTAACATTAGTGTCATTGAAAGAAATATGTTGCTAAATGGCAAGACTAAGTTTTTAGATGACAATACTTTGTGTCTGGACTTAGAAGATAATATTGTTTCCAAGGAAAAGAGCAAAGCATTAGAAGCATATTTAGTAGGTGTTTATGAAAAGAGATTTCATAAACCGATTACTTTAAGTTGTTCTTATGTGCCAAGAGAAGATTCCTTTCATGAGGAAAATAAGGTCCGTATTAAGCAAGAAGTAAAAGAAATTTTAAAAAATAGCAAAGAGGTGGACGAGCAAAAAGAAGAAGAAACGCCTAAACATAAAAAGCGAACCTTTGCTAAAAAAGGTTTTAAAGGTGCGGCTTTTATTCCCCAAGAAGGAATGGTCTACGGTCGTGGTTTTGAGGAAGACGCCATTCCTTTATCCTCCATTCAAAATGAAGAAAATGGGGCAGTTGTGGTTCGCGGTCAGGTAATGAAAGTAGAAGCACGAGAAATTAAAAATGAACGAACAATTTTGATTTTTGATATTACCGATTTTACTGACAGCATTAGAGTTAAAATCTTTGTGAAAAATGAACAGTTAGCGGATATTTTAGGCGAAGTGAAAAAAGGTAATTTCCTTTTAATCAAAGGTATGACTATTTTAGATATGTATGATAAAGAAATTACCTTAAGTTCCGTTACCGGAATTAAAAAGATTGCTGATTTTACCACCAGCAGGAAAGATACCGCCTTTGAAAAAAGAGTGGAGCTTCACTGCCATACTAAAATGAGTGATATGGATGCGATTGCTAGTGCCGCTGACATGGTAAAAAGAGCCTATAGTTGGGGACACAAGGCGATTGCGATTACGGATCACGGAGTAGTCCAAGCATTTCCTGAAGCTCTCCATGCCTTAGATGCTATTAAAAAAAATGATCCGGAGACGGACTTTAAAGTCATCTACGGTGTAGAGGCTTATATTGTTGATGATTTAAAGGACATTGCTCTTAGGGAAAAAGGTCAAGATTTTGATGATACCTATATTGTCTTTGATTTAGAAACTACAGGCTTTAGTGCGATTAAAAATAAAATTATAGAAATTGGCGCGGTAAAGGTGGTAAAAGGAGAAATTGTTGATACTTTTAGTACCTTTGTTAATCCTAAAGTACCCATCCCTTTTCAAATCACGAAGCTAACCAGTATTACCGATCAAATGGTAGCTGATGCCAAAACAATTGAAGAAATACTGCCAGAGTTTTTAGAGTTTGTAAAAGATGGGGTCTTAGTAGCTCACAATGCCGGTTTTGACGTTGGCTTTATCGAGCAAAACATGCGTTATCAAGAAATTGAACAGGCACCTTTTACTGTTATTGATACCATTTCTTTAGCAAGAATACTCTTACCAACCCTTGGAAGTTATAAATTAAATACAGTCGCAAAGGCCCTAAAAATTTCCTTAGAAAACCATCACCGAGCCGTCGATGATGCAACAGCTACAGCGGAAATATTTATTGATTTTAGAAAACAACTATTAGAAAGAAATATTACCACTTTAAAAGAACTAAATAAATACGGAGCCGGTAGTGAAGATATCATCAAAAAGGAGCGGTCTTACCATTGTATTATATTAGTTAAAAATGAGACGGGCCGACTTAATCTTTATAAACTAGTATCCAACTCCCATTTAAAGCATTATTATAGACGTCCGAGAATACCTAAAAGTGAATTATCAAAATTTAGGGAAGGTCTCATAGTAGGTAGTGCCTGTGAAGCGGGAGAATTATACCAAGCTTTACTAAATGATGCCTCAAATGAAAGAGTAGCAAGAATTGTTGATTATTACGATTATTTAGAAGTTCAACCAGTTGGTAACAATGCCTTTATGATTGATAGTGAGAGAATCTCAAAAATTAATTCAAAAGAGGATATTCAAGCGGTAAATAAACGAATTGTTGAACTGGGAGAAACCTTTCATAAGCCCGTAGTAGCTACTTGTGATGTCCATTTTATGGACCCAGAAGATCAAATTTATCGTGCCATTATTATGGCTGGTAAAGGGTTTGATGATGCGGATAATCAGCCTCCACTTTACCTACATACAACTGATGAAATGCTAGAAGAGTTTGAATATTTAGGCTCCAAAAAAGCCAAGGAAATTGTGATTGATAATCCCAATAAAATAGCCCAGGAAATTGCCAGTATTTCACCCATTCATCCGGATAAATGCCCTCCGGTTATTGAACATTCTGAAGAGCAACTTCGTGATATTTGTTATAAAAAAGCACACGAAATGTATGGCAAAGATTTACCAGAGATTGTTAGTGAACGTCTAGAAAGGGAGTTAAACTCGATTATTTCTAATGGCTATGCAGTTATGTATATTATTGCACAAAAGTTAGTGTGGAAGTCTGTTGAAGACGGCTACTTGGTTGGTTCAAGAGGGTCAGTAGGATCTTCTTTTGTGGCAACCATGGCGGGAATTACCGAAGTAAATCCTTTAAGTCCTCATTATTATTGTTCTAGTTGTTATTATTCTGATTTTGAATCAGAAGAGGTACAAGCTTTTGCTGGTGGTTGTGGCTTTGATATGCCAGATAAGGTTTGTCCTAATTGTGGAAAACCTTTAATTAAAGACGGCTTTGATATTCCTTTTGAGACTTTTTTGGGTTTTAAGGGTGATAAAGAACCAGATATTGACTTAAACTTTTCTGGTGATTATCAAGCAAAAGCCCATAAATACACGGAAGAAATATTTGGTACGGGTCAAACTTTTAAGGCGGGGACAGTAGGAACCCTTGCGGAAAAAACTGCCTTTGGTTTTGTCAAGAAATATTACGAAGAAAAAGGTATCAATAAAAGAAGTTGTGAAATTGATCGAATTGTTAGTGGTTGTACCGGCATTAGAAGAAGTACAGGTCAGCATCCGGGCGGAATTATTGTTTTACCG
>DXHJ01000127.1 GCA_019113475.1 Candidatus Dorea intestinavium | reverse complement strand
TGATGAAGTAATCGACTATATTAAAGGAACCGGCCTATCTTATTATGTAGGACCTTTTGAAACAGCCATTGAAGGCGATTATGATGAATTAATGGATATTGTTAAAGAATGTCAACATATCGCTATTAAAGCAGGCGCACCTTCTGTAGCGGCTTATATCAAGGTAACTTATAAACCGGAGGGAGATGTGTTAACGATTGATAAGAAAGTTACAAAACATCACAAATAAATTAGTTCCCTTAGGAGCAATTTTAGTGTTGCTTCTTATTTGGCAGGGAGTCTGTATGGCGGGAATTATTCCAGCCTTTATGCTTCCGGCCCCAACCGATGTTATTAAAGCTTTTATTGAGGATTTTGAATTGCTGATGAAAAATGCAGGAAATACTTTAGTAGAAGCCTTTGTAGGCCTAGGATTTGGTATTTTAACCGGCTTTATTGCTGCTGTTTTAATGGATTTATCCAACTTCGCCTATAAGGCTCTTTATCCTGTTTTAGTTGTAACTCAGACGATTCCCACCGTGGCAATCGCCCCACTTTTAGTGTTATGGTTTGGCTATGAAATGCTACCAAAAGTCATTTTGGTTGTTATTGTAACCTTTTTTCCGGTTGCAGTTAGCCTCCTTGATGGGTTTAAATCAGCAGATCCAGATACGATGCAGTTAATGAAGACAATGGGAGCAGGTAGAATGCAAACCTTTTTTTATATTAAACTGCCGCAAGCAATTCATCCTTTTTTTGCTAGCCTTAAAATCGCGGTTTCTTACGCAGTAGTAGGTGCAGTTATTTCCGAATGGTTAGGTGGCTTTAAGGGATTAGGCGTTTATATGACGAAGGTGCGAAAAGCGTATTCTTTTGATAAGATGTTTGCCGTTATCTTTTTAATCTCGGCTATTAGTTTAATTTTAATGAAAATAGTTGATCTCATTCATAAAAAATGTACCCCTTGGGAGGAAGAGTAAAGTGAAAAAAAGAATATCTTTAATGTTGACGATGGTTTTGCTATTGTCTCTTTTGGTTGCCTGTGGCAATAAAGAAAAGAAAGAAGACAAAGAGAATAAGGGCCTTGAAAAAGTGACCTTTGTCTTAGATTGGACCCCCAATACCAATCACACTGGCCTTTATGTAGCGCAAAAGAAAGGCTATTTTAAAGAGGCAGGAATTGACGTAGAAATTGTTCAGCCGCCAGAAGATGGGGCGGAAGTTTTAGTGGGCAGTAACAAAGCTCAATTTGGCGTTTCTTTCCAGGATAGTATGGTACCAGCAATTAACGGTGACAACCCTTTACCGATTGAAGCAGTAGCAGCTATTTTACAACATAATACCTCGGGCATTATTTCTCGAAAAGGGGAAGGTATGGACACCCCTAAAGGATTAGAAGGGAAAAAATATGCTACTTGGGATATGCCAGTTGAAAAGGCTACAATTAAACAAGTGATGGAAAAAGATGGTGGAGATTTTTCTAAAGTAGAATTAATTCCTAGTACAGTAACGGATGAAGTTTCGGCTCTTGAGAGTAAATCAGTAGATGCTATTTGGATTTTTTATGGCTGGGCAGGAGTAGCGACAGAAGTAAAAAATTTACCCACTGATTATTTCGCCTTTGCAGATATAGATAAGGTATTTGATTACTATACACCAGTAATAATTGGTAATACAGATTGGCTAAAGAAGAATCCAGATACAGCCAAAGCCTTCTTAAAGGCCCTTAGAAAAGGTTATGAATATTGCATTAGCAATCCCCAAGAAGCTGGCGACATTCTTCTAGAAGCAGCACCAGAACTGGATAAAGAGTTAGTGGAAAAAAGTCAAGAATACTTAAAAGATCAGTATCAGGCTGAAGCTAGCCAGTGGGGTGTCTTTGATCCTGAGCGCTGGAATGGCTTTTATAACTGGTTAAATGAAAATAAATTGGTAGATAAAAACCTAGCAGAAAATCAGGGCTTTACCAATGATTATATAAAGTAGAGGAAGTTTGTATGACAAAACTAGAAGTAAGAAATGTAACTGTTTCTTATGAAAACAAGCATGTAATTGAGGATATCTCCTTAAATTTAAAAGAAAATGAAATTGTCTGTATCTTAGGTGTAAGTGGTGTAGGCAAAACTACACTTTTTAATGCCATCTCTGGCCTTATCAAGGTAGATGCAGGACAAGTTTTTCTCGAAGGAGAAGAGGTAACCGAAAAAAGTGGTCATATCAGTTATATGCTACAAAAAGACTTACTTCTTCCTTATCGAACCATTGAAGATAATGTAGCCTTGCCCCTTTTAATTAAAGGAGAAAAGAAAAAAGAGGCAAGAAAAAAAGTTGAAAAGTATTTTGCGGAGTTTGGCATTGCCGGCACGCAAAAGAAATATCCTAAACAATTATCAGGTGGGATGAGACAAAGAGCCGCACTTCTTCGCACCTATATGTTTTCTAAAGAAGTGGCCTTATTAGATGAGCCTTTTAGTGCACTTGATGCTTTTACCAAAAATGAAATGCATAAATGGTATCTAGAAGTTATGGAGAAGATTAATTTATCGACCTTATTTATTACCCATGATATTGATGAGGCAATTCTTCTTTCTGATCGAATTTACCTACTATCAGGAAAGCCAGGAAAAATAGCAAAAGAAATTGTGATAGCAGAAAAGAAACCGAGAAGAAAAGACTTTAATTTAACCAAAGAATTTATTGAGTATAAAGCAAAGATTACAAAGCTTTTGTATGGAGAAAGCGAAGATGACAACCAGTAAAATAGAAATAAGGAATCTAACAAAAATCTATGAGGCACAGAAGTTAGCTCTTAATCATTTAAATCTAACCGTTAAAGAGGGCGAAATCTTCGGCTTTTTAGGACCTAACGGGGCTGGAAAGACTACCACGATAAAACTATTAGTGGGAATGCTAGAAGCTAGTGGTGGAAGCGCAAAAATTTTGGGCTTTGATGGAGCAAAAGACCGAGAAAAAATTCATCAAATAGCGGGTATAGTAACAGAACAAGCAGGAATGTACAATCATCTTAGTGCAATAGAAAACCTCTCTTTTTATGGAGAGGTTTTTGGTTTAGATAAAAAAGAAAGCAGCAAAAGAGGTGAGGAACTTCTTGCGCTTTTAGGATTAAGAGAAGTAAAGAAGCAAAAGCTAGAAACTTTTTCCATCGGGATGCGCCAGAGACTTTCTTTAGCGAGAGCGCTGATGCATAAACCGCGTGTCCTTTTCTTAGACGAACCCACCAGTGGCCTAGATCCGGAAAGTGCTAGAAAAGTTAACCAAATAATTGAGGATTTAGCCAAAAAGGAAGGATGTACCATTTTTCTTTGTACCCATCAGCTTCGCTATGCCCAGGAGATTTGTACTTCTTATGGTCTAATTAATGAAGGGCGCTTGTTAGCTACGGGAACGCTTGAAGAACTAAGAAAAATGGCCTTTAAAGGTCATAAGGTAGTAATTGGCGTGGACCAGTTTTTGCTAAACCGAGTGCATCAGAAAATAAAAGAAGACCTTTATGAAGTAATGGTGGAAAAAGAAGAGGAGATTCCGGAGCTAGTAGAAGGGTTAGTAAGAGCTGGAGGAAAGGTTTACCATGTCTCTTTAGAAGAACAATCCTTAGAGGAGATTTATTTTGCTCTGACAAGGAAGGAGAACCCAAAAAATGATTAGTAGACAGCAATGGCCTCTATTATGGCAGCAGGGTCTTTTGTTGGTGAAAAAGAAAAAAGGACGCTGGAAACCCTGCTTTATTCACCTCTTAGCATTACCAAAATCTTCCAAGCAAAAGTGTTAGCGTCATTTTTATTAAGTATGTTTATTTCTTTTATTTCTTTTGTATTTTTAATAAATGCTGGACTTCTTTTGCTTTTAGGAATCGTGCTGATGGTTCTCGCTACCTTTTTAATGAAAGAAGCAGCTAAGGGTTTTCAGTATGAGAAAATTCTGCAATAACTTTTTACTTAAGGATTTTTCCATAAGATTTTCCAAATATTTTGTTCTTTATAAAAAAGTAAAGTAAAGGGGATACAAATACCATGATAAATGGTATCACACTCATAGGTAATGGCAGGAATGCCACAATAAATAGTTTCCTTTTGAGAAAGAATGTGAATGTGATTAAGAGTGTGATAAACTCCCTCTAGATCTTTAAACTTTAGGGCTTTAGGCAGTACTCGTCCTTTGGCAGTAAACCAAACGCCACAGGCGACGGCTTCTTGAAGTCCTTTTATTTCTCCTTTATCAGGGTCGTAAGTATTAGTACCAATTCCCATCTTTTTCATCATAAAAATACATCCTTTTACTAATCAATTTGTTCTTTTGTATAATCAATGCTGCGTTTTTCTCTAGCGATTCCGCCACTTAAATGATCGATAGAACTATTAAGAAAAGCACTTCTTTTAAGGCTATCGGCGCCAAATCGCCGGCGAATAAGGTCAACGGTAGAGTCAAAAGTTTCTAGCTTTTTATAATCGGTGGTATCAAAAAGCGTAAGTTGTCTGGCATCTCTAAAATCAGAAATTCTACTGGTGTGGATGCCCAGCTGACGAATGGGTAATAGGTCCCAAAGCTCATCAAAAAGAAGACAGCTAAAGTGGTAAAGTTCAGAAGTAATATTAGTAGGAGCTGGTAAAATCATTTGATGGCTCTGATAATTTAGGTCGTAGGTTTTAATACCAACGGATAAAACTTCTATTTTTACCTGGTCGGCACGAAGTCTAGCGGCAGTGGTTTCACAAAGAGCTAGGAGGACTAATTTAGCCTCTTCTTTTTTAGTTACATCAAAGGCAATCGTGGTAGAATTCCCATAGCCTTTTTGTGCAGGTGCTTTCGTAATAACAGGAGAGTTATCAATGCCTCTAGCAAAAGCACCAACAATTTCACCGTGCTTTCCCAAATGTTGTTTTAATAAAAGTGGATCCATTTGGGCTAATTCACCAATAGTAGAAACTCCAAGGGCGGCTAATTTTTTAGTAGTGGCGCGGCCAACGTAGAAGAGCTTAGAAACCGGAAGCGGCCAAAACTTATGTTTAAGCTCGGGCAAAAATAAAGTTTCTGCATGATTAGGTTTCTTTAACTCACCAGCCATTTTCGCTAATAGTTTATTAGAAGAAACACCAACGTTTACCGTAAAACCAAGAACCTCATAAATGTGATCCTTTATTTGGCAAGCTACGGAAAAAGGAGAAGGGCCAAAGAGTTGCCAGGTTTTTGTCATGTCGACAAAGGCTTCATCAATGCTATAAGGCTCTACTTGATCAGAATATTCTCTTAAAAGGTTCATAAAAGCCTTGGAACATTTTTGGTAAAGATCATAATTAGGTGGTGCACAGTATAAATGAGGGCAAAGCTTGAGAGCATCAGAAATAGTCATGCCGGTTTTGATACCGTATGTTTTGGCAGGAGAGCTTTTTGCTAAAATAATCCCTTGCCTTGAATCTTTATTTCCAGAAATAGCAGCAGGAATGGTTCTCATATCTAATCGTCCACCTAAGTGGTAAATACGATAAGCTGCTTCCCAGGATAAGAAGGCACTATTAACATCTAGATGGAAAATAACTCTTTCCATGAAAACTCTCCTTTCACTTTATTTTAACTTAGTATAACAGAACATAAGTTCGATTACAAGCAGTAAAAAATCTCAGATTCGTAAAAATCCGAGATTTTTTTACAAGAATATTTATAACAAAGTTACCTGTTTAATATCTTCAATGGTGCGAGTCCCTGCTAAAGCCATAGTAATAGAAAGTTCCTTGTTTAAATGATCAAAAACTGACTTTACGCCAGCAGCACCGCCTAAATAAAGGCCATAAATAAGGGGACGGCAAATGCCGACAAAATCAGCACCACTAGCCAGTGCTTTAAAGACATGTTGGCCTCTTCTAACCCCGGAATCAAAGATAATGGGAACATGCTTTTTTACCACTTTTGCAATGGCGGGTAAAACATCAAAGGCTGCTGGCCCCCCATCTAATTGCCGGCCACCGTGGTTGGAAATCCAAATAGCGTCGGCGCCATAGGTGATTCCGACTTCAGCATCGAGAGGAGACTGTACACCTTTTAAGATAAGGGGAAGCTTCGTGTATTCTTTTATCCAAGTAAGGTCAGCGGGTGTAATATTTTGTTTGCCCTTTTTATAATCCGTGCTAGAACCAAGTTTTGGTCCCATCTCCCTTTCAAACTCCTTAAGATGCGCCATAGAAACAGGAAAGTGAAAACGATTTCTAATGTCAGATTCCCGGTAACCACCGACAGTAGAATCAGCAGTTAAAATAATGCCTTTGCAACCTGCCTCTAAAGCTTTATCAAGAATATACTTATTGAAAAGATCGCTTTTACTAAGATAAAGTTGCAGAAATTGTGGAACTTCTGGAACAGCTCTGGCAACCTCGTTCATAGTAACAGAAGTATAGGTGCCAATAGGAAAAATAGAGCCCGCCGCAGCAATGCCTTTGGCTGAGGCAATTTCACCTTCTTGGTGGATAACTTTATGAAGTGCAAAAGGCGCTTCAATAATGGGGCTAGCTAAAGGCAGGTTCCACAGAGAAGTTCGCAGATCAACATCATTTAGCCCTTGGAGAATACGCGGAACAATTTGCTTATGATTAAAAGCTTGTGTATTAGCGGTTAAAGTGACTTCGTCTTCGGCTCCTCCTTTGACAAAGCCAAAAGCGCCGGGGTCCATGGTCTCTTGGGCTAATTCTTCCAAAGAGTTAAGGTTTAAAATATCGAGGGGGTGTTCATTAGTACTGGTTTGATAAGCCATAGCAATCC
>DXHJ01000126.1 GCA_019113475.1 Candidatus Dorea intestinavium | reverse complement strand
CTCGAAGTATCAAAATAATACAAATCAAATAAATGATATGTTTTGATGTACTAAAGACGGTGTTAGATATGTTCCCACATACGAAAGCACTCAGTGGATATGTTCCCTCAAAGACAATAATGTTCAAGTGCCTAATTTTTGACAGCTATCCCCTCATCTCAAAACACGTGGAGTGCGTGGTATTGCTACAACGAGCAGATATGTAGAAATCCTTAATTTCCGTTACTTCTACCTTCATTGCATTTTTGTAAAATCATAGGAAGGGTTCTTTTACGTTTTTATGTAAGTCGCTTAATAAAACAGTTTCAAGATTTAGTAAATAAAATGAGGATTGAGTGAGATGAAAAGACTATATATGATAGGTGGCACAATGGGAGTTGGAAAAACAACCGTCTGTCATCAACTAAAAAAAGATTTACCCCAATGTGTTTTTTTGGATGGCGATTGGTGCTGGGATGCAAATCCTTTTCAGGTCACAGAAGAAACAAAAACAATGGTAATAGACAACATATGTCATTTGCTTAATAATTTTATTGAATGCTCCGCATATGAAAACATCGTTTTTTGTTGGGTCATGCATGAGCAGTCTATTATCAATTCTATTACTGAAAGAATCAATCTTCAACAATGTGTCACTAAGTGTATATCTTTAATTGCTAATGAAGAAGAACTGCTTAACAGACTTGTCAAGGATATAGCAAAAGGAATACGTTCAGATGATATAATTCAAAGAAGTGTTGCAAGGATTCCAATGTATCAGAAACTCGACACAATCAAAATAGATACCAACAAAAAAAATGTGCAAATGATTGTGGATGAAATTAAAGCGATTTAGGAAAAAATCAGAGGGACGATTCTTTTGTGTTTTTTTATTTATAATTACAATGATAGAAGAGTGTATATTATTCTTAGTGACAAAGGATACTAGGAGTGATAGCATTAAATTGTATAATGCATCAGAAATAAATATTGCTAGATAATGTTGAGAAAATTTGTACTACAAAAATGTGTTTTAATTAATTAAAAAATCTTAATTTAGATATTGACGATGTAGTTGGATATTTTTAAAATAAGGTGTTAGTAACGAAGTAGCTTATTTATAAGCAAAGAAAGAATTGCTATTGGGGTGAGATTATGGCATCAAGCAAAAAATATTTAGATTTTATTTTAGAACAATTATCTGACTTAGACGATGTTACTTATAGAGTAATGATGGGAGAATTTATTATTTATTTTCGTGGTAAAGTTGTTGGTGGTATTTATGATGATAGATTGCTAGTAAAACCTATAAAATCAGCAATTACCTATATGCAGAAAGTTTCTTATGAACTCCCTTATAAAGGAGCAAAACCAATGTTATTGGTTGATGATGTGGATAATAAAGAATATCTGACTGGATTATTTCAAACTATGTATAATGAATTGCTGATGTTAAAAAAGAAAAACAACTAGATTAATTAGTGATACAATGAGAATAGTAAAGTTAATTATTTAGTATTATTAATATATGTAGGGAGGATGATTTGTTATGAAAAAAGATGTTCAAGAATTTATTACGCTACAAGTAGAAGCGATGCTAGCAGCACCTTCGTGCTCGGCAGAGGCAAAAGCTGCTGGTCAAAATTGGCTCGCAGCAAAAGGAACCGAAAGAGAAGTGGAAGAAACTAAAAAGTTAATGGCAGAGCTTGAACTAGATATTATGCCAATCGATGGATTGATTGATTTTTGTAATTCGGAGACTGGGGTGCAGGTATTTGGCAAAGAAATGGCAATGCAGGTTAAGGACCATGCAAGGGAACTTAAAGATTCTGGAGCTCAATTTTGTGACTGTCCAGCGTGTAGTGCCGCTGCATCTATCCTCGAAAAGAAGAATGAGGTTTGAGTAATGTATTTAGAACGCTTTACTTTCCCGGATGCTGAACAAGAATTTGACTTTTTCTTAGAGATAAAAAGAAAATGTTATGATTCATTCTATCCTTTTCAAGTCTTGGGAGATAAAGAGCTTGGTACTTTGAACTTTGAACTAATTACGGTACTTTACGGTGGTAATGGCTCTGGTAAAACTACGGCACTAAATGTTATTGCTGAGCGTCTTGGTTTAGAGAGAGCAACGTTATATAATCGCACGATTTTTTTTGAGGATTATATAAATTTATGCGATTACCAACTTAAAGATTACGTAACTAATGTAAGCCGCATCATAACTAGTGATGATGTTTTTGATTTTATGCTGAATTTGCGTACCATTAATAATGGTATTAGTGTTAAGAGAGAAGATTTATTTGAAGAATATCTGGATGCTAAATACGCTAATTTTCAGTTGAAATCTTTGGATGATTATGAAAAATTAAAAAAAGTAAATCTTGCAAGAAGCAAAACTCAATCAAAATTTGTGCGCAAAAGCTTAATGGGTGACGTGCGGGAGCAATCCAATGGTGAAAGTGCATTTATGTATTTTGCCGATAAAATAAAAGATAATGGCCTGTATTTGCTTGATGAACCAGAAAACAGTTTGTCACCAGAACGACAACAAGAATTATTAAAGTTTTTGGAGGAATCAGCACGTTTTTTTGGTTGTCAATTTATTATTGCCACGCATTCTCCGTTCTTGTTGTCTATTAAAGGGGCTAAGATTTACGATCTTGATTCTAGACCAGTCGTTGCTAAGAAATGGACAGAACTTGCTAATGTAAAAACGTATTATGAGTTTTTTAAACGATATGAAAAAGAGTTTGAGTAGTCGTAATCTTTATTTTTTAGAGACTAAGGAGGGTATGTAATGTGTGAAAAAGATTTAGAAATAGCAGATAACCAAGAAATGCTGGCCAAGATGGTTATGGATATGCTGCACCGAACGATCGTTCACCATGTTTTTTGGTTTAAAGAAGTAGAACATCAGATGGGGTTTGAAAGAGCCTTAGAAGTAATGGATTCAGTTTATGATCAAAGTATGGGTTTACAATTAAAGCGTTTGGGAAAAATATTGAATTTTGACGTCGTTAATGGCATTCCTGCGCCATTATTAAATTTGCCAGAAGAAAAACTTTCTACTTTAGTGGAAAATATCGGGCTGAATTGGTTAGCGGCAGATGGAATTTGGTTTCAAGCTGTAGAGCGAGAATATGGAATGAATGAGGCTAAACGTTGCAATGATTCTTGTTGGGCTTGGTTTTCACCTTTTGAAGCATGGTCAATTATGCGTATGCATAATATAGAGCCAAACTCTGGTTTGGTAGGTTTAAAAAAGGCATTAGAATTTCGTTTATATGCTAAAATCAACACGCAAACCATTATTGAAGAGAGTGATAATAGTCTTGTTTTACAAATGAATAACTGTCGCGTGCAAGCAGCACGTAAGCGTAAAAATATGGAAGATTATCCTTGCAAATCAGCAGGCTTAGTAGAATACACGAACTTTGCACGTAGTATTGATTCTAGAATAAAAACAGAATGTATTGCTTGTCCGCCTGATAAGCATCCAGAAGATTGGTATTGCTCCTGGCGCTTTACAATTTAGGATAATAAATATGATGGGTTAATAAATAACAAAACTCCTAATCAGTTAAGACTGATTAGGAGTTTTGTTATTTATTTATAGATTGTTTATTATTTAAAGTCTTTCAGATTATTTTCAGATTGCGTTGTTAAAATCAATTAAAAAATAAAGATGATAGTGAAGTTTATATTAATAATTAATGAGTAAAACACAAGATCTTTATAGGATCTGAAAGAGTGGAGTAAAAAATGAAAAATATTTCGGTGGTTATACCTGTTTTTAATGAAGAAGAAAATATTAATATACTGTATTGTCAAATATGTAAATATCTAGATCAATTACCTTATTCCTATGAATTAATTTTTATAGATGATGGTTCGAGCGATGATACGGCTGTAGTGTTAGAAGGATTGGTTGCCTGTGACAAAAAAGTTAGGGCAATCTTGTTAGCACGTAACTTTGGGCATCAAGTTGCGCTAACTTGTGGTCTTGACAATGCCCAAGGAGATGCGGTTATTACTATGGATGGAGATTTACAGCATCCACCAGAATTATTACCTGCATTAATTGCTAAATGGGAAGAGGGTTTTGAAATAGTTCAGACTGTTCGAATTGATACAGAGGGTGCTTCTTTAATGAAAAAACTAACAGCTAAGATATTTTATTGTTTAATTAATTACATTTCAAATTTACAAATGATTGCAGGAAGTTCGGATTTTAGGTTACTCGATAAAAAAGTTATTCAAACGTTTCGAGGCTTTAAAGAAAAGTCCAGGTTTATTAGAGGTATTATTGGTGACCTAGGCTATCGACGGATTAATGTAGAATTTGTAGCACCGAAAAGGTTTGCTGGTAAGTCAAAATTTTCATTTAAAAAGATGGTTTCTTTTGCACTTGATGGTATTACAGCTTACTCAAAACTGCCGCTACGAATAGCGTTTTATTTAGGGTTATTTTTTGGGATAGTAAGTATTGGTATGACCTTGGAGATAATGTATATTAAGTTTTTTACTAATGAGGCTGTTCCAGGTTGGACTACGATTGCTGCTAGTGTATTGATTTTTGGTGGTGCACAATTAGTTGGACTTGGCATTATTGGAGAATATATAGGTCGTATATTTGAAGAGGTAAAGCAACGTCCTCTATATTGGGTGAAATCTGAAATTAGCAATAAGAAGGCATTAAAGATTTACCCAAGAGCAAAGTATAAATATATAAGAATTAATAGGTTGTGTATAGGAGACGTTACTAATGAAAAAAGTTAAGAAAAGATTAAATGAATTTGTAAGTTTTAGAAAAATATATTGGTATATACTTTTAACCTTTTTTTTCTTTTATATGTTTTTTAACCATGCAATTCCTATTACAGATCCGGTGGAATCGAATTATGCTCTTACGGCAAAAGAAATGGTGTTAAGCTCAGACTGGCTGTCACCTCGTATATATGGTAATGTTTGGTTTGATAAGCCAATCTTTTTTTATTGGCTGACGGCGTTATCTTTTAAATTATTTGGTTTTTCGGATTGGGCAGCACGTTTGATGCCATCGTTATTTGCCTCGCTAGGCTTATTGGTGTTATATTTATTTACAATAAAAACAACAAATAAAAAGATAGCAGTATTATCCGTTGTTATAATGGCAACTTCATTTGAGTATATTGTTTTAGCCAAGATGGTTGTTACGGATATGGTATTTTTCTTTTTTAATTCTGCAACGTTAGTGTTTTTTTATTTTGGTTATAATACTATGCGCAATAAAAGTTGGTATCGGTTGGCATATGTTAGCATGGCTTTAGCAGTATTGACTAAGGGGCCAGTTGGAGCCTTGTTGCCAGGCCTAGTAATTGTAACATTTCTTGTTTGTCGACGTAACTGGTCAGAATTAAAGTCAATTTTTGATCCTGTAGGTCTAATGCTTTTTGCTATCGTGATGTTACCGTGGTATGTTTCAATGTATAGTTTGCATGGTGATGATTTTATAAATGGTTTTTTTGGTGTTCATAACTATTTGAGAGCGACAGTTTCTGAACATCCGAAAGATAATGTTATTTATTATTACTTTGTTGTTTTTGTACTTAGTTTGTTACCTTGGTCTGCATTAGCAATAAAAAGTTTAGTACAAAGCTATAAAACGTTTATTTCACAAAAACAGCCATTGATTTTATTTCTTTTAATTTGG
>DXHJ01000125.1 GCA_019113475.1 Candidatus Dorea intestinavium | reverse complement strand
CTGAGAAAATAAAAATAGCCAGTATAAAAACCGCAATTAGTATACCGGCATTTGTCAAATGCTTCTTTCTTATCATTTTTTTACCTTAAACATTCTTTCAATTTCTTCTTTGCTTAATCCTTTCAATTCTTTCATGGATTCATCTTGCATCGATGCTGATTTTCTGCTTGTTTTTTCTTCTCTCACCTCGTAACGCTTTGCTTTCTTTTTATTTGTTGGGGTGTGTTTTTTAACAAAATCATCAATAGTTTCTTCTTTTTGATATTTCTCTTTGGACTGTCCAAAAAAGATATATTTGCACAAAGCGACGATTACTAAAATCGCAATAATTATCAATAATATTTTTAATAACATATACATACTCCTTCACATTAACTTTTCTCAAGTATATCATAATTCTAATAATAAAAAAACCGTGGTCACCTAATTTTAACAGATGAACCACGGTTTTAACATATTTTTTTATGGCCTTTGTTTTTTTATATCGCTAAAGGAAACAAAATATTAACTTTAAACAAATCCCCATCTAATTCTAGCCTAAAACTTCCTCCTTGCATCTGGGTTAGACTCTTGGCAATAGATAATCCCAGGCCACTTCCTTCCTTCGTTCTGGAACGATCTCCTCTAATAAAACGCTCGGTAAGTTCCTCTGGTGTAATATTTAATTCCTCTTCAGAGATATTTTTTAAACTAAAAATGACCCCTTCTTTTTGTACCATGAGTTTTGTGTAAACCCTGGTTCCAGACATAGCGTATTTGGTAACATTCGTATAAATGTTTTCTAATACTCGCCATGTCACTTTAGCATCAGCTCTAATGATAACCGGTTTGTCTGGCAGCTCAATAATTTCTGTTAAATTTCGCTCTTTTAACTTTTCGCTAAACTCTCCACTTGCTTGTCTGATTAGCTCGGCAAAATTTAAGTCCACCATTTCTAGTTTGATATTTCCAGAAGTCGCTTTGGATGCTTCTACTACGTCTTCTGTTAGATTTTTAAGTCTAAAGGCTTTTTCCTCAATAATTTGAAGATACTTTTCAATCTTTGGATCAGCAAAAGATTCTTGTTTTAAGAGTCCCACATAATTAATAATAGAAGTAAGTGGTGTCTTTAAATCGTGAGAAACATTGGTAATAAGATCTGTTTTCATGCGTTCGCTTTTTAGGCTCAACTCTTTGGCTTTTTCAAAACCATCACCAAGATTATTTACATAAGAAGCAATTTCTAATTGATTGCCTCTTAAATGTTTATAAGGGATCTTATATTCTAGGTTTCCATTGGCTATTTCTTTTAAGCCTTTATAGATAGCCTCTTGTCCTAATAAGAATTTTACTAAAAATACTCCCACCATAGCTTCTAAAATTAAAACAATTAAAACTAAGACTCCACCACCAGTACCAATGGCTATCCAGTGTAGCAAAATAAAACCAAGAAAGGCCAAGCCCCACTTCCACAACAGATTGATATGTCTAAACACTCTTCCTATAAAAGAAACAATTCGTTTTAAAATACTGCCACTCCATAAGGTTTTTGCCTTGATTCTTCGAACTAAACTTAAAAGACCCACCATTCCGATAAAGGCTGCTGCCATACTAAGCATCATCATTAAGGCTAAATTTTCATTATATGAAACATGGGTTGTATCTAAAAAAGTCACTGTACTTAAAACACTCGCAACTGCGGCAAAAACCATGACCTCTAAACCAATAATAACGATAGCTGCTATTTCGGTATAAATTTTATCAAAGCCATTAAGATGAATCTCTTCGTCTTCTTTTCTCTTGCCACTAATAAAACAAAGCCAGATTAGTGCGATTAACCAGATGATTCCCCAAATCAGAAACTGCGCCACGTATTTCCCAGAATCTTTAAGATAGGACTGATACTTTGTGGCATTTTCTTTGTAGTGATCAGAGATTGGATATTTATCATCAATGTGAATAAAAAGTTCCACTTTCCCATTTTTCGTTTCTGCAAACCTAGCCTTTAAAGTCTCCGTCCAGGTTCTAGCTTTCGCTTCTTTAATATTACTTTTAAAATCTTGTAAGCTGTCAGCGATAAAAATATATTTTCCTTCGGTCATCAATTTTTCTACCGTTGTATCAAAGTTTTTAGCCTCTTTATATTTTTCCACATTAGAATAGCTCTTATTTTTTGACTCATCTAATAAGATGTAAGTAAAATTAGTGTCTCCCTCTTTAAAAGAATCTTTTAAGTTTAACAGGTCATCTTCCCCGTTTTGTATGCCTTTTATGGTATCGGCTAACAATTGATTCGCTTCATCTAGGCGTCCATTCCAGTTTGCATCTTTATTTACCATATCAATGAGGCTATCATAACCTCTTGGTTTGTACTTTTCATCAATTAAAAAGTTATCATAGTTCCAAAAAGAGGTATACTTTGTTTTTCCACTTGCATCATTTAAAACAAAGCCACTGCTATCCATTAAGTTGTTTTTAATATCCTCTAAGTCGCCCTCAGTAGTATATTTGTAGCTCTCTTCTGGAACTAACTCTTTGTTCGCAACTTTTTCTGCTAGATCGTTGAGATAAAGATATTCATAGCCTTTGCTTGGCTCAGCACAAACCATGAGATACTTTTTCTCAATTCCATAATCACTTACATAATAAGTTTCAAATTTATTTTGCCAGTCAAGCAAATCTCCTAGTTTATAGACCAAACCATTTTCCTTGGCTTCAACAAACGCTCCTTCTTTGTTACTTTTTTCTAGATCAATATAGCTATCTTCATTTATGTCTTCATTAGATGTGGTTTGCTTTTGATATTGTAATGCATCCAAAACCTTATTAGTGTCAGTATATAGATCATCCACAAAAGCTCTGGTATCCTCATAATTTTTCACTTTCTTATTCGGAATAATATCCGACAGCGATGGCAGGTTATTGGCATACCACCAAAGGCTAAAGGTCATCATCCCTGTTGCTAAAACTACTAAAACAACGAGAAGCGTCTTGACCACATTTGCTCGGTACCATTTTTTCATATTTTATATCCTTTCAACTTTATAACCAATTCCCCAAGCCACTTTTAAATATCTTGGATCTTTAGGATTAATTTCAATTTTCTCTCTAATGTGCCTGATATGAACAGCCACTGTATTATCAACGCCTATCGCCTCTTCATCCCAGATGTTTTCATAAATTTGTGCAGTTGAAAAGACTCTTCCTTTATTCTTCACTAGGAATAAAAGAATATTATATTCTAGTGGGGTTAGGTTAATCACTTCTTCGTCCACTGTTACCTCTTTTAAATCATCGTCAATAAGAAGGCCACCTGTTGAATAGACCTTTTCTTTTTCTTTCGCAAGATTAGCTCCTAGTACATTGAATCTTCTTAGCTGAGATTTTACTCTCGCAATTAGTTCAAGCGGACTAAATGGCTTCGTCACATAATCATCTGCTCCCACATTAAGACCTAGTATTTTATCGGCGTCTTCTGATTTAGCCGATAAAATAATAATCGGCATATTATTTTCTTCTCTGATTTTCAGTGTCGCGCGAATACCATCTAATTTTGGCATCATAATGTCTATAATTAATAAATTGATTTCCTCTTCTTTTAAAACTTGTAACGCTTCTAGTCCATCATAAGCTTTATAAACTTTATATCCTTCTTGAGTTAAGTATATTTCTATAGCTTCTACTATTTCTTTATCATCATCACAAACTAATATTTTAAACATCTTCATCACCTCCTCTTTACTATACAAGGTTATCAACTATTTTTTAAGACCAATGAGGGGAAATTATTAAGAAATCATGAAGTTTGTTCTTAAGCCTTCTTTAAGAATTTTTTTTTTGATTTAATCAATTAAACATATTTTAGACATAATTCTTCGGTATACTTTTAATCAGATAGATGAACAACATCATCTATCTCCCCCCCTCATAAAGTTACATCGACAAGATGTACACTTTACTCTCATTCCTTTAGATAACTATAAAACAACGAAAACCCGTAACCCCGATGGTTACGGGTTTTCGCTATATTTTGACATAGAGCCTAAAAAAGTTGTTAGGCATTTTCCCAACAACTTTTGCAAACTCTATTCTTTTTTAATTATCTACCTTTATTCCATGAGTCCAACTTTAATTCACAAGATATTTTTAGCTTATTTATTTTTCAAAAGTTAACTTCTACTTAATTTACCTTTTTGCACCTCTCTCATTCCCTTTGAAATAGCTTAAATATGCCTTTGTTTACTTTTTTACTATTTCTTTATTTCATTTTTTCTAACTTTTTTCTAACAAGATATTTTCTATTGCAAGATACGCATTATGTATTGCAAATGCTTACTTGTTAGGGAAATCCCTAAGACTCTAATTTAAATATTTAAAGTTATAACAAATTTTTTTATGGTGTCAAATATTGGATTGTCCAACTCGGGATATCTTTCTAAGACTGCGTTAACCCACTCTGGCCCGTGTCCTCCTACATCCTTTACAAATCCTTCTAATTCACCAACCGGCACCAAAAAAATATCTTTATCCTCCAACGCATCGCTAAGCTTATTAAATGCATCTGTTGCCTCACCACTAGGTATCGCAATTTTCCCATTATCTTTAATAGTTTTCCATTTGGATTCGAGTTTAATTGCATTTCTAATTTCTTTAATCTCGCTATTGCTTAAATCTTGATTATCTGATTGACCCAACACTCGGTTTATTGTTGTTTTTGCTTCATTACGATTGATATTTTCTTTTGAGCTATGAAGATTGGACGCAAGAACATTATAATACTTTTTCAAAGTCTCTCCCCACTCTAAGCCAACTGACTCTGCAATTCCTCTAATGACACCTTCATCATTTAACACATCAATATCAGAAATAACCCTTATATTAACGCCTAAAGATTTAAGCGCAATAATAATTTTAGCCATGCGATGTTTTCCACCACAATGAATAAATAGCGTTTCTGAGTATTTCCCTTCTTGTCGCTTTAAATAATTATCAACTATAGAATACATTCTGCAATCTGAATCACTTTCACAAAGTACTACCGTCTTATGAAACAAACTAGACATTATATTTGAATATCTCAGTAGAGGGTCACTCCAAACTTTATTAAAATCATTGTTGTTTAATATAGAAATAAAATTATTGTTTTCATCTCTATCAATTCGAATAATTTTTATACGATGTGGAGCAGACTCCATTAAACCCTTAACGATTTCTTCACTATGTGTGGCAATAAATGCTTGTTTTTTGGTAGAAAGTTTTTTCCCAATAATACTTCCCATTATTTTTGCTTGTGGTGGATGTAAAAACGCTTCAGGTTCATCAATTAGATAAGTACAATAGTTATCCATCATAAGGTAAAGCAATATGCCTGTAAAGCTTTTAATTCCATCACCTTGATCTTGAACTTGTTTATATTTTTCTAATATTTCAGCATACTTTTCTTGCCTAACTTGTTCGTCCTCATATGTTCCTTCAAGTTTCACAGGTTTACCTATACACAGGGGAATCAATGATCCATATTGCGTATTCGGAATTAGATCTTCTCCAAACGCCGTTCTATAGTTTTCTGTTAACCACTGACGTCGCTCACTGTCATACGCCGCATAATGAATCGGATGGGTTCTAGCTTGATTTCGCTTAATATTCTCGGCTGGATTGCATATATTTAATCTATTTAATGTATCTAAATATACCATAAAAACCTT
>DXHJ01000124.1 GCA_019113475.1 Candidatus Dorea intestinavium | reverse complement strand
ATAAATACCTTTATTATAGAAGTAAGATAATTAATAAAAAATTAAAGATAAAGAGGAAAAGATGAGAAACTATTGTATTTATGAAAGTCCCATTGGCAAGCTTTATTTGTCTTCTAGTGAAGGTTATCTTGTGGGCCTTGATTTTAAAAAAAGTCCTCTAGAAGAAATTCAACAAGAAGATGAAGTCCTTAAAAAAGCGGTTAGTCAATTGGAAGAGTATTTCTTAGGGCAGCGAAAAGAGTTTACCTTGCCCTTAAATCCGCAAGGGACACCCTTTCAAAAACAAGTTTGGGAGGCGCTTAGAACAATTCCCTATGGAGAAACAAGAAGTTATAAAGAAGTAGCAATAGCCATTGGTAATCCCAAAGCTTGTCGAGCAGTAGGGATGGCAAACAATAAAAATCCGATTGCGATTATTACACCTTGCCACAGGGTGGTAGGAGCAAATGGTAAGATGGTTGGTTATGCAGGTGGCTTAGGGATAAAAGAAGCTTTATTAGAGGTGGAGAGTAAAGCTAATAAATAGATAAAAAATTGGTAACTGGGTGTTTTATTAAAACACCTTATAATAAAACAAACCAAACAAAGAGGAGGGTAAAATGATGCCAATAATAATTGTCTTAGCAGTGGTTGTATTGATTATTTTATTTTTTGTATCAACTTACAACGGATTAGTAAAAGCAAGAAATAAGGTGAAAGTAAACTGGTCACAAATTGACGTCGTTTTAAAAAGAAGAACGGATTTAATTCCAAACCTAGTAGAAACAGTAAAAGGTTATGCAGCTCACGAAAAAGGAACGCTAGAAGCAACTATTTCCGCAAGAAATAGATATCTAAGCGCTTCTACACCACAAGATCAAATGAAGGCTTCGGGAGAACTAAACCAAGCACTTAATCGTATTATGATGCTAGGAGAGTCTTATCCGCAACTAAAAGCAGACACTTCTTTTTTAAATCTACAAAAAAGTTTACAAGAAACAGAAGATAAAATTCAATATGCAAGACAGTTCTATAATGATTCTGTCTATACTTACAACAATAAAAGAGAAACCTTTCCATCATCCATTGTAGCCGGAATGTTCCATTTTGAAGGATTTGAAATGTTCCAAGTTTCCGAGAGTGAAAAAGAGGTGCCCAAAGTTGAATTCTAAAAAAAACAGACGAAAGATTACAGCGGCCCTTGCCTCTTTTTTCTTAGCCTTATTTTTTTGCTTGCCAACTTTTGCAACGGCGAATGAATTACATAGTTTAGAGGTGACGGTGCTTTTAAATGAAGATGGTAGTGCAAATATTACAGAAGTCTGGGATATGACTAATACAGAAGGAACAGAAGTCTATAAAGAGATGAAAAACATGGAAGGATCACAAATCCATTCTCTGTCCGTAAAAGAAAAAGGAAAGAAATTTAAAACTTTACCTGATTGGGATATTGACGCAAGTCGAGAAGAAAAAAAATACAAAGCAGGAATTATTCAAGATGGTGATGATTATGAACTCTGTTTTGGGATTGGCGATTATGGTAGCCATGTTTATACTATGAGTTATGTGGTAGATTCTTTCGTAGAAAAGTATGATGATATGTATGGAATGAATTACCGCCTCGTTAATGAAGGGATGAATACCGTTCCAGAAAAGGTTTCTGTTATTATTAAAAGTGACCAAATTACAGAAGATACTTTAGTCTATGGCTTTGGTTTTGAAGGAACTGTTTATGTAGAAGGTGGCCCAGACGAATATTATATTGATGCCAATAATGATTTAGATGGAAGCTATGGTCAAGTGCAATATGTAAACATCCTAGCTGGATTTTCTGGAGCAACTTTTACAAATGCCAATGACAAGCATAGTGATCGAACCTTTGAAGATATGGCCGAAGAAGCAAAAGAAGGTAGTAGCTATGAAGATGATTATGAGGAAGAATCTGGGATAGGAAAAGGCATTATGGGAGCAATTGCCGGAGTTTTCTTATTGTTAGTGGGAGGCCTGTTTGTAGTAGGCTATAAAGAAAACCAACCTAAATTTACCGATGGCAATAATAAGCTACCAAAGGAAAAAGAAGTAGATTATTTCCGAGATATTCCCGCAAATAGAGATCCGTTTTTATTTTATTATATTGTTAAAAAAAGAAATTTGGCCAATCGTACTTCTTATGAGTCCGGGATTTTAGCAGCCATGCTCCTTAGTTGGGTTCGTGATAAAAAGATTGCTTTTTCGACACAAAGACAACAAGGAATGTTTAAGTCTAAAGAGCGGGTAGCCTTTCATTTTATTAATAATAATCCTACCTTTAGAACGCCGATGGAAACAAAATTATACAGCTATTTTAAAGCGGCAGCTGGGAATAATCAGATTCTTGAAAATGAAGAGTTTGAGAGATGGTGCAAGAAAAACTATACTAAAATTGATGACTGGTTTAGTTCCATTGAAGGCCAAGTGGAAGCTATGATGACTAATAATGGCTATATGGAAGGTGTCCGCATTAAAAATAAGCCAAAACTTATCTATACGCCAAAATACCGCGAAGAAATTCTCCATTCCATGGGATTTAAGAAATTTATTAAAGAATTTTCCAGATTAGGTGAAAAACAAGTCAAAGAAGTGGTATTATGGGAAGACTACCTAATCTTTGCTTCAGTGCTTGGGATGGCAGATAATGTAGAAAAGGAAATTGGCAGACTCTATCCTGGCTTTACAAATGATTCTTCCATTGATCCTTACTTTATGATGATGGCCACAAGAGCCTTTGCCTATGATGGTATTCGCTCTGTTGAAAAAGCTAGAAGCGCTAATAGTGGCGGTGGCGGATCCAGTTCGTTTTCCGGTGGCGGAAGTTCATTTTCCGGTGGTGGTGGCGGTGGTACCCGCTAAATAATAAAAGATAACAAAAGAAAAGATAACAAAAGAAAAGATAATAAAAGAAAAGGAAGAAAAAATGGGAATGTTTATTAATGCAGAGCTACCAAAACCTTCAGTCTTAAAAGAAGAATGGCCTCTGACAGAAGATTTAAAAAATTTAATTGCAACACGAAATGAAGAAATAAAACAAGTATTTACGGGAGAAAGCAATCGCTTTATCTTGGTAGTTGGACCTTGTTCGGCTGATAATGAAGATGCGGTTTGTGAATACGTAAGCAGATTGGCACGAGTAAATGAAAAGGTCAAAGAAAAGCTTCTTATTATTCCAAGAATTTATACCAACAAGCCAAGAACCACAGGAGCAGGTTATAAAGGAATGCTTCATCAACCAGATCCAGAGGCAGCGCCTAATCTTTATGAAGGACTTATTGCCATTAGAAAGATGCACTTAAGAGCATTAAAGGAAAGTGGTCTCCCAGCGGCAGATGAGATGCTTTATCCAGAAAACAGAAGTTATTTGGATGATTTACTTTGCTATGAAGCCGTTGGAGCAAGGTCGGTTGAAAACCAACAACACCGTTTAACCGCAAGTGGTATGGATATTCCGATTGGGATGAAAAATCCTACTAGTGGTGATTTCTCCGTTATGCTTAATTCGGTTTATGCCGCACAACACGCCCATTCTTTCATTTATAGAGGTTATGATGTAGCAACAGATGGAAATCCTTTGGCTCATGTTATTTTAAGAGGAGCTGTCGATCGTTACGGAACGAATGTACCAAACTATCACTACGAAGATTTAATTAGACTTTTTGAAATGTATAGTAAAGAGGAATATCAAAATCCAGCAGCGATTATTGATGTTAATCATGCTAACTCAAATAAAAAGTACAAAGAACAAAAGCGTATTGTTAGTGAAGTTCTCCATAGTCGTAATTACAATCCAGATTTAAAACAACTAGTAAAAGGGGTAATGATTGAAAGCTATTTAGTAGAGGGGACACAACCGATTGAAGGAAACCTTACATACGGTCAATCCATTACCGATCCTTGTATTGGTTGGGAAGATACAGAAAAATTAATTTATAAGATTGCTGATT
>DXHJ01000123.1 GCA_019113475.1 Candidatus Dorea intestinavium | reverse complement strand
AGGCAAATCTTACATAAGCTACCTCATCCAAATCTTTTAACTCTTCCATTACAACTTCGCCAATGGTGCTACTAGGAATTTCTTTTTCTTCTAAGCTAAAAATCTTACTTTCTATATTATCTATGGCTGCTGAAATTTCATCTGCTGAGACTGGTCTTTTATAACAGGCTCTTAAAACTCCAGATTCAATTTTTTTACGGTTATATTGTTCTCTGGTATTATCTTTTTTTATAATAATAAGCGGAATAGTCTCTACCTTTTCGTAAGTAGTAAAGCGCTTTTTGCATTCGTCACAAGAACGTCTTCTTCTAATAGAAGTTCCATCATCAGCAGGTCTTGAATCAATAACTCTCGTATCTAAGTGACCACAATAAGGACATTTCATCGGTATTCTCCCTTTCCTTTACTTCTTGTGTTAACTTGTTTCATGTATACAAGATTTAGTATATCTACAACTTTAACAAATGTCAAACTGCTTACTACTTTCACTAAAACTCTTTATTTATCATAATCAAAACGCTAATTTTCATAGAGATAAAAAGCAGGACAAAACTCACTAAAATTACTGTTGTAATTAAGACTGTTGTCTTTAATAATAAAATGTTATTAAAGACATTTTTTATATTTACACCAAATGCCGTAATTATTTTTATAAGTAAAAAAATCGTAATAAATAAGATTCCCACTGCCCCAACAATGGCCATTCGCCCTTTTTCGGCACCAAATTTTAATTGAAAAGGAATCATGACTGCATAAAGAATTACCATAATTGGAAAAATCAAGAAAGCAGTCATTAGTAACTCTACCATAGGCATTGCACCTTTAATATTATTTATAATAACTGCCATAACAAGGGATAAAAGCCAAAAGCCGCTTCCTACTAAAAGTGAAAAAGCGTATTTTTCCCTAACATAATCATTGCGACTAATAGGTAGCGTAAAAAGGAAAGCATTGCCATTATTTGATTCATCGTAAGTAATGGTACTTAAAGTAAACATAGACATCACAAAGGTTTGATAGCCTAGGATAAAAACAGGGTCATTATTCATAAGGCTTATCGCAATTGCTATGGCAATATTTACAATGAAAAACTTCTTTTGTAGTTTTATTAAGTTAAAATCCTTTATTACTAATCCTTTCATTGCTTTTCTCCTCTTATCATCGCTGTAACAATGCCATCTATACTTCCTTTTTCAATGACTATCTTAGGATAATTATCCAGGTAATACTGTTTCTCATTTGTTAAACAACTATAACCGTAGTTTTCTTTCTTTTTGGAAAGAAGGTATATTTTATCTAATTTCTGATATTGTTCTTCATTAATTTTTAGTAGTCCATAATCACTTAATAAAACGTCTGTATCTTCATGTAAGATGATCTTTCCCCTATCCATTAAATAAAGTTCATCACATAATGGCTCTAAATCACTAGCAATATGCGAACTAATTAAAACAGCTCGCTCTTCATCTTCTTCCATAAACTCTCGCAACAATTCTAAAAGGTCATCCCTAGCAATAACATCTAATCCCACTGTTGGTTCATCTAAAATCAAGAGCTTCGCATTATGCGATATAGCCACAAGCACTTTTAGTTTAGACTTCATTCCTGCTGAGAAATCTTTGATTTTTTTATCACAAGGCAAGCCAAACTTTTTTGCTTGTTCTTTAAAAAATGACTCATCAAACCGGGGATAGATACTCTTTAAGATCGGCATTATGCCTTTAAGTGTCAAATACTCACTAAATCCTGAATTAGAAAGAACAACGCCTAAGGACTCTTTATCTTGTGGAGTTATTTTTCCTGCCTCTTTTCCAAGAAGTTCCACCTCTCCACAATCAATAGCAATTAATCCCAAAATAGCTTTAAAGATAGTGCTTTTTCCAGCCCCATTTTGACCAATAAGTCCAACGATTCTTCCAGCTTTTACTTCTATAGAAGCATCTAATGAAAAATCAGGATATTTTTTTTGTAAATTAATAGTTTTTAACATCTAAGTTACCCCTCTAAAATTAATTCAAATAGGATTTTCATCTCGTCGTCGCTAATACCAAGACGTCGCCCTTTATAAATGGCCTGTTCTAGTTCGGTTTCTACTTCTTTTTTTTGTTCTTCTAATAGTAGTTCCGTATTTGTTGCCGCCACATAACTGCCTTTACCATGAACAGTCACTGTAAATCCTTCATCTTCCAAACAATCATAAGCTTTCTTAACCGTTAAAGCACTTATTTTTAGCTCTCTTGATAATGTTCGAACGGAAGGCAGCTTATCATTTTCCTTTAGTTCTCCACCACGAATAAGAGTTTTTATTTGATCAACAATTTGCTCATAAATAGGAATCATAATTGTAGTGTTAATTATAATTTTCATTAATCCTCCTCCTCGACTATATCAGTATATAACACTGCATAACTGTTGTCAAATGATTCTTTTTGTACAAAAAAGAGACAGATAAAAATCTGCCTCCATTTTGTCTTTTCTTTACTTTTTAATCCAAGTTCCACTCTTGCCATCTAGGGCATCACAAAGATTTTCCATCGAAGTAATTAACACTTTTCTTTCCTCATCTTTTTCTACAAAAGAAGTAGCTGCTACAAATTTGGGTAACATATTATGCGTGCCAAAATGTCCTTCTTCCATATACTTCTTTGCTTCTGCAACCGTTAATTCTGCAATCTTTTCTTCCTTTGGTGTATCTTTATAAAGACTTACTTGGTCTACACCGGTTAAGAAAATTAACGCTTCTGCTTCAATGCCATCTGCCATCATTCCTGCTGTTAAGTCTTTTTCAATAACTGCACTTGCACCTTTTAAATGATTGTCTTGCACTAAAACAGGAATACCACCACCACCACAAGCAATGACCAATTGATTTTGATCAAGTAGGGCATTAATGGTGTCAAGTTCCACAATTTTTACTGGACTTGGTGCGGAAACGATTCTGCGATAGCCTGTTTTTTCTTCTACTACGAAGTTTCCTTTTTCTTTTTCTTTCTCTGCTTCTTCTTCACTCATGTATCTTCCTAGCACTTTACTTGGTGCATAAAAAGCCTCATCATAAGGGTCTACTACAACTTGCGTTATAATGGTGCTAACGTTGCGATAAATTCCGCGATTTAAAAGTTCCTCACGAATAGCATTTTGTAAATCATAGCCAATATAACCTTGGCTCATTGCTGAACAAATAGACATCGGTGCTTGTGTATATTCTTCATGGTTTACACCAAATTCATTCATTGCTGCATGAATCATACCTACCTGTGGCGCATTACTATGGGTAATGCCCACTTGATAACCTTTTTCAACTAAATCAACAATCGCTTTTGCTGATCTTTTAACTGCTTCTTTTTGCTCTGGAAGGGTTGTTCCAAGGGCCTTATGTCCTAATGCTACGACCACTCTTTTTTTCATTTTATTTTTCCTTTACTACTCCAGAATATATCCTGGTGATTTTAATTTTAAATTTTCTAACATCTGTCTAATGGTAAGTCCCGTAACAGGGTGCCTGATATAATCGCCTAATTCAGACATAGGTACAAGGACGAAATCTCTATTTTCCATATCAATATGAGGAATTTGTAATTCTTTTGTATCATAGACAAGCTGATCATAAAAGACAATATCTAAATCAAGAGTTCTTGGTCCCCAACGAATAGTATGCCCCTTACCAGCTTTTGCTTCAATTTCTTTTAAAACTTTTAAAAGCTCATCTGGTTCTAGAACAGTCTCAATAGCTAATGCACCATTTAAAAAATCATCTTGGTCTAATTTCCCATAAGGTTTGCTTTTGAAAATAGAAGAAACCTCAAGGACTCGGCAATCTTCTCTTTCATTAAGTTCTTCAATGCCTTTTTCAATGTTTTCATTTTTATCACCTAAATTAGATCCTACCGATAAATAAACTTTATGCCATTTAGCTTCTTTTGTTGCTGATACATAATCAAAGGGTAGCCCAATTGGTGCTTCTGGCTTTTTCACTTCAATTACAATCTTTCTTATACCTGGAAAACGATAAAGGGTTTCTTTACTCATCTTTTCTACGGCAGTTTCTAATAGCTTAAAAGTTCTAGAAGTAAAATATGCATGTAGGAAATGGCAAACCTTACCATAATCCACCGCTTTTAGCACCTCATCATCTTTTGCTGCTTCTTTAAAATCACAATAAATTGTTGCATTGATTAAAAAATTTTGCCCTGTTTTTGTTTCTCTTTCATACACCCCATGATAGGCATACGCTCTTAAATCCTTAATTACCAATTTGTCCATCTTACAGCCCCCTTTTTAAGTATTTAATATTGCTCTTGTCATATCTATCGCTCTTTTATTCTCCTTCACATCGTGAACGCGAACAAAGGATGCTCCTCTTTCAATCCCCAAAACCGTTGTAACTATCGTTCCTTCTAATCGTTCTTCTAAAGGTACCTTTAATGTATTACCAATTACTGACTTTCTTGAAGTTCCAAGAAGAATAGGATAGCCAAGTTCCTTAAGATCAGTTAAGTAATTAATAGCCAATAGATTATGCTTTGAATCTTTAGCAAACCCCACTCCTGGATCTAAGATAATTTTATCATCTGCTATTTTATGATCTTTGGCAATTTTGAGACTTTCTTGCAAATCTTTAAGCAAATCTTTTCTAAAATCTAGATAATCTTTATTGCTTCGATTATGCATTAAACAAACAGCTACTTCAGCTTCTTGGCAAAGCTTTGCCATGTTATCATCTGCCTTAAAGCCCCAAATATCATTAATCATGTCCACCCCAGCTTTAATTGCTTCTTTTGCTACTGCGCTTTTGTAAGTATCAACAGAAATCGGGGTATCAAAACGACTTTTTATCGCCTCTAATACTGGCATAATCCGCTCTATTTCTTCCTCTGCGGAAATCTTTTGGTAACCTGGCCTAGTGGATTCTCCTCCTACATCAATAATGGATGCTCCCTCTTTAATCATTTCTTCCGTTTGTTTTAAGGCGGCTTCTAAAGTATTATGCTTTCCACCATCAGAAAAAGAGTCAGGGGTTACATTTAAAATTCCCATAATATAGGTTTCATGATCTGTATCAAAAATTTTGTTGCCAATAATCAATCTTCTTTTCTCCTTATAATACTAAATTTTTCTTACTATCAGGCCAATTGCATTCTGCTTTTGCCGGACAGGTAAAACAAGGCCTACTTTTTTTATCACTTTTATATAAAAGCTTCGCTAAACTATCTTTCCCACTTTCTTCTTGATTTCTATGACTAGCAATCGCTTTTAATATCTTTTCTTTTTCATTCTTGGTAAAGGCTGTATCTGCCAAAATAGTTTTAGCTAATTCATAACTTGCCTTTTCATGAGGAATATTTTCTTGATACTCAAGGTGTCTACCAATGTCATGCAAAAGAGCTGCTGCATAGAGAATTTCCTCATCAAATCCGAGTTTTCTTTTGCAGTTTTCTATTTCCATAATCCTAGCAACACTCAAAAAATGTTCCATATTATGTTTGCAAAAAATACGCTCTTTTTCTAACTTTTCAATTTCTTCTAAGGCCTTTAGATAACTTTCATTTCTAATAATTTCGTTTACTTTATTCATGGTAATTCATCATCCTAAAAAAGGTGTTTGTTAGTTGTTCATCTTTTTCAAAAACTCCTCTTTTAGCAATGCTAATGGTTTTACTACCTGGCTTTTTGACACCTCGCATCGTCATGCACATATGTTCTGCTTCTATCATAACAAGCGCACCTTTAGGCGCTAAAACATTCATTAAAGCATCTGCTATTTGGGCCGTCATTTGTTCTTGAATTTGTGGACGTTTCGCATAGACTTCTACAGTTCTAGCAAGCTTACTAAGTCCTACCACCTTTCCGTCAGGAATGTAAGCAATATGAGCCTTCCCATAAAAAGGCATAAAATGATGCTCACACATAGAATAAAACACGATGTCTCTTTCTATCACCATATCTGAACCTGTGCTAGAAAAGGTTTTTGTTAAATGCTCACTGGCATCTTGATTCATTCCTTGAAAAATTTCTTCATACATCTTAGCAATGCGCTTTGGTGTATCTTGTAATCCTTCTCTACTGGTGTCTTCGCCAATTCCCTCTAATATAAGGTGTACTGCTTTTTCAATTTTGTCCCTATCAAACATGGTTGCTCTCTTTCTATTTTTCAATTGCCTTCTTAACCTCTCCTAAAAAGGTTAAGGAGCCAAAGGCTATAATAATGTCTTCTTTACCGGCTAAAGTTAAGGCTCTTTTTACGGCTTTATCAATACTTTCTACATAGATAGCATTTTCTTTATACTTCTTTACTTCTTTTAAAAGTTCTCTACCATCAAATCCTCGAACCGTTGGGGTCGTAATCGTCATAACCTCATCGGCTAAGGGCACAGTTTCTTTTAGCATGGTTTGGTATTCTTTATCCCTTAATACCCCCATTATATAAATTATTCTTTTGTTTGTAAAATAGAACTTTAAGGACTTGGCAAGAGCTTTAGCTCCATCAGGATTATGAGCCCCATCGATAATAAAACGAGGAGTATCTAAAATCGTTTCAAATCGTCCTGGCCAGTTTGCTGCCAACAATCCTTGTTCAATAGCATCCTCATCTAATTTTGTAAAAAAGCTTCTTAATAAGGTCGCTGCTGTCACTGCCGTTGCTGCATTGATATTTTGATAAAGACCAGAAAGAGCTAACTTTTTCTCACTCATTTTGTCAATTAACTCTTCTTTTACTAAGTAAAAATCATCCGTCTTAGCTTTAGCTTTTTCTTTTAATATTTTAATCACTGAGGCTTTTTGCGGTGCACTGATAACTTTTGCCCCTGCCTTGATAATTCCCGATTTTTCTTTAGCAATCTCTTCCAGTGAATTTCCCAAAAAATTCATGTGATCCATACTAATCGGTGTAAAGATGCAAGCTAGGGGGAACTCAATAATATTAGTCGCATCCATTGCTCCGCCCATGCCAACTTCAAGTAAAACCACATCGCATTTTTGTTCCTTAAAATAAAGGAAAGATAGAACAGTTTCCACTTCAAAAACCGTGGGAGCTCTTTTTCCTGCCGTTAAAAGCTTTTGAATGCCTTCCTTCATTTTGCCAACATAAGTTGCCAAATCCTCTGGTTTCATATTTTCCCCGTTGATTTGAAACTGCTCCTCGTAGTCAAAGACGGCTGGGGTACTAAAATTTCCCACTTTATATCCGGCCTTTAAAAACATCGCTCTTAAAAAAGCTAGCGTAGAACCTTTCCCATTGGTTCCGCCTAGATGAATAATTGTTAAATCTTTTTGAGGATTACCGAAAACTTCAGCTAAATTTTTTACCGATTCAAGTCCCGGAATACTTCCGGTTTTACTAATTTCTTTTAAATATTGTCTTGCTTCTTTGTATGTCATAATTCTTACTCCTTAAATGAAAATTTTAATCTAACCGGATTATGGTCGGAATAGACAAATCCTTCATCTAAGGTTTTCACTTCCTCTACTATAATATTATTGGACACTAAAAACCCATCTACCACATAGGTCTGGGTATTTTTATGGAGCAAACTATCATTAAGACGACAAGTAGGTACTTCATGATCCATCTGCATGCTAAAGTTTTCGCCAAAATCCTTTGGCTCTAATACTCCGGGAATCCAGTTCTTCTCATCCTTAATAGGATACTTGTTTAAATTTTCCGCTAAAGACTGATTAAAATCACCACCGGCAATTACGTAGTTACCTTTTTCATACTCTTCTTCCATAACTTCGAGCATGATTTTTGTTTGTTCTTTTTTCCCTTCGCCATCATCATAAGCTTCTAAATGGGCATTAAAGATAACTAACTCCTTATCGGTTCCCGCAATTGGGAAACGCGTCTTCAGCAAACATCTTTTTAAATTAGCCATTCGCACCGGCCATTTAAAAGGTACCGGAAGACTAATCCTTTTTGCTTTTTCGCTAGAGTATTGGGAAAAAGTCGCCACGCCGCTTTCTACTTTACCAATTGTCGGTAGGGGAAAAGGTACGTATTCACAGACAAAATTAGGCGCAAAGACACCGTCTTTTTTCAATTTTGCTTCTACGCTTTCTTTTTCATTAATGTTATATGAGCGCTTCGAATTAATGTCTAGCTCTTGTAACAAGAGAAAATCTGGATTTTCCCTTTGTAATACCTGTTCAATCCCCTTTAGATTTTCCTCAACATCCTCTTTTTGTTCTGGTCTTACCATTTTTCCGCCATCCATAAAAAAGTCCTGGTCCTTTCCTAGACCAGCGTAGCCAATATTAAACGTCATTACACTAAAAGAATCTTCTAGCTTTAAACTTTTGCTCCCTTCTATCTTGGTTAGCTCTTCTATTTTTTCTGGTTTGTATTCTGTTACACTTAAAAAAATGATAATGCCGCCAAAAAATAAAACTAAGATACCTAAAAATGCTAAGATTATTTTCACAATTTTTCTTTTCATATGCTTAATTATACCCTTTTTAGGACAGGTTGCATAGGGATGTTTGACCAAGTTTTCGAATCGTAGTAGTATAAAAAAAAGAAAGGAATTATTATATTTATGGAACGTAAAACAATCAGTCATCTTTGCTTTGCTCTCTTATTATCCATTATCATTATGGGTATAAGTGCTAGCGTCATTGGCACACTACTGACAGTATTTTCCCTTTATTTCTTCGGGATTACAAGTAGTGACTCCTTTATCAATGGTTTAATGCTCTTAGCTACTGCCCTGGGGCTCTTACTTTTATACTTTTCCTTTAAACAAATGACCAAAGAAATCTTCGCCCCCAGGGTAGAGGCAAAAGCCTTACCAGCCAAAGAACTTACTCTTGTTGGGTTGTCGGGCTTTGGGCTTTCGCTTTTCTTTGCTTATCTAGGCATAGGGCTAAATAGTGGTATTTCCTATTTAATTACTGGTAAATTCACTTCTTTAAGTGAGTCTTCTATCGTCTCTAATACTTTGGAAAACTCTCCGCTTTTGCCCACTTTATTATATGTGGTCATTATTGGACCGCTTTTAGAGGAGTTAATTTTTAGAAAAACTTTAATTAGCAAATTAAGACCCTTTGGTTATAAAACCAGTATCCTAGTTAGTAGTGTTTTGTTTGGTGCTTATCATTTAAACTTAGAACAATTTTTCTATGCTGCTTTTATTGGTATCATCTTTGGTGCTATCTATTATAAGAGCAATAATATTGTTTACACTTATGTTATCCATGCCTGTTTTAATTTAAGTAGCGTCTTTCTTACACAAATACAGCCTCGTTTTCCTCTTTTTGCTATCATCTTTTACTATGGATTAAACCTAGTAGGACTTATTATCTTTTTTGTCTATGGTTATCAATGGATAAAAGAAAAACCACTAGAAACCTACTACTGCGTTAGCCAAAAAGATACTTGGGGTAATAAAGGCATGATTATTTTTTTACTGTTTTCTCTAGTTGCCTCAATTTTTTCTTTAGTATCTACCAACTTCCTACACTAAAAAAACTGGTTAAAAGATTTTTTCTTTTAACCAGTTTTCACTCTTCTAGTTTATCTTAATCATTAAATCAAGACGTTTTAAATAGTTTTCAATTTGTTTTAGCTCTTCTTTACTCTCCACCTTTTCACCGGAATAGTAATAAGAGATTTTTTGATTTTTTCTTTCATTTGATTGCTCAATCTCTAACTCTTTCATTAGATGACGAATGGTTCCTTCATTACCATCCACAAATTTTACTTGTTCTGGTAAGATATCCCGAAACGAATCTTTGAAATAGTTAAAATGGGTACAACCAAGCACCAAAGAGGAATAACTATCTAAATCATAGTCTTTGAATTTTTCTAACAAGTACTCTTTTACCGCCGTGGTATGAAATTCATTATTTTCAGCAAATTCCACTAGTCTTGGTAATGCCAAAAGATCAGACATATGTTCTTTATCTACTCGTTCAATTAGGCCTTTCATTTTCTGACCCGTAACCGTAATCGGTGTTGCTACTACTAAGACCTTACTTTTTCCATAGGTATCAATCGCCTTTTTTACCGCTGGTTCCATCCCCACAATGGGAATATCAAACTCTTTACGCATTAAACTAATAGCGGCACTAGTAGCTGTATTACAGGCCACAACAATGCCTTGTACTCCTTTATCAATCATAAAAGAGAGTGCTTCTCTTGTATACTTTATAATTTCTTCTCTCGTTTTTAGTCCGTATGGAACATGTTTCTTATCCGCATAATAGATAAATTCTTCATTGTCCATTAACCCCAGCGCTTGGTGCAGTACTGATAAACCACCCATGCCAGAATCAAAAATACCAATCTTCATTTTCATCTCTCCTATTGCAATCTTTTAGTATTGTAACACGTTCTAAAAGATTCGAAAAGATGCTAGGCGTTTTTTAAAGCTTGCTCCAAATCTTCGATAATATCATCGGCATTTTCAATCCCTACACTAAAACGGATTAAGTCTGGAAGTGCTCCAGCTTCCAGTAATTCTTCATCACTCATTTGTCTATGAGTATGACTAGCTGGATGAAGTACACAACTTCTTGAATCGGCTACGTGAGTCGCAATGGCAACGAGTTTTAAAGCGTCCATTACTTTAATGGTGGCTTCTTTTCCCCCTTTGATACCAAAGGTTAAAACACCACAGCTACCTTCTGGTAAATACTTTTGTCCTCTCTCGTAGTATTTATCTCCTTTAAGCCCTGGAAAATGTACCCAAGAGACCTTTTCATGATTTTGTAAATAAGTGGCGATTTTAAGGGCATTTTCTGTATGTTTTTCCATTCTAAGAGCTAGTGTTTCTAAGCCAATATTTAAAAGGAAAGAGTTATGAGGAGAGGGGGTTGAGCCAAGATCTCTCATTAGTTGCGCTGTAGCTTTGGTAATATAAGCACCTTTACCAAATCTTTCTGTATAAATTAAACCGTGGTAAGTCTCATCTGGGGTAGTAAGCCCTGGGAACTTTTCTTTATTTGCGTCCCAATCAAAATTACCGCTATCAACAATAACACCACCAACACTAGTTGCATGTCCATCCATATATTTGGTTGTTGAGTGAGTGACAATATCAGCACCAAAC
>DXHJ01000122.1 GCA_019113475.1 Candidatus Dorea intestinavium | reverse complement strand
AAGGCAGGTCTTTTAGACCCACCTCCTCAAATACTCTATATGCCATTCTAGCAAAACTTAGTACATCAATATTCATAATTCCTTTTCTGGGGTGCAACCTGACAAGCTCCTTTTGGGTGCTTAAGGTAAACTGCTCTGGAACAATAATAATATAATTCTTTTTGGGGTTTTCTAGTGACTCCTTGATAACTTTCTCATAAAGATAATGAGACTTGCCACTTCCTGAAGGCCCAAATACAAATTGTAATGCCATCTTTCTACCTCACTTGATCTAGAATCTGTGGCGGTACATACGCCTTTACTTCAATTCCTTTATCTGTATAGTTTTCACTTATTAACTCACCTTGTTTTCGAATCAGCGCAATCTTCGAAGCTTCATTATAATCATAAACTCTTTCAATATACACTTTTTGTTCTCTTAATACCTTTTCTAGTGTTTCTAGCAACTTATCAAATCCCACTCTAGTTTTAGCAGAGATGTTGACACAGTAATCGGCCTTAAAATCTTTAATAATAACCGGCTCCACCAGACGATCTTGTTTATTAAACGCCGTAATAATCGGTTTGTTTGTTACCCCTAGATCAGTTAACGTAGTATAAACGGTGTGCATTTGTAGTTCTGCTTCTTGGTTTGAAGCATCTACAACATGAAGAATAATATCCGCATATTTTGCTTCTTCTAAAGTACTTTTAAAAGCTTCTATTAAATGGTGAGGCAACTTATTAATAAACCCAACCGTATCAGTAAGTAGCACTTCCGCCGAATTATGCATCACTAGACTCCTAGTTGTGGGGTCCAAAGTAGCAAAAAGTTGATCTTCTGCTAAAATATCTGCTCCGGTTAATTCATTAAGTAGGGTTGATTTCCCGGCATTGGTATAACCTACGATAGCAACTACTGGAAGATTATTTCTGTTTCTTCCCTCTCGCATGGTTTCCCGATGCCTCTTTACTTCTTTTAATTCTCTTTGCAATTGACCGATTCTGGTTTTGATAAGCCGTCTATCTTGCTCAAGTTTTTTCTCACCAGGGCCTCTGGTACCAATACCACCACCAAGTCTGGACATTTCAATACCTTTTCCCGTTAATCTTGTTTGTGAATATTTTAATTGAGCTAGTTCTACCTGTATCTTGCCTTCCTTAGTACTTGCTCTACCAGCAAAAATATCTAAGATAACCAGCGTTCTATCCATCACCTTTAAATCTAGAGCATCTTGTAGGTTTCGCATTTGTACAGGAGAAAGTTCATCATCACAAATAATGCCTGTTGCTTCCATCTCCCAGGCTAGATCTTTAATTTCATCAATCTTACCTTTACCCACATAGGTAACGGGATGAATCGTATCACGATTTTGTATTACCTGTCCCACCACTTCGGCTCCTGCTGTTTTGGCTAGCTCGCTTAATTCTTTTAATGAAAGTAGGGTGCTCTCTTCATTATAAAGAGCCACCCCAACTAGTATTACTTTTTCAATTTCTTTGTCTAATGATATCATAATCCCTCTTATCTGGTTTGTAAAAAGTCAAGCTCCTTACGTGCATCTTTATCCGTTGGATTTAACTCTACATACCTGGCCAAATAATTTCTCGCATTTTCATAATCGTGCTTTTCTTCATAAATCTTGGTTATATTTAAAAGCATTTCATTTTGTACTTCTAAATTATTCTCACTAATTTTAAGTCCCTTTTCATAATAAGAAATGGCTTGATCTAGTTCCTCTATCTTTTGACTGCTAAGTCCGAGAAGATTATAGATTACTGGTGTTTCTTTCACCTTATGATCAAGGGCAAGTTGCAAATTATTTTGAGCCTTCTTATAATCTTCCTTTTCATAGTAAGACAATCCAAGTCCCAAATAGGCCTCATCCATATCTTTTTCTTTCGCTAGGGCTCGATTAAAATCTTCTATAGCTTGATCATATTTTTTATCTTTTAAATTAGCAAGCCCTGATTTCACTGGGTTACTATTGCCTATTAATAAATAGACAAGAACCACTAATAGCACAATTAAAATACCAGTTAATCTTAATACCGTTCTCTTTTTTTGTTGTTTTTTTCTCTTTCTTTTTTTACTCTGCAATGTGTTCCATCCCCTGGCTAATAATCGTTTGAATGTGTCCGTCTGCTAAAGAATAGAAAACCGTCTTTCCCTCGCGTCTATTCTTAACAAGCTTAGCTTGTTTTAATACACGCAGTTGATGGGAAATCGCTGACTGGGTCATTTCTAAGAGCTCCGCCAAGTCACAGACACACAACTCAGATTCTAAAAGGGCACAAAGAATACGCACTCTCGTTGCATCACCAAAAACTTTATAAAAATCGGCCAAATCTGCTGTTATCTCTTCATTTGTCATTGTTTCTCTCACATAGCGAATCTTTTCACTATTGGTATTATTACAACAACCACTTTTTGTTTGACTCATGAAAACTCCTTTCCATTCTTTAGTCTCTAGATTATTATCACAAACTCAGCTTAAAAAAGCAAGGATTAGTATTTCTTATAAAGAAGACGAATCGAGTTCATAACACAAATCATGGTAACACCGGTATCAGCAAAAACAGCAAACCACATATTAGCCATACCAAGGAAGCCAAGAATCATTACCAGCGCTTTTACTACTAAAGCAATGATAACGTTTTGTTTGGCAATACTTTTCGTTCTTCTCGCAATTTCAATGGAAGTCGGGATAGCTCCTACTCGGTTATTCATGAAAACCACATCGGCTGCCTCAATAGCTGCATCAGCACCACTACCCATTGCTGCCCCAACATCGGCTCCGGCAAGGACTGGTGCGTCGTTAATACCATCGCCTACAAACATCACTACACCGTGGTCTTTTCTCGTTTCTTCTAGTTTCAATAATTTTTCTTCTGGTAAAAGTTTAGCAAAGACTTGATCAACACCAACTATTTTACCCACAGCTTCTGCTGCTGATTTGGCATCTCCAGTTAAGATACCTGTATAAAGATGTAAGGCTTTCATTTTATGAACTGCTTCTTTTGCATCTTCTTTTATGGTATCACCAATTACAATCCAACCTAATAGTTTTTGATCGAGAGCTAATAAAACCGTCGTTCCCATTTCTTCTTGATAGCGGTCTAATAAAACCCCTTCTTTTTCCAGCAAGGCTTTATTGCCTACTAAAAGAGAGCCTTCCCTAAATTGTGCTTTTAATCCTTTTCCGGAAATTTCTTCCACTTGTTTTGGTTGAACAAGGGTCAATTTCCTGTGAACTGCTTCTTCCACAATACTTTCGGCAATCGGATGAGTCGAGTAGCGCTCTACTGCCGCTGCCATAGTTAACATTTGTTTTTCTGTAAGGCCACTAACACTAACAATTTTTTTAACGGCAAAAGTACCTGTTGTTAAGGTTCCCGTTTTATCCATAACAATTGCTTTAATATCGGCTAGACTTTCGATTGCTAACCCACCTTTAAAAAGGATCCCTCTCTTTGAGGCTGCCCCAATTCCAGAAAAGAAAGAAAGTGGTACGCTTAAAACCAAGGCACAAGGACAACTAATAACTAAAAAAGTAATAGCTGTATAAATATAATGATTCCAATCTCCCGTTATCAAGGAAGGAACAATTGCTGTTAAAGCCGCAATAAGAACTACAACTGGCGTATAAACCTTAGAAAATCTAGTGATAAAACGATCCATCTTCGGTTTATTAGCGGCTGCCTTTTCCACTGCCTCTAAAATTCTTGTTACCATAGAATCTTCTAGTGCTTTTTCCACTTTTATTTTTAAAACACCTTGTTTATTCACACAACCGGAAACCACCGCTTCTCCTTGGCTTACACTTACCGGCACGGGCTCACCAGTAACTGGAGAAGTATCAATGCGACTGCTACCTTCTATAACGATGCCATCTAGAGGAATGCGATCACCTGGTTTAATTAAAATAATGTCACCAACTTTTCCTTCTCCTGCCGGTATTTCTTTTTCAACGCCCTTCGTTAAAACAGTGATAGTTTCTGGACGCATATCCGCAGCTTCCATTATTTGCGAACGACTTCTTTCTACCGCAATGTCTTGGAAAAGTTCACCGATTCTGTAAAAGAGCATTACCCCTACGGCTTCTGGATACTCCCCAATAACAATAGCTGCTATTGTTGCTAAACTCATCAGGAAATTCTCATCAAAGACTTGTCCTTTCGCAATATTTTTAAGAGCATTGATAATAATCTCTAATCCCAAAATTAAATAGGCTACAAGATAAAGAATAACTCCTGCTGTACTAAATCTCGTATTAACGAAAATACCAATAACAAATAAAATAGCCCCGCCAATAACTTGTAAGAAATCGGATTTATGGCTAGCAAAAGTGCTTACTTTCTTTTTCTTTAGCACTTGCTTTGCTTCTTTTTCTATGACCACGCCAGATTCAATCGAATCCGCTACCGCCGTTAATTTTTCTGATAAATCTTCTTTGCCATCGCTAATAACTTCTAGCTTCTTGGTCGCAAAAACTAAGGTAGCCTTTTCTACTTCTGGCATTTTATTAATTTTTTCTTCAATTTTACCGCCACAGTGGGCACAACCTAAATTATTAACTATATATATTTCTCTCATAAAAGGATCCTCCATGTTATATATGAATATCTGCTCATATGTTCATGTATAGAATAACTCTTTCTTATCTTCTTGTCAATGAATTCATCAAAAAAGACGAAGTTAAAAACTTCGTCTAATTAATTTGCCAATCAATAGGCTTTATTTTATTTTCTACTAAGAACTGATTGGTTTTGCTAAAAGGCTTGCTACCAAAAAAACCTCGATAAGCAGAAAGAGGGCTAGGATGTGGAGCTTTTAAAATTAAATGCTTAGGATTATCTAACATAGCGCTCTTTTTTCCTGCCGGTGCTCCCCACAAAATAAAAATTATCGGCCGGTCTTCTTTATTTAATACTTTTATAACAGCGTCTGTAAATTGTTCCCAACCAATTCCTTGGAGTGAATTAGCTTCATGAGCTCTTACTGTTAGCACCGTGTTTAATAAAAGCACTCCTTCCTTCGCCCATTTTTCTAAGTTTCCGTGACTAGGAATAGAACAGCCTAAGTCATCCGCTAGTTCCTTATAAATATTAACTAGGGAAGGGGGAATCTTTACCCCCTTTTTAACCGAAAAGCTAAGTCCATGAGCCTGTCCTTCATTATGATAAGGATCTTGTCCCAAAATTACCACTTTAACGGCTTTAAGCGGAGTAAGATGAAAGGCACTAAATAGTTCTTCTTTGGGCGGAAAAATCTGCCTCGTTTGGTATTCCGTCATTACCCGTTGATAAAGTTCTTTATAATAAGGTTTTTTATATTCCTCTTTTAGTGCTTCTTTCCAGTCATCACCAATAGCCGACATCAATCTCTTCTCCTTTTATCTTACTTATTTCTTATCCACTTCAAACCAAAACTCTACACCATTATCATAATTTTTAACGCCATACTTTTGGTGCAGCGATTCCATAGAAGCTTTAACGATTGAAAGCCCAATACCATTGCCACCATAAGCTCTCGTTCTGGCTTTATCTACTTTATAAAAGGTTTCCCAGATATGCGTAAGATCTTCTTTGGGTATTGGGGTACCTGTATTAAAGACAGATACCATAATTTTCTCTTCTTTTTCCATAATTTTAACTTCAATGATTTTTTCGTTCTGAGCATGATTAATAGCATTACTCATGTAATTTCTAAAAACTTGCTCAATTAGATACTCATCGCTCCAAGCAGAAATTTCTTTTTGTGGGTTATACATTAGTTTAATATCTTTTTGCTTAAACATAATATCCATACTGTTTAAAACATTTTCAATTAACTCCGTTAATTTAAAGCGACCAAAATTCGTATTTTCCTTACCCAGTTCTAATTCATTTAAAGCCAAGAGACTTCGTACCATTTGGTTCATTTTATTGGCTTCATCAATGATAACATCACAATACATATCATGACTTTTTTTATCCGAGCAAATTCCTTCTTTAAGACCTTCTGCATATCCTTGAATCAGAGAAATGGGAGTCTTTAATTCATGAGAAACGCTACCAATAAATTCGTTTCGTCTTTCTTCCTCTTTTTCTTTAATATCAATATCCTTTTGCAAATCATTATTTGCTTGTTTAAGCTCTGATATGGTTGTTTGTAACTTGTCAGACATGCGGTTAAAGTTTTGGCCTAATTCGCCAATCTCATTTTTTGCTTCACCAGAATATTTTGCATCAAAATCAAGATTTGCCATCTTATCCGATAAAATGGTTAGTTCTTTAATAGGCTTAGTCAAACGGTTGGCAATAAGCCAGACTGCAAAACTGCAGATAAAAATCATGAAAATACCCACAAAAATCAAAAAGCTATTGGAAATCATGGCACTTTCTTTAATGCTTTCTAGTGGGCTTCTTAAAAGAAACGGATTTCCCGTATCTAGATATCCCCACATTTCAATATATTCTGTATCATTTCTTGGATCTTGTCCCTGACAAATTTGATACTTCTCATGATTTTTTAAGACTTTTACATTTTTTTGTGTTTGTCCCATTAAATAGCCAACCAATTGATCCTGTAAATCTTTGGCATTATTTTCTGCCACATTTGAAGAAGTTGTGGCTGATTCAATATCAAAGACCAGAAAGGAAACATTCATCTTTTCGGCTACTTTTAAGAGAGCTTTCCTTTTGGTTTCATCCGTCGCATAATCTTGACCAATAATATTCATCCGACTATAGAGCCTATCAAAATCTGCCTCTTTTTTAAAAGCATAATAAGGCCGTAAAAAGCCAATATTAATTAAGATTACCACCACTAAGATAACCGTCACAAGCCCGGCAAAAATCCCAATCATTTGTCTTTTTATGGAGTGCTTCATTCACTCACCTCAAACTTATAACCCATGCCCCAAATAGTTTTAATAAAGCTTCCCTTATCACCTAATTTACTTCTTAACTTCTTAACATGGGTATCAATAGTTCTGGCATCACCAAAATAATCATAATTCCAAACTCCATTGAGAATTTTTTCCCGAGAAAGAGCGATTCCTTCGTTTTCCACAAAATAAGATAAAAGTTCAAATTCTTTATAGCTTAATTCGATATTTTTACCATCTATCGTTACTTCATGAGCTGTTTTATCAATCATAATTCCGCCCGCATCAATTACATTACTTTCCTTATCCTCGGAAGTTCTTCTAAGGATCGCTTCCACTCTCGCCACTAAAATCTTAGGGCTAAATGGTTTCGAAATATACTCATCAACGCCTAAGTCAAAACCTTTTAATTCATCTCTTTCTTCGCCTCTTGCTGTAAGCATGATAATTGGTACTTTGGAATCTTCTCTTATCTCTCTTAAGACTTGCCAACCATCCATTCTTGGCATCATCACATCTAAGAGGATTAAGTTTATATCTTTGTTGGCATAAAAAACATCTAAAGCTTCCATTCCATCTTTTGCTTCTAATATTTTATAACCATCTCGTTCTAAGAAATCACGAATTAGCATACGCATTCTTTCTTCGTCATCAACAATCAAAACAGTTTTATTATCCATAACGGTTCCTCCTTGCTCATCTTATATGTGGAAATTATATCATGTACAAAAACAAAAGCAAACACCCCCAAGGAAGTGTTCGCTTAATTTTCACATTTTTATTATTTATAATTTATCGTCTTCTTTTTTTATTCTCTTTATTAGAAATTTCTACATTAAGTCGTCTAGAATTAAAACGAACACCATTTAAAGTTCTAATAATTTCATTTGCTTTATTTCCGGGTACATTAGCAAAAGAGAACTTATCCATAATGACTACGTCATTAATTTGTCTTTCTTTAATGTTGCATTTTTCTGAAATAAGCTTGATAATTTGTTTTTTCTTGATTTTGTCAAACTTACCGATATTGATAAAGAGACGAACAGATGCTTTCTTTGGTTTATTCTCAATTTCTTTTAGTTCATCTGCGCCAATTTCTTTTCTTAAAAAGGCCGCTGCCAAATCAAGAATTGTATATTCTTGGTTTTCTTCACTATCAAGATATTCTTCAATAATTTTAGCATATTTAGAATTATTGCCTCTAGCCATTACTTTTCTGATACTTTCTAACGCTTTTTGTGAACGAATATCGGCAATTTCAGACACCTTAGGAATGGTCATTAGCTTAATCTTTGCCTTCGTATAATTCATAATATCTCTTAAGCGATACATATCTCTTCTGGTAACGAAAGAATAAGAAACTCCTTCATTATTTGCTCTACCTGTTCTACCAATACGGTGAACATAGTATTCAAGATCTTCTGGGATGTCGTAGTTAAATACAGCTTCAACGCCCTTAATATCAAGGCCTCTAGCCGCTACATCGGTAGCAATTAAAATATCAGCTCTACCGTTTTTAAAATCAGACATAACGCGGTCTCTTTGCGCCTGATTCATATCCCCATGAATACCTTCTGAGAGATAGCCTCTTGCAGTCATTTCATGTGCTAGTTCATCAACCATTCTCTTCGTATTACAAAATACCATGGATAATTTGAAATCATTTACATCAATAAGTCTTGCTAAAACGTCCATTTTATTATCTGGACTTACTTCAAGGTAAAACTGTTCAATAGAAGGTACGGTAATTTCTGATTTAGTAATTTGCACCTTTGCTGGATCTACTAAATACTTCTTGGTAATATTTAAAATTTCTCTCGACATGGTTGCGGAAAATAAAACAGTTTGTCTTTCTTCTCCCACTGATTGTAAAATCACATCAATGTCTTCTCTAAATCCCATGTTTAGCATTTCATCTGCTTCATCAAGAACCATGTATTTTAGATTTTCTAGACGAATCGTCTTTCTTCTCATGTGATCCATCAGTCTTCCTGGTGTTGCAACAATAATCTGAGGTTTCTTTCTAAGTGCGCCAATTTGTCTCTCGATGCTTTGTCCTCCATAAACAGCGGTAATTCTTACGGAAGTCATATATTTACTAAGCTTCATTAATTCATTGGTGGTTTGTAGAGCCAACTCTCTAGTTGGGCATAGTACTAATGCTTGCACAAAAGCATCTTCTGGTGTGATTTCTTCCATGATAGGAATTCCAAAAGCACAGGTCTTGCCTGTTCCTGTAGGTGCTTGAGCTACTAAATCTCGGCCTTCCATAATAGGCTTCATGCTCTGACTTTGCACCGGCGTTGCTTCTACAAATCCCATATCCTTAACTGCTTTTTTTAATTCTGGTGATATATCTAACTCTTCAAATAAAATATTTTCCATCTAAACTCGCTTTCTTAATTATTTGATCAACTGTTTCTTAACGCAAAAGGATACTTGGAATCTCTTCCAAGTATCCTAAGAAGTTAACATCTTGTATCTTCTCACAAACAAGGAGGTTTGTCAAGCAGCCTCCTCTTTGTCAGTATAAGAAATAATAAATATGGACCTGGCGGGAGTCGAACCCGCGTCCGAAAACTCTTTCATTAAAGCTTCTTCCATCATAGTCATTATTTTGACATTCCCTCTTCTTAACACCTAATGACAGGTTTTAAGATTTAGTAGCTTCATAAATTCTTTTATACTCGCAAAGCTTTGAGTACAAAGTGCTCCGCGTTCTTGAAGCCGAGTCTTAAGCTGCGGAATACCTAAGGTCGACTGCAGCCACTAGGCTGCGTACGCTAAATTTTCGTCTGCGTTTATAATTTAATTTGGAACTTTTAACGTAGTGTCCCACTACGGATGGCTACTCTAACTTCCGTGTCCCCGTCGAAACCAGTACAAGCCCTAAAACTTGCTGTACGCATATATAGTATGACCCAAAACTTAAAAGAAGTCAACTTTTTTATAGAATTAGCACTCACCATTTGACAGTGCTAACAATTCGTGTTATATAATATACAGAAAGAAAATTAAAAGGTTTTATTTTTAAGGAGGTCTATATGATGTTATTAGCTAAAAGAGATTATAACAATTTTTTCAACAATTTATTTGATGATTCATTCTTTATGAATCCAGCGGCCAATAGTAATCCTCAGGCAATGAAGACTGATGTAATAGAAAAAGACGGTAATTACTTAGTAGAAGTAGAATTGCCTGGCTATAAAAAAGAAGAAATAAAAGTGGATCTAAAAGAAGGTTACTTAACTATTTCTGCTAATAAAGTAGAAGAAACAGAAGAAAAGGATGAAAACCAAAAGGTTGTTAGAAAAGAACGCTTTAGTGGTTCTTGCAAGAGAAGTTTTTATGTCGGAGAAAATTTAAGCGAAGAAGATATCAAGGCTAAATATAACGATGGCATTCTTCATCTTACTTTACCAAAAGAAAAAGAAGCAGTAAAAGAAGAGCCAAAAGCCATAACTATTGAATAATGAAATACCAAAAAGTAGCCCTTAAAGAGAACTCTTTAAGGGCTACTTTTTTACTGGTTAACTTTTTATAAGTTTCTAATTTTAAAATCTCTGCCAGCTTCTCTTTGTTGGTCTTTCTTAGCAATATCTTGACGCTTGTCATAGATTTTTTTACCTTTTGCTATTCCTATTTCTACTTTAACTAGGGAACCTTTAAAATAAACCTTTAAAGGCACAATGGCCATTCCTTTTTCTTTCGTCTTACCTAGCATTTTGTTAATCTCATTTTTGTGAAGAAGAAGCTTTCTCACTCTTAATGGGTCTTTATTAAAAATATTTCCCTTCTCATAAGGCGAGATATGCATACCGTAAATAAATACTTCCCCTTTTTCAATTCGAACAAAAGCTTCTTTAATTGAAGCGCTTCCGGCCCTAAGAGACTTAACTTCCGTGCCATGAAGAGCAATTCCCGCTTCATAAGTATCTAAAATAAAATAATCATGATAGGCCTTTTTATTATTCGCTACCAGCTTTCCATTTGTTTTTGCCATTACTTGTCTCCTGATTTTGCTAATTTAAAATCGATTGTTCGAAGCAGTGTATCTGCTCCTAATACTTGAACTTTTACTTTTTCTCCAAGCTTATATACTTTTCCGGTATGGGCTCCCACCATTTCATAGCGATCTTCTAAATAATCATAATGATCATCCGTTAAATTTGTTACATGAATAAGACCCTCAATGGTATTAGGAAGCTCCACATACATTCCCCATTTCGTAATACTAGAAATAATCCCTTCGTATTCCTGGCCGATTCTATCTTTCATATATTCTGCTTTTTTAAGTTTTATGGTTTCACGCTCAGCTTCTTCCGCTCTTCGCTCCATTGTACTTGCTTGTTTTGCTACTGCCGAGAGGATACTTTCATAATGAGTGATTCGCTCTTGGTTCATCTTCCCTCTTAAGGTTTCTTTGATAATACGATGAATCTGCAAATCAGGATATCTTCTAATAGGGGACGTAAAATGCGTATAATATTTAGCTGCTAGTCCAAAATGCCCCGTATTTTCCGTCGTATATCCTGCCTGTTTCATAGAACGAAGAATTAGTCTACTAATTAAGGACTCTTCTTCACTCCCCTCAATACTGCCTAACAGCTTTTGGATATCTTTAGGTTTTATTTCATTTTGGCCTATTCTCATAGTATAACCAAAATTTTGAATAAAAGTAGCTAAACTTTTGATTTTTTCTTCTTCTGGTGTTTCATGAGTTCGATATAAGAAAGGAATCTCTTGCCAAAAATATTCTTCTGCCACGGTTTCATTGGCTAAAAGCATAAAATCTTCAATCATATTCGTAGCTGCATTTCGCACATAAGGTTTTATATCAATAGGCTTTCCTTCTTTATCTAAAATAATCTTGCTTTCCGGAAAGTCAAAATCAATTGCTCCTCTTTCCCTTCTTTTTTCTCTTAATCGTTTTGATAGTTCTTCCATAGCAACAAGCATAGGAATTACCTCAGCGAACTCTTTTTTTAGTTCTTCATCTTCTTCAGTTAAAAGAGCTTGCACCTGCGTATAAGACATTCTTTTTGTTACCCGAGTAACTGATTCACATATTTTATGACTGATAACATTGCCTTTACTATCAATCGTCATTACACAACTAAGGGTTAGTCTATCTTCTCCTTGATTAAGGGAACAAATACCATTTGATAAAACATGTGGGAGCATAGGAATCACTCGGTCTGCTAAATAGACGCTGGTTCCTCGCTCTAATGCTTCTTTATCAAGAGCAGAGTTTTCTTGTACGTAATTGGTAACGTCGGCTATGTGAACTCCTAATAGGTAGTTTCCCTCTTTTACTTCGAGGGTAATGGCATCATCTAGGTCTTTCGCATCTTCCCCATCAATAGTTATACATAACTTTTCTCGAAAATCTTCTCGCCCTTTACGGTCGTTCTCGGATACCGGCTTACTAACGCGCTCTGCTTGATTTAAAGTTTTTTCTTTAAAAGTATCAGGAAGGGCATAGTCTCTAACAATTGATAAAATATCCACACCAGGATCATTAACATGCCCAATAATTTCCACTATTTTTCCTTCTGGTTTTTTATTTTCATCGCCAAAAGAGCTAAGCTTTACTACTACCTTAGCACCATCTACTGCACCTTTATCTTTTCCCGTGGGGATGTAAATATCTCGGTCTAGCTTTTGATTATCTGGAAGAACAAAACCAAATTGCTTTCCTTTGTTTTTAGAATATAATCCCACTATCTTATCCGAAGCCCTGGTAATAATTCTAATAATCTTTCCTTCTCTTGCTCGCCCTTCTTCTTCCTTCTTGATGGAAATCTCCACTTCATCTCCATCCATGGCATTTAATCCATCATCACGCCCAATAAAGACATCTCTTCCTGGTTCTTCTTCAATCACAACAAAACCAAACCCTTTTTGATTTGCCCGATAAATCCCTTGTAAAACCTGGGCTTTTCCTTTTTTAAACCGTCCTTTTTTATTTTTATGGACCCTTCCTTCTTCTTCTAATTCCCTAAGAATTTTGCGAAGCTCTTTTTTCTCTTCTTTATTAACTCCTAAAATTGCACCAATTTCTTTCTCTCTCATTGGTGTATAAATCGGATCTTTTATAAAAGACATTACTGTCTTTTTCCTTTTCTCATAATTTGTTTCCATTCATTCCTCCTTAAAACAAAAAGACACTCTTATCACAGAGTGTCTTTCATTTAATATTCGTTATTGATTACTGAAATATCTTTAAATTAAGAACTGCTGCTAATACAATAAAAAGTATAGCAAGTATCTTTGTCGCTTTTGCAAGAGCCCCTTCCAAAGAACGTCCTTTATTTTGTCCCCAGAATGTACTTTCTGTTGACATTCCGCCAAGACTTCCTAGTCCTTGTTGTTTTCCTTCTTGCATAAGAACAAGCAATACTAACGCAATACAGTCAATTGCAAATATAATCATTAACACAATTTTTAAAATATCCACGAGT
>DXHJ01000121.1 GCA_019113475.1 Candidatus Dorea intestinavium | reverse complement strand
TGAGTAATAGCTTAAGTCAAATTTAGCAAAGGTTTCATTTTCTAAAATATGGCCTAAGTTGGACTGAGAATAAAGAAGAGCAATCTCTTTTTGTTTAAAGCAATGACATTTTCGGTTGTTTATATAACCAGTATCCTGGCAATCATTGCAAGTGAAAGTTTCTTCTAGGTAATCACTGGGGTAGCCGGCAGCTACTAAAGCTTTCTTTTTCTCCATAAAAAGGAGATGAAGCTTCTCTTTAAGTTCACTTAGAGAAACCTTATCTCCTTCAATTATTTTTTTTGCTTGCAGTACGCTAAGAGAGGAGATGCGTTCATCTAGTTGTTTTATTTGAGGAACCTTAGAATTTATTTCCAAATAGCGCTTTTGTAAAGCGTCATGGTGTTTTAGTCTTTCTTCTTCATAAGATCTCATTACCTCATCATACAACGAGTTAGGTAGCGGCATAGATCATTCTCCTTTAAAGTACTATTGAATCAGTTTTTTTTCTAAATCGTCCATATCATAAGAACGTTCATCAAAGTTGTTAAAGCCAGTTTTTTTAGTATTTTTAACTCGTGGCTTAAGGGTTGTAGCCTTTTTGTGATTGTAATCAAGGGCTTCAATATCACCTAAGGTTTTGACATCGTTTAAAAGCCAGTTTTCGAGGATTTTATCGGCATAATCAAAACTTGGTTGGTGAATTGCTAAGATAGTTTTATCACAAGCCTTTAAGACAATCTCTAAAGGAAAGCCCATTTCATTCGTCCACTTTTTGATGTAACTTAACTCCGTTTGTCCAGGTGCACGGCCATTAATGCCAAAGGCTTTTAAGACACCATAACAATTCGCATTATAGTTGGTGTTGGAGCTTTTAGCGTCTTCAACGCAAGTAAAACCTTGTTCACTCCAAGAAAGAGCTACTTTTTTGATGTAATTTAAATCCTTGTGGTTGTTTTCTACACAGTAATCAATTAAATAGTCAATTAAATCTTTAGGAAGCGCTAGGTCTTCGGCAATAAATTCAATGACTTTTGATTCGGCATAAGAAAGTGTTTTGCCAAGATAAGTCTCAGCAATGAACAAAATTTCTTTTAACTCGGATTTTTTGGCCTTGGTTCGATAAGGCGTAATATTTTGCACGTTGTTTTGTGGGGCAACGGGCGTTGGAGCTACAAGTGGCTCGCTAGATGGCTCTTTAAAATCGCTGGTTAAACAAGCTTCTGTTTCAAATTCAATAAGGCCTGCTTTATTCCAGTACCTAAGAGCTCTTGAAACATCCTTTTCGGTGATGTCAAGGGTGTCTGCAATCATTGTTACGGAAACAGATTCACCTGGAGTGGATAAGTAACGAAGTAATAATAAATAAACTTTTACGTACTCTCCATTGGCCTGAATCATATGATGATCGATAAAATCCGTATCAATATTTATTGAGCATATTCCCATGTTGTTTTTTAATTTTAGTTTTTCCATTCCAAATGAACCTTCCCTCATGAATTAATCAGTATCGCTATTATAGCACCGACATATGGTAAGAAAAAGGACTTTTTTGTGGATAAGGGGATGTGGAAATTGTGGATAACTAGTCTTCTAAAAAGGCTTCTGCGATAGATACAACATTTCCCGCTCCCATAGTTATTAACAAATCATTCTTTTGACAATTTTTATTGCAAAAATCTCTAATCTCATCAAAATCTGCAATATAATATGCATCGCGGCCATTAGCTTGCATTTCTTCACAAAGAAGCTTAGAAGAAACACCCAAATCATCGGTCTCTCTAGCCGCATAAATATCCGTTAGAATAATATGATCAGCTAGGGATAAAGCTTTTGTAAATTCATGGAATAAGGCTTTAGTTCTAGTATAGGTATGAGGCTGGAATACACACCAAATCTCATGGTGAGGATATTTACTAGCAGCATTTAAAGTAGCCCTTATTTCGGTGGGGTGATGGGCATAATCATCAATAACAGTAATGCCGTTTTTGCTGCCTTTTAGTTCAAAACGTCTGTTAGTGCCAGTAAAAGTAGCCAAACCATTTTGACAGTCCTTAAAAGGAATGCCAATTAAATCAGAAGCAGCCACAGAAGCTAAAGCATTTAAAACGTTGTGTTTGCCGTTTACTTTAAGCGTAATACTACCAAGAACCTTAGCGCCTTTGTGGACCTTAAAGGTTGGACAACCAAAGTTGTCATAGACAATATCAGTGGCATAATAATCAAAAGTAGAATCCAGACCATAGGTAATCATTTTGCAAGAAATCACTTCTTTAAATTCAGCAACACGGTCCATGGCACCATTAATGACTAAAGCACCATCTGTTGGTAAAAGTTTCGCAAATTCTTTAAAAGAGTGATAAATATCATCCAAATCTTTAAAGAAATCAAGATGGTCTTCATCAATGTTTAAAATAATGCCTACCTTAGGATTAAAATGTAAGAAACTATTGGTATATTCACAAGCTTCGGTTAGAAAATACTTATTAGCCCCGACCCGAATATTACCATCAATGGCTTTTAAGATTCCGCCCACGGAGATGGTAGGGTCTAAATCATCGGCGAGTAAAATATGAGCTAGCATTGAAGTGGTAGTAGTTTTTCCATGAGTTCCTGAAACCGCAATAGGAATTTCATAATTGTGCATCAGTTGACCAAGAAGTTCAGCTCGAGAAAGCATCGGTAAACCTTTAGCTTTTGCTGCTTTAAATTCTTCGTTATCTTCGTGCACAGCAGCAGTATAAACAACGAGGTCAATGCCTTCGATAATATTAGAAGCTTTTTGGCCTATTTCAATGCCAATGCCATCTTCTTGCATTTTCTTGGTTAAAGCTGATGATTGATTATCGGAACCGGTAATGGTAAAGCCCTCTTTATGGAGAATCTCAGCTAAACCACTCATGCTGATGCCGCCAATACCAATAAAATGAATGTGGTTGGGGTTATTAAAATCTATTTTATACATGGTTATCCTTCCTGTTTTTAAAGCTAATATATTTTGACAGTTACCTAAATCATACCACAAAGAGGGAGAAAATTAAACTAATGGGGAATAATCAAAAAATTTATATTTTTAGTGGGAGTTGTACACGAACTAAGCAAATCATGGTATAATGTTTCACAGAAAGAGAATATGGAGGGGTGATGGAAAAATGGCTAAAAAAGAGATGATAGCGATGCTATTAGCCGGTGGCCAAGGTAGCCGGTTGGGAGTTTTAACAGCATCGATGGCAAAACCGGCAGTTGCTTTTGGTGGAAAGTATAGAATTATTGATTTCCCGTTGAGCAATTGCATTAATTCCGGCATCGATACGGTAGGTGTATTAACCCAATATCAACCCTTACGACTAAATACTCATATAGGAATTGGAATTCCTTGGGATCTAGATCGTAATGTTGGGGGAGTTTCAATATTACCACCGTACGAAAAAAGTACCAATAGTGAATGGTATACCGGAACAGCAAATGCGGTTTATCAAAATTTAAATTACATGGATGCTTTTAATCCAGAATATGTCTTGATTTTATCAGGAGATCATATTTATAAAATGGATTATGAAGTAATGCTTGATTTTCATAAATGTCAGGGGGCTGATGTAACCATAGCGACAATGCCAGTCCCAATGGAAGAAGCAAAAAGATTTGGTATTATTGTAACTGATGAGGATAAAAAGGTTATTGATTTTCAGGAAAAACCAGAGGAGCCAAAAAGCAATCTAGCTTCGATGGGTATTTACATTTTTAACTGGCAAGTTTTAAAAGAAGCTTTAATTCAAATGAAAGATGAAAAGGGCTGTGATTTTGGCAAGCATATTATTCCTTATTGTCATAGCCATGGTAAAAAGATAGCTGCTTATGAATACAATGGTTACTGGAAAGACGTAGGAACTTTGATGTCTTATTGGGAAGCCAATATGGAACTGATTGATATTGTACCAGAGTTTAATTTATATGAAGAATTTTGGAAGATTTATACCAATGCGGATATTATACCACCACAGTATATCTCTTCTGATTCAGTAGTGGTACGAAGTATTATTGGTGATGGTTGTGAAATTTATGGGGAGGTTTACAACTGCGTAATCGGTTCTGGTGTTGTTATAGAAGAAAATGCGGTTATCCGTGACTCTATTATTATGAAAGATGTAGTTATTGGCAAAGGAACGATTATTGATCGCGGTATTATTGCTGAAGATGTGCGCATTGGTGAACACGTAACCATAGGAATAGGTAGTGATACACCTAATAAAGCAAAACCAGATGTTTATAATTACAATCTCATAGCAATTGGCGAAAACACCCAGATTCCGGATGGTGTCCAGATCGGTAAAAATACAGCGATTTCTGGTTACACTACCTTAGAAGATTATCCCGGAGGTATTTTAGAAAGTGGAGAAACATTAATAAAGGCAGGTGAACAGCTATGAGAGCATTAGGTATTATTTTAGCAGGGGGTAATAATAATAAAATTAAAGCCCTGACAACAAAAAGAGCAACATCGGCAATGCCGATTGCGGGTAGTTACAGAGCGATTGATTTTGCGCTTAGTAATATGACAAATTCGCATATTCAAAAAGTAGCTGTTTTAACTCAATATAATTCGCGGTCTTTAAATGAACATTTAAACTCATCAAAATGGTGGGATTTTGGTAGAAAGCATGGCGGGCTCTTTGTTTTTACGCCAACGGTTACAGCGGATAATGGTTATTGGTACCGGGGAACAGCGGATGCTATTTATCAAAACCTGGATTTTCTCAAGCAGAGCCATGAGCCTTATGTAGTGATTACCTCAGGAGATGGTGTTTATAAATTAGATTATAATAAAATTTTAGAATATCACATTGCTAAAAAGGCAGATATTACTGTGGTTTGTAAAGAATTGGATTCCAAGGAAGAAGCCACTAGGTTTGGAGTTGTTCATATGGATGAACACATGCAGATTACCGACTTTGAAGAAAAGCCTATGGTCGCAAACTCAAAAACTATTTCCATTGGGGTTTATGTAATTAGACGACGTCAACTGATTGATTTAATTGAGCATAGTGCCGAAGAAGGTCGTTATGATTTTGTAACCGATATTTTGGTTCGTTACAAAAACTTAAAAAGAATTTATGGTTATAAGATGAAAGATTATTGGAATAATATTTCTACGGTGGATGCTTATTTCCAAACCAATATGGATTTCTTAAACCGTGAAGTAAGAGAACATTTTTTTAAAAAACAACCAGAGATTCACTCTAAGGTTTCTGATTTACCGCCGGCTAAATATAATCCTAAGGCAAATGTAAAGAATTCATTAGTTGCCAGTGGCTGTATTATCAACGGAACGGTAGAAAACTCCATTTTGTTTAAAAAAGTCTTTATTGGTAATAACTGTGTGATTAAAAATTCTATTATTTTAAATGATGTTTATCTTGGGGATAACATTTATATAGAAAATTGTATTATTGAAAGTAGAGGAACCATTCGATCAAACTCTAGATATGTGGGAGAAAATAAAGTTAAAGTTGTTAACGAAAAAAATGAACGATATGCACTTTAAGATTAGACCATAGAAAGGAGTAAGAACATGCAGATTACAGATGTGCGGATTCGCAAAATAGCAAAAGAAGGTAAACTAAAAGCAGTAGCATCAATTACGATTGAAAATGAGTTTGTAGTACATGATATCAAGGTAATTGAAGGAGAAAAAGGGTTATTCATTGCCATGCCTAGTAAAAAGACAGCCGATGGAGAGTACCGAGATGTTGCCCACCCTATTAATTCAAAAACAAGAGAACAAATGCAAGAGATGATTTTAACCAAGTATGAAGAAGAAGGTGTAAGCGAAGAAGCGCAGGCGGAAGCTTCTCTAGATTCATAAAAGACTAAAGTGATAAAATGACTTTTACCCTATAAAGTAAAAGTCATTTTTTTGTGGGTTAGAGGATGTTTAAAGCTGAGAGATTTGGCCACTAGCATAAGAGGAAGCTCATTTTTTTCACCGTATTTACTATCGCCTACAAGGGGGTGTTTCCTTGAAGCTAATTGCAATCTGATTTGATGATGTCGCCCGGTTTCTAAGTGAATCTCTAGTAGAGAGGTATTTTCCTTTTCATCAAAAGAAAGAACTTGATAATGAAGGATGGCTTTTTTTCCACCCGGTGTATTTTCGGGAACAACTTTAGAAGTATTGGTTCGCCCATCCTTTTTTAAGTAATCGATTAAGGTGCCTTTTGCCGGTGATAATTCTCCTTTTATAGTTGCTTCATAAATCTTTTTCATCTTTTTTTCGCTAATTTGTTTCGACAAATCTTTTGCCGCTAAGGGGGTTTTGGCAAAAACCATTACTCCAGCTACTGGGGTATCAAGGCGGTGAATCACCCCCAGGTAGTGAAGTCCTTTGGTACTAAGATAAGTTAAAAGTAAGGTCTCCATATCAGGAGTACGAATATTTTTGCTTTGAGTAGGAATGTTTGCCGGTTTCTTACAAACAATGATTGCTTCATCTTCAAAGAGAATAGGAAAGGGTAAGCTCATTTTTAAAATCCTCGTTTCTTTCGTTGTTTTCCTAGTATAAGTTATTATTGACAAAAATGAAAGATACTATATAATAAAAGAATCTATAGAAATTGACGATGATAAGACTAGTACTTATAAGTGGTGTCTAAAGAGAAGAAGTTATTTGGTGAGAGACTTCGGCAAAATACCTATAAGGAACCCATCTTGGAGTCCTGTATTAATCTACAGCGTAAGGCCTGCGTTAAAGGTAATTAAGAGGGCTTATTTTTAATAAGCTAACTAGGGTGGTACCGCCGATTTTTCGGTCCCTTTTGGGAGTGATGTCGGAGGTCTTTTTTTATGGTTAAAAAGATCTCATACGTCCTTTAAGATTAGAAGAAGTGGGACAAGGGTCCTGCGAATAAAAAGGAGAAGAAATATGGCAAAAGACAAAAAATTAGTTAAAAGTATTACTGCAAGAGATGAAGACTTCGCACAGTGGTATACAGATGTTGTAAGAGAAGCGGAACTATGTGATTATTCCAGTGTTAAGGGTTGCCTTAACTATTTACCAAATGGTTATGCAATTTGGGAACTTATTCAAAAAGATTTGGATAAGAGATTTAAAGAAACCGGTGTAGAAAATGTTTATCTACCAATGTTGATTCCTGAATCACTGCTAGAAAAAGAAGCAGATCATATTGAAGGCTTTGCACCAGAAGTTGCTTGGGTAACTCATGGTGGTATGGAAAGATTACAAGAAAGACTTTGCATTCGTCCAACATCAGAAACCATGTTTTGTGATCTTTGGTCAAAGACCGTTCAATCTTACCGCGACCTTCCTAAGGTATGGAATCAATGGAACTCGGTATTAAGATGGGAAAAAACAACAAGACCTTTCCTTCGTTCAAGAGAATTTTTATGGCAAGAAGGTCACACCATTCATGCAACTTATGAAGAGGCTGAGGCTAGGACCATTCAAATGCTTAATGTTTACGAAGATTGCTATAGAGAAACACTTGCTATTCCTTATGTATCAGGAAGAAAAGCAGAAAATGAAAAATTTGCCGGTGCCCAAGATACTTATACTATTGAAGCGCTTATGCATGATGGAAAAGCTCTTCAATCAGCAACTTCGCATTTCTTTGGTAGCGATTTTCCAGATGCGTTTAACATTAAATACATCGACAAAGACAATCAATTAAAGAGTGTTTATGAAACTTCTTGGGGTTGGTCTACTAGAAGTATTGGTGCTCTTATTATGGTTCATGGTGATGACAATGGACTAGTTTTACCACCACATGTTGCCCCAACGGAATGCAAGGTTATTCCAATTGCTATTCACAAAGAAGGGGTTCTCGAAAAAGGTGAAGAACTCTTTGAAGAACTTAAAAAAGCCGGTTATCGTGTCAAAATTGATGATTCTGATAAGAGCCCAGGCTGGAAGTTTGCCGAGCAAGAAATGGTGGGCATTCCAACTCGTATAGAAATTGGACCAAAAGATATTGAAAAGAATCAAGTTGTAGTTGTAAGAAGAGATAACGGCGAGAAGATTGTTGTTGCTCGTGATGAAATCGTTACAAAACTTCGTGATATCTTAGAAACCATTCAAAATGATATGTATGAAAGAGCAAAAGAGTTCTTAAATAGTCGCATCTACGAAGCAAGAACTATGGATGAGATGATTGAGACCTTTAAAGAACACAAAGGCTTTGTTAAAGCTTGTTGGTGCGGTGATCCTGAATGTGAGGGTGAAGTAAAATACGCTACTGGTGGTGCTTCAACAAGATGTCTAATTGAAGATGAAGAAATGATTTCTGATAAGTGTATTTGGTGTGGAAAACCTGCCAAACACATGGCTTATTGGGGACAATCTTACTAATAATAAATCTCCCGCTTTATGTTACATAAGGTGGGAGATTTTTTCATTCTATGCTATAATACTTCTATGAAAAAAATAACAATTCCACAGAAAGCAAATTTTATAATTGAAAGGTTATTAGAAAATAACTATGAAGCTTACGCCGTAGGTGGCTGCATTCGTGATTCACTATTAGAGCGAAATCCTGAAGACTGGGATATTACCACTTCAGCGACGCCTGCGGAAGTAAAGAGCCTTTTCAAACGAACAATCGATACGGGAATCAAACATGGAACTGTTACCATCTTATTGGAAAAAGAAACTTTTGAAGTTACAACTTATCGAATTGATGGTAAATATGAAGATTCTAGGCACCCGACAAAGGTTGAATTTACCAAAAGCCTTAAAGAAGATTTACGCCGCAGAGATTTCACCATTAATGCGATGGCTTATAATAACCGGGAAGGTCTTGTCGATGTTTTTGGTGGCAAGGAAGATTTAGAGCGAAAAATTATTCGCTGTGTCGGCGATGCTCATAAAAGGCTTAGTGAAGATGCTCTGCGAATTTTAAGAGGACTGCGCTTTAGTGCTCAACTAGGGTTTGCAATTGAAGCAGATACAAAAGAAGCGATGAAAGAATTAGTACCGCTTTTAAAAAATATTAGCGCCGAACGAATCCAAGTGGAACTAATAAAAACAATCACAGCTCCTAATCCGGAACTGTTAATTTTAGCTTATGAGTTAGGAATGACCAAGGAGTTTTTACCAGAATTTGACCAGATGATGGAAACCAAGCAAGAAACCATTCATCATCAATACAATGTGGGAATTCATACCATAGAAGCAATGAAAAACATTGCACCAGAAAAAGTAAGACGCCTAACCATGCTTTTTCATGATATGGGAAAGCCGGCTTATAAAACCATGGGGGAAGATGGTATTGCTCATTTTAAAAAGCATAATTTAGGCAGTACAAAAATTGCCAAAGAAGTACTAAAAAGATTACGCCTTGATAATGACACGATTAAGAAGGTGGAAAAGTTAGTGTATTATCATGATTATCGGATGCCGACAACGCCATATCATGTGCGCAAGGCCATTTATGAAATTGGCAAAGAATTATTTCCGATCTATTTAGAAGTAAGAAGAGCTGATACCCTAGCACAAAGCTTATATAAAAGAGCAGAAAAACTAGCAGATATAGGGAAGATAGAAAACCTTTATCAAGAAGTTTTAGAAAAAAATCAATGTGTTAGTTTAAAAGAAATGGCAGTTTCAGGTAAGGATTTAATTAAACTGGGAATAAAACCGGGGAAACAAATAGGGGAAATATTAGAGCAGCTATTTAAGCTAGTTTTAAAGGATCCCGACTTAAATAAGAAAGAACTTCTCTTACAAGAAGTAGAAAGAAGTTTTTTATAAAAAAAGAGGCAGGAGGAAATGATTAGATGGATTTTATGAAGACATATGAGGAGTGGTTAAATAACCCTTACTTCGATGAAAGCACCAAAGAGGAATTACGAAAGATAAAAGATGATGAAAATGAAATCAAAGAAAGATTTTACAAAAATTTGGAGTTTGGTACAGCTGGACTTAGAGGAATAATTGGAGCAGGTACCAATCGCTTAAATATTTATACCATTAGAAAAGCAACACAAGGATTAGCCAACTACATCCTCAAACAAGAGGGAGAAAAAAGAGTTGTTATTGCTTATGACTCAAGACATATGTCGCCAGAATTTGCTAAGGAAGCAGCGCTTTGCTTAGCTGCTAATGGCATCAAAGCTTTTGTCTTTGAATCTTTAAGACCAACCCCAGAACTTTCTTTTGCAGTACGCGAACTTGGTTGCATGGCGGGAATTAATATTACTGCTAGCCATAACCCCTCTGATTATAATGGCTACAAAGTCTACTGGGCAGATGGCGCGCAGATTACCCCACCTCACGATAGCGGTATTATGCAGGAAGTAAACGATATAATAGACTACAGCACAATGAAGACGACTACCCAGGCAAAAGCAAAAGCGGAAGGTCTTTATGAGGTTATTGGTGATGAAATCGATACCAAATACATTAACACAATTAAAGAATATGTGATTCATCCCGAAGCTATTAAAGAAGCAGGAGATCAAATTAAGATTGTTTACTCTCCTCTTCATGGAACGGGGAATATGCCTGTTCGTAGAGTCTTAAAAGAACTTGGCTTTACAAAAGTTTACGTAGTAAAAGAGCAAGAAATGCCCGATGGAAATTTCCCTACGGTTCCTTATCCTAATCCTGAAGCAAAAGAAGCTTTTGCCCTAGGACTTAAATTAGCGAAAGAAATAGATGCCGACATTGTCTTAGCGACAGATCCCGATGCCGATCGTCTTGGTGTTTATGTAAAGGATACAAAATCTGGAGAATACAAAGTCCTAAATGGCAATGTTTCCGGTGCTTTTTTAGCAGAGTATGAAATTGGTCAAAGAAAAGCAACCAAGGGATTACCAGAAGATGGCTATCTGGTGCGAACCATTGTAACAACAAAAATGTCCGATGCGATAGCAAAGTATTATGGCCTAGACTTTCACGAAGTGTTAACAGGCTTTAAGTACATTGGACAAAAGATTTTAGAATCCGAAAACACTGGCAAAGGCCATTATCTTTTTGGTTTTGAAGAAAGTTATGGCTGTCTAATTGGCGATTATGCTAGAGATAAAGATGCAGTATCAGCGACTATGGCTCTTTGTGAGGCAGCAGCTTACTATCACACCAAGGGTATGACGATTTATGATGCTATTATAGAAATGAATGAAAGATATGGCTTTTATATAGAAGATACTCATGCAGTTACCTTATCTGGAATTGAAGGTTTGGAAAAGATTAGCAGTATTATGGAAAGTTTGCGCAAAATGCCACCAACCAGTTTTGGTGCTTTGACAGTCTTAAAAGTAAGAGATTATCAAAATGAAATTATTACCGATTTAAAGACTAAAGAAACGGCTAAAACGAAACTTCCAAAATCCAATGTGCTTTATTATGAACTAGAAAATAATGCTTGGGTTTGTGTGCGTCCATCGGGTACTGAACCGAAAATAAAATTCTATTTTGGTATCATGGAAAAAGCGCAAAAAGATGCCCAAAATAGTGCAAAAGTCATGGAAGAAGAAATAAAAAAATTGCTCGGTAAATTATTGTAATATCTCGGAGGGAAAAACGGCGCAAAGCCTTGTAAAATAGGCATAATCGGCGGTTTTCTCTTGACAAATATTATAAAAACAGTTATAACTTAAACTAGAGGCAAGAGAGGTACACTTGTCAACCATAGAATTGAATTCTACACTATTTTGGAGGAGGAAATATCCATGAATAAAACTGAATTAGTAGCAGCTATAGCTGAGGCTGCAGAGTTACCAAAGAAAGACGCTGAAAAGGCACTTAAGGCATTTGTAGATGTTGTGTCAGACGAACTTCAAAAAGGACACAAAGTGCAATTAGTTGGATTTGGTACTTTTGAAGTTTCTGAAAGAGCTGCCAGAGAAGGAAGAAATCCTCAAACAGGTGATACAATGAAAATTGCTGCAAGCAAAGCACCGAAATTTAAGGCTGGTAAAGCACTTAAAGATGCTGTAAATAAGTAATAATTTATAGTAAAGAGATGGAGAGCTTAGGCTCTCTATTTTTTAATGGTAGATTGTTAGGATCACAAGGGAGGTGACAAGATGAGACTGGATAAATTTTTAAAGGTATCAAGACTAATAAAAAGAAGAACAGTCGCTAATGAAGCTTGCGATTCCGGGCGAGTAATGGTAAACGGAAAAGTTGCAAAAGCCTCTGTTAAGGTGGCTAAGGGAGATATTATTGAGATACAACTTGGTACGAAACCAGTACGTGTTGAAGTCTTAGACCTTAAGGACACTAGTAAGAAGGAAGAAGCAAAAGATTTGTTCAAATATTTATAGCGAACAAAAGGTTTGTGCAAAATTACTACACAAATAGTAGCGAAAAAATAAAAAGTTTAGTACAAGATATTGTGGTTGCCAGAAAGAAGCAATTGCAAGGTTAACGGGAAAAATCAGGTCACCAAGAAAAAATCTCCATCTTTACTCATTGAATATAAGGGGTGAAAAAGGTACTATTGAGATGGTCGTATAAAAGCGACTACTATAGAAATAGTAGATACCTAGGTGAGGGGTGTTTGGATGACCAGAAAAAAGACAAGTAAAAAAAGAAAAACCAATAAAGCAAATCGAAAAAATACGCTTGTACTGATTTCCATGCTTTTATTTATCACGGTAGCTGTTGGTGCTAAATGCTATTCTATTAAACCGAAAATTGAGCAACAAAACCGCGTTAAAGCAGAATTAGAAGAACAGATTAAGGAAGAACAAGCAAGAGCAAAGGAGATAGTAGAATTAGAAAAATATGTCAGCTCCGATGCTTATATTGAGGATACTGCAAGGGAAAAACTAGGCCTTGCTCACGAAAATGAAATAATATTTAAAGCAGAGTGAAAAGCTTTAGGAGCAGAGAATCCTAAGGCTTTTTATGCATAATATGGGAGTATCAATGGAACAAAAAATTAAAACCTTCATTTTGGAAAACCAAATGATAGAAAAAGAAGACATCCTGATTTTGGGCCTCTCAGGGGGACCGGATTCAGTATGTCTTTTTCACGTAATGGAGAAGTTAAAAGAAGAATTTAAGGCTAAGCTTGTTTGTGTACATGTAAATCATCTGCTCCGAAAAGAAGAAGCTGATCAAGACGAAAGTTTTGTAAAAGAGCTTTGTAAAAAAGCTGGTGTACCACTAGAGATTGAACGAGTAGATGTAAAAGCCTTTAAAAATAAAGAAAAATTATCGGAAGAAGAAGCTGGCAGAATTATCCGTAGAAGAGCCTTTGAAAGGGCCAGAAAAAAATACAAAGGCCAGAAGATTCTTTTAGCCCACCATGCCGATGATAATGCGGAGACTCTGCTTTTAAATCTAGCGAGGGGCTGCATGGAAGAAGGATTAGAGGGAATTCGTCCCAAACAAGAACACTATATTAGGCCTCTTTTAGGTGTGAGAAAAAAAGAAATAATAAAGTTTCTAGAAGAAAACCAATATGAATATCGCCTCGATGCAACCAATCAGGAAAATGATTATGCTAGAAATCGTATTCGCAATAACACCTTAGTTTATTTAGAAAATGAGGTGAATAAACAAGTCGTAGCCCATATGAATGAAGCTATGAAAAGAATGGTAACGATTAATCAATATTTAAAGGACGAAACGCAAAAATATTATGACCTAGTAGTAGAAGAAAAAGAAGGGATTTGGTGGCTGCAAAAGAGTGCTTATGAAAAGGTACCAGAAGCTCTTCAGTCACGGATTATATATCAAGTTTTAGTTAAAGCTGCCCAAAAAGAAAAAGATATTACCAAAAAGCACATTGATAGTTTAATGGCTCTTTTTACAAAAGAAGTAGGAAAAGAAATTAATCTTCCTTATGGGGTTTTTGCCTACAAAAAATATGAAGGAATTATCCTAAAAGTAGGAAGAAAAACGGCAAATAAACCGAAAAAATATGAGGTAAAACAGCGAGTTTTCGCGTATCAAAAAGAGCAGGACTCTATTCCTGATAGTAGGTACACGAAATGGTTTGATTATGATATAATAAAAAAGACTATTGATATCAGGCATAGGAAGCCCGGTGATTATCTAACGATTAATAAAGAAGGTAACACCAAAAAATTAAAAAAATTCTTTATTGACGAAAAAATTGGTGAAGAAGAACGAGACTTAATTTGGTTGGTATGCGAAGGATCACAGGTTATGTGGGTGGTGGGATATCGGCAAAATCCTCACTATCAAATATCAAATAGTACAAAAAAAATACTAGAAATAAAATTTACGGAGGATTTTAACGAATGAGTGAAACAATAAAGGTGCTTTTAAGTGAAGAAGAGGTCGAAAAAAGAATAAAAGCCTTAGGTGAACAAATTAGTAAAGATTATGAAGGCAAAAATGTTCATTTGATCTGTGTTTTAAAAGGTGGCGTATTCTTTATGTGCGAACTTGCTAAAAACATTACGGTTCCGGTCTCTCTTGACTTTATGAGTGTTAGCAGCTATGGAGATGGAAAAAGCTCTAGTGGAGTTGTAAAAATTGTAAAGGATTTAGACGAATCCTTAGAAGGCAAAGATGTTATTGTTGTAGAAGACATTATTGATTCTGGCAGAACTCTTTCTTATTTATTAGAAATTTTAAAGAAGAGAGGACCAAAGAGCATGAAGCTTTGTACGCTTCTTGATAAGCCAGAAAGAAGAGTTGTTGAAGGCGTGCAAGTAGACTATCTAGGATTTCAAATTCCGGATGAGTTCGTGGTGGGATACGGACTTGACTATGCACAAAAATACAGAAACCTTCCATACATCGGTGTGGTAGAGGGAGCTGAATAAGAAGAGGTGGACTGTGAATAATCGTAAAACGAAAAGCTTTAATGGACTTTCCTTAATTCTTTTGGTCATTTTTATTTTTTGGCTGTTTTGGTTTACTAATCAATCGGATGAAAGAGATAAACAGATCAATTGGCAAGAATTTGAAAGCATTTTGCAAAAAAATGATTATGAAAGTGTTGACATTATCCAAAACAAAGTAGCACCAACTGGCCAAGTACTTATAAAACTAAATAGTGAAGAAGAAAAAGTTATCAATGTCTCTAGCGTCATTGAAATCGAGCAGTATTTACAAAAGAAAGGAATTTCTTACGAAGTAAGGGATGTTCCAAAAGATCCTTTCTTTATAAATAGTATTTTACCGATGCTTTTAGTAGCTTTAGGATTGATGTTCCTTTTTACCGTTATGAATAGGCAAGGTGGTGGCTCTAATGCCAAAGCCATGAACTTTGGCAAAAGTAGAGCAAAGATGACAACGGATAAAGATAAGAATATCAATTTTTCTAATGTAGCTGGCCTTGATGAAGAAAAAGGTGAATTAGAAGAAGTGGTAGAATTTCTTAAAACGCCAAAAAAATTCGTTGATGTAGGAGCGAGAATTCCCAAGGGAGTCTTATTAGTAGGACCGCCAGGAACCGGAAAAACGCTACTGGCAAAAGCGGTTGCTGGTGAAGCGGGAGTACCATTTTTTACAATTTCTGGTTCTGATTTTGTTGAGATGTTTGTCGGCGTCGGAGCTTCCAGAGTTCGTGATTTATTTGAACAAGCCAAACAAAATGCACCTTGCATTGTCTTTATTGATGAGATCGATGCTGTGGCAAGGCGCAGAGGAACTGGCATGGGCGGCGGACATGATGAAAGAGAACAAACCCTAAACCAATTACTAGTAGAAATGGATGGCTTTGGGGTTAATGAGGGAATCATTATCATGGCAGCAACGAACCGTGTGGATATCTTAGATCCAGCTATTCTTAGACCAGGTAGATTTGACCGTAAAGTAGTGGTAGGTAGACCTGATGTTAAAGGAAGAGAAGAAATTTTAAAAGTTCATGCAAAAGGGAAACCATTAAGTGAAGAAGTTGATTTAAAGGTGATTGCCCAAACAACGGCTGGTTTTACCGGAGCAGATTTAGAGAACTTATTAAATGAAGCGGCTATTATTGCGGCCAAAGCAGACCGTAAATTCTTATTACAAGCAGATATCAATAAGGCTTTTGTTAAAGTGGCTATTGGTACCGAGAAAAAGAGCCGTGTTATTACCGAAAAAGAAAAGAAAATTACCGCTTACCATGAAGCTGGACATGCGATTTTATTCCATGTTTTACCAGATGTGGGACCGGTTCACAGTGTATCGATTATTCCTACAGGAGGAGCAGGTGGTTATACCATGCCGCTTCCGGAAAAAGATGAAATGTATAACACCAAAGGAAAGATGTTACAAAATATTATCGTATCACTTGGTGGACGAGTAGCAGAAGAATTAGTCTTTGATGATATTACCACAGGAGCTTCACAAGACCTTAAACAAGCAACAGCCTATGCGAAATCGATGGTTACTAAATTTGGTATGTCTGATACCATTGGTTTAGTAAGTTATGATGAAGACGATAATGAAGTATTTATCGGAAAAGATTTAATGCATGGTACCAGAGGATATAGTGAAGTCATCGCTTCAGAAATCGATCAAGAAGTAAAAAGAATTATTACCGATTGTCACCAAAAAGCGATAAAAATTATTAAAGAAAATGAAGATGTTCTTCATAAAAGTGCAGAATTACTGATTGAAAAAGAAAAAATCAGTGGGGAAGAATTCGAGGCATTATTTAACTAATATTGGAGTAAAGTATGAATAAAGAGGCACTATTTAGTGACGGAACTAATGATTATGTGGTTCCGTCTATGCCCCAAGTTGGGGAAACAGTTAGTATTTTTTTTAGAGCAAAAAAAGACGAACAACTTTGTGTTTACTTGATGGGGGAGTTTGGTACACAACGAATGCTTAAGGTAGAAACAAGGGGAGAGTTTTCCTACTACGAAACGAAGGTAAAATTGGAAGATTATATTTTTTCTTATTACTTTCGTATTGAAGAAGGTGAAGAGGTTTGTTTTTATAACAGATGTGGTGTGGCAAACGAAATTATCCCGGACTATTCTTTTGAGATTATTCCGGGATTTATTATGCCGAAATGGTCTATAGGCGCGGTAATGTACCAAATTTATGTGGACCGCTTCTATAATGGAGATCCCAGTAATGATGTAGAAGATAATGAGTATTATTATATCGGTGATTATAGTAAACAAGTGAAAGATTGGCATAAATTGCCGGAATCCTCCATGGGAATTCGAGAGTTTTATGGCGGAGATTTAAAAGGAATTCTCGATAAGCTAGATTACCTACAGGATTTAGGGGTAGAAGTCTTGTACTTAAATCCTATTTTCACCTCTCCTTCCAATCACAAATACGACATTCAAGATTATGAATCCATTGATCCTCACTACGGCGTTATTGCAAAAGATGGCGGTGAAAACTTAATTCCCGGGGATAGAGAGAATAAAGACGCGTCTAAGTATAAAAAACGGACTGCTTTAAAAGAAAATATTGAAGCTAGTAACAAACTATTTGAAACTTTAGTAAAAGAACTTCATAAAAGAGGGATGAAGATTATCCTAGATGGAGTGTTTAATCATTGTGGCTCTTTTAATCGCTGGTTAGACCGAGAGAAAATCTATCAAGGACTCTTGGATTATCCCGATGGGGCTTATCTTTCTTATGATAGTCCTTACCATGATTTCTTCCATTTTTTTCAAGATAATCCTAGTGATTGGCCAGACAATGGCAGCTATAATGGCTGGTGGGGTCATGATACCTTGCCAAAATTAAATTATGAAAAAAATTCAAAGCTAGAAACAAAAATTTTATCCATTGGGAAAAAATGGCTGGATGTACCTTTTTGTGCGGATGGTTGGCGTCTTGATGTAGCGGCCGATTTAGGAGAAAGCAAAGAGACGAACCACGATTTTTGGAAGAAATTTAGACAAGTGGTTAAACATGTAAATCCTGAGGCGCTTATCTTAGCAGAACATTATGGCGATCCTAATGAATGGCTGCAAGGTGATGAATGGGATACGGTAATGAATTATGACGCTTTTATGGAGCCTGTATCTTGGTTTTTAACCGGTCTAGAAAAACACAGTGACGAAAAACGCGAAGAACTAAAGGGAAATGATGACTATTTTGTTGGCACCATGAGACACCATATGTCGAGAATGCCCGTCCCATCTTTATATACGGCGATGAATCAACTGTCTAATCATGACCATTCGAGGTTTTTAACTAGAACTAATGAGAAGGTTGGCCGAGCAGAGTCACTAGGTCCTAAAGCAGCTGAAGAATTTGTGAAACCAGAAGTTTTAAAAGAAGCAGTCATTATGCAAATGACTTGGGTAGGAGCGCCTACGCTCTACTACGGAGATGAAGCAGGAGTTTGCGGCTTTACAGATCCAGATAATCGAAGAACCTTTCCTTGGGGGAGAGAAAATGAAGAACTGATTGCTTTTCATAAAAAAGCCATTGCACTTCATAAAGCCCATGAAGCTTTAAAGAGTGGAAGTATTCATCATCTTTATAGTGAACAAGATGTGTTGGCTTATGGTAGGTTTACAAAAGAAGAGCAACTAGTAGTTATTATTAATAATAAAGCAAGTTTAACCACCTTGACGATTCCGGTGTGGCAAATTGAAATTCCTAAAAAAGCTAAATTAAAGCGGCTGTTATATTCTTATCCCGGTGGCTTTGTAGCAGATGAGGATGAGTATATCGTGCGAGACGGTGAAGTGGTTTTAAACATGGGAGCTCATAGCGCTATTATTTTAAAAAGAGCAGAGGATTAAGCCCTAACGGCTTAACACCTCTGCTCCATTTTCTGTTATTAAGACCATATATTCTACTTGTGCGGAAAGCATTCCGTCATAGGTATAAATAGTCCAACCATTTTCTTCATCGATACAAAAGTCGGGTTCACCTTCATTAATCATAGGCTCGATGGTAAACATCATTCCGGGCACTAAGACCATCTCGGAACCCTTAGGTGTTACATAACTTACAAAAGGATCTTCGTGGAATTCTAGACCAATGCCGTGTCCGCCAATATCAGGAACTACGCTGTAACCATTTTTAGTGGCATGAGAGTTGATGGCATAGGCGATATCGCCTAGGTGATTAAAAGGCTTGGCTTCTTTAAGTCCCAGCTCAACACATTCCTTGGTAATATCAACAAGTTTGGCAGCTCGTTTGCTAACAGTGCCAATTTTGTACATTCTAGAAGCGTCGGAAAAATAGCCATCTAAAATAGTGGACACATCAACATTAATAATATCTCCATCTTTTAAAATTTCGTCTTTACTAGGAATTCCGTGACAGATTACATCGTTGATGGAAGTGCAAACACTTTTGGGAAATCCTTCATAATTTAAGGGAGCGGGAATGCCACCGTGAGAAGTGGTGTAGTCATAGACCATGGTATTAATATCTTCAGTTGAAATACCAGCTTTTAAATTTTGCTCTACATAATCCAGGACAGCTGTATTTAAAGCTGCGCTTTTTTTTATTTTTTCTATTTGTTCCGGTGTCTTTAAAAGGGCTAAATCAGGAACGATATTTCCCTCTTTTGCTAGCTTTTTTAATTTTTTTGCTAAATCATTGTTATGAGTCATAAAATGCCTTCTTTCTTGTTTCACTTATTTTTATGATACCACGAGATTGAGAAAAAAGCCAAAGTAGGTTATAATAAAGTGTTCCTATTTGTTTTAAGAAATTTAAATGTATAAAGTAATTGAGGTGTGAAAATGTCTTATACGGCATTATATAGAAAGTTTAGGCCAGAAGTTTTTGAAGATGTGAAGGGGCAAGATGCTATTGTCAAAACCTTGCAAAACCAAATTGCTACCGGACGTATTGGTCATGCTTATCTTTTTTGTGGAACAAGGGGAACCGGAAAAACTTCGGTTGCAAAAATTTTTGCAAAAGCAGTTAACTGTGAAGAACCAGTAAATGGAAGTCCTTGCACAAAATGTGAAACTTGTAAAAATATTCAGTCCGGCGCATCTATGAATGTTATTGAAATTGATGCAGCTTCAAATAACGGGGTGGATAATATTCGAGAAATAAGAGAAGAGGTTGCTTATCGACCTACTGAAGGAAAGTATAAAGTTTACATCATTGATGAGGTTCACATGCTTTCCATTGGGGCTTTTAATGCTCTGCTTAAGACGCTAGAAGAACCACCGGAATATGTAATCTTTATTTTAGCAACAACAGAGGTTCACAAAATACCGGTAACAATTTTAAGCCGTTGTCAACGTTATGATTTTAAACGGATTTCTGTTACGACCATAACGGATCGTTTAAGAGAATTAGCAGCAATAGAAAACTTAGATGTGGAAGAAAAAGCGCTTCGTTATATCGCTAGAAGTGCCGATGGAGCAATGCGGGATGCCCTTAGTTTACTCGATCAATGTGTGGCCTTTTACTTTAATGAAACTTTAACTTATGATAAAGTCTTAGAGGTCTTAGGTGCCGTTGATACCGAAGTGTTTCGAAAACTTTTTCATGCCCTTTATCATCAAGAGGTAAAAGAAATTTTAGCTTATTTAGATGAGCTGATTATGGAAGGAAAAGAACTCTATCAACTAACCCTTGATTTTACCTGGTATCTGCGCAATTTACTATTAGCAAAAAGTGGTGATAATGTGGAAGAATCCTTAGATATGTCACTAGAAGGGATTAGGCGCTTAAAAGAAGAGGCAAAAGAAGTAGATGTGGAAACGATTTATCGTTTCATCCGGATTTTTTCCGAAACTTCCAATAAAATGCGTTATTCAACGCAAAAGAGAGTTCTCTTAGAAGTAACTTTTATTAAACTTTGTAAGCCAGAGATGGAAGCAAAAGAGGATACCTTATTAGACCGCATTAAAGCACTGGAAAAAGAAGTAAAAAATAGACCAACGGTTATTCAAGAAATAGAAACAACAAACACTCATAAGGTAGAAGAAGCTCCTAAGCAAAAAACAGTAAGTAAGGAACTAATGGCAGCAATACCGGAAGAGGTAAAAGAAGTAGCAAAAGATTTTAGAAATATCATCGAGGGTTTACCAGGCAGCAAAGTAAGCTATTTAAAAATGGCAAGACTAAGCGTTGGTGAAAATGGAGCGCTTCTGATTGTAATACCCGATCCTATAGGGGTGGGCTTTTTAAGACGAGAAGAAGACTTAGAAGAAATAAAAAATCATATTGAAAATAAAATAGGCAAAAGCATCCAGCTAGAAATAAGAGGCATGGATGAAAATAGGGCCTTTGAAGAACAATATGTTGATTTTGAAAACATTATTAATATGGAAATAAAAGAGGAGGATTTTTAAGATGGCAAAAAGAGGTGGATTTCCAGGTGGCGGCATGCCAGGAAACATGGCAAATTTAATGAAACAAGCACAAAAAATGCAAAAACAAATGGAAGAAGCAGCAAAAGAGCTTGAAACCAAAGAGTTTAGTGCAACCGCAGGTGGCGGCGCAGTAGAAGCGACTGTTTCGGGTAGCAAAAAATTGATCAAATTAAAATTACAAGAAGAAGCAGTAGATCCTGATGACGTAGAAATGTTAGAAGACATGATTGTTGCGGCAATTAATGAAGCACTAGAAAAAGTGGATGAAGAAAGTGCAACTGGAATGAATAAATTAACAGGTGGGTTAAATGGATTACTATAGTAATCAAATTAGTAGGTTGATAGAGGAGTTATCTGCTTTACCGGGAATAGGCTCTAAATCGGCGACCCGACTAGCTTTTCACATTATTAATATGAAAGAAGCAGAAGTGAAAAGACTAGCGGAAACTTTAGTGGAAGCGAAAAAAAATGTAAAATATTGCAAAGAATGTTATACTCTTACCGATGATGATCTTTGCCCTATTTGCAAAAGTAGTAAAAGAGACCATCAAACCATTATGGTGGTAGAACATACTAGGGATTTGGCGGCTTATGAAAAAACCGGAAAATACGAAGGCGTTTACCACGTTCTACATGGTGCAATCTCCCCAATGCTTGGCATTGGACCAGAAGATATTAAATTAAAAGAATTAATTAAGCGTCTGGAAGGAGATATTAAAGAGGTTATTATTGCAACTAATTCGAGTCTAGAAGGTGAGACTACAGCAATGTATATTAGCAAACTGATAAAACCTACAGGGATTAAGGTGAGCAGAATTGCTAGTGGTGTTCCGGTTGGAGGAGATTTAGAATATATTGATGAAGTAACCCTTCTGCGTGCCTTAGAAGGAAGAACTTCACTTTAACAAAAAACATAATTACTATTATATTAGGAGGAAGCAAGGATGAAATTTTTTATTGATACAGCCAAGGTAGAAGATATTAAAAAAGCAAATGATATGGGTGTTATTTGCGGGGTAACAACGAACCCTTCTCTGATTGCTAAAGAAGGCCGCGTATTTGAAGAAGTAATTAAAGAAATAGCTGAGATTGTCGATGGACCCATTAGTGGCGAGGTAAAAGCAACCACTGAGGATGCGAAAGGCATGATTGAGGAAGGCCGTGAAATCGCAAAAATCCATCCTAATATGGTAGTAAAAATTCCTATGACAGTAGAGGGACTAAAAGCTTGTCATGCTCTTGCTAAAGAAGGCATCAAAGTAAACGTTACCTTGATTTTTAGTGCTAATCAGGCTCTTTTAGCAGCGAGAGCGGGAGCAACTTATGTATCACCATTTCTTGGCCGTCTCGATGATATCTCGGTTAGGGGAACTGATTTAATCGCTGAAATTGCGGAAATTTTCCGCGTAGCTGATCTTGATACAGAAATTATAGCAGCAAGTGTTAGAAACCCAATTCATGTAACTGACTGTGCACTAGCTGGAGCGGATATCGCAACGGTTCCTTATGGTGTACTTGAACAAATGACGAAACACCCTCTTACCACAGA
>DXHJ01000120.1 GCA_019113475.1 Candidatus Dorea intestinavium | reverse complement strand
AAATACTTTAAAGGTTCTTGCCAAAGATTATAAACTCTTTATCGTTAGTAACTGTGAAGTAGGCTATATTGAAACCTTTTTAAAAGTGCATCATTTGGGCTCTTATTTTAGCGATCATCTTTGTCCTGGTGATACTGGTGAAGCTAAGGCTGAAAATATTACGACAATAAAAAACAAGCACCAGTTAAACTCCCCTGTTTATGTTGGTGATACAAAAGGAGATTACAATGCTTGTTTAAAATCTAAGACGCCTTTTATTTTTGCTAGTTATGGTTTTGGTGAAGTTGAACACTACCTAGGTAAACTAAATAGTTTTGCTGATTTACCAACTGTTTTAGCTAATTTAGCCAAGAGCCACATCTAAAATCATCATAATTGTAAAACCAACAGCAAAGCCAATGGTGCCAATATTACTGTGTTCCCCCTGACTTGCTTCGGGGACTAGTTCTTCAACTACCACGTAAATCATGGCACCTGCGGCAAAAGCTAACAAATAAGGTAAGACACTTTGAATGGCTCTAGTAACCGCAATTGTTAGAAGTGCTGCAATAGGCTCCACAATTCCCGATCCCGTTCCATATAAGAAGGCCTTCTTTTTGCTTAAGCCATTATCACTTTTTAAAGGCATTGAGATAATAGCTCCTTCAGGAAAGTTTTGAATGGCAATTCCAATAGTTAAAGCATAAGCACCTGCCATAGTAACATTGCCATTACCGGCAATAAGACCAGCAAAAACCACACCAATTGCCATGCCTTCAGGAATATTATGTAAGGTAACTGCGAACACCATCATGGTGTTCTTTTTTAATTTCTTAACCTGTTTACTTGGACCCTCTGGTTTATCACTACCTAGATGCAAATGAGGTGTTACGTGATCTAGGGTTAATAAAAATAACACTCCTAATAAAAAACCAATGGCCGCCGGCATAAAAGAGAGTCTCCCTTTGTCAGCTGACATTTCCATCGCTGGTATAAGTAAAGACCATACCGAAGCTGCCACCATAACGCCAGAAGCAAAGCCTAATAAAGCTTTTTGTACTCTTGGTCTAAACTGGTCACGCATGAAGAAAACACAGGCGGCTCCAAGGGTTGTCCCTAGGAAGGGAATAAGTATTCCAATAATAATTTTCATTATAAACCTCTTAATTCTTCCAAAAATGCTTCTATATTTTCTGCTGTAGTTCCCCAGGAAGTACAAAAGCGAACAGCGGTCTGCTTTTCATCCACTTCTTCCCAGGTTTCAAAAATAAATTTTTCTCGTAACTTTTCAATTTTTTCATTCTCTAAAATAACAAATAATTGATTAGTTATTGGCTTGGTAAAAAATTTTACGTTTGCTTCTTTAAAGCCTTCGGCTAGTTTTTTAGCCATCGCCATACCGTGTTTTCCCATTTCTAAGTAAAGACCATCTTCAAACATAGTCATAAATTGCAGACCAAGAAGTCGTCCTTTTGCCAGCATAGCTCCTCTTTGTTTAATCATAAAGCGAAATTCTTTTTTAAGTTCTTCATTTCTAATAACTAAAGCTTCTCCAAATAATGCTCCTACCTTGGTTCCACCAATATAAAACACATCCGTCATTTTGCTAATAAATTCAAGATCCCAATCATTTTCTTCACAAACTAGACCATAGCCAAGTCTAGCTCCATCTAGAAATAGTAATAAGTCATATTGATCGCAAACTTCTCGCAGCGCCTTAATTTCTTCGCGCTTATAGATACTGCCTAATTCTGTTGGTGAGGAAATATAAACCATCTTGGGTTTTACTGTATGTTCCATAGTGGGATCATTTAAAAAATGTTCCATATAGGCCGTTACCTGACTGGCTTTAATCTTTCCATCCACCGCTTCTAAGGTCAGCACCTTATGTCCCGTTGCCTCAACTGCTCCGGTTTCGTGGACATTAATATGTCCGCTTGTTGCTGCTAGTACTCCTTCAAAAGGACGAAGTGCCGCGGCAATAACGATTAAATTTGCTTGCGTTCCGCCTACCACAAAATGGACATCCACCGCCTCATTGTGACAAGCCTTTTTAATTAACTCTTTTGCTTTAAGAGAATATTCATCCATTCCATAACCTAGGGTTTGCTCCATATTAGTTTTCATCAATCTTTCCATAATACGTGGATGAGCCCCTTCAATATAGTCACTACCAAAACTAATCATTACTTTCTCCTTCTCTTTCTAACTCACGATTTAGCTGTGCTTCTTCCTCTTTTAACTCCCAGTGAATTAAAAAGTTTAGCGCTGCTCTTAAGATAATAATACCACCAACGATGGCAATTTCTTTCCATTCTCTTACTACCACCGTTCGTAGGATTTCACTACCAAGTTTAAATTCCAGCCCTAATGAAAGGCCTTTGGCTAGAACTACCCTTGTGTCCGGTTCTTTTTTTATACTTTTTATTGCCCCTTTAATGCCGGTATAGACAATAACTGCAACTCCCACCAGTTCAAAACCGACAATGGCATATTGTGCAATGATTTCCAAAAATTTTTCAAAATAACCAATTCCTGCCATAAAAAAGTTCATGCCCACCTCCATAATCCAAGTTTATTACTTCTTACTTCGATTATACTAGAAGGTAGGCATGTTCTCAATGTCTTTATTTCAATAAAGCTTCTACAACTGCTTTGGCTTTGCTTAGGTCTTCTTCTTCAGGATTCCATTTGCATTTGATGTTTTCATCAACTACTTCAAATCCTGCATCTTTTAATTCTTCTTGAAGTACTTTTACACTTTCGCCACTCCAGCCATAGCAACCAAAAGCTGCTGCTTTCTTTCCTTTAAACTTAAGCGATTTAAGGAAACGAATCCATTTAGCAACGCTTGGTAAGATATCATTACTTACGGTTGGTGATCCAACAGCAATAGCTCTTGATTTAAATACTTCGGTCATAATTTCATTCTTATCATATTTCATACAGTTAAATAATTTTACGACGGTGTCAGGACTTACATCTCTTACTTCTTTAGCAATTTGATGAGCAAGTTGTTCTGTTCCTTCCCACATTGTGTCATAAACAATTGTAATTTGATCTTCTTGATAATTTTGAGCCCATTTAGCATATCTTTCAACGATTTGCATTGGGTTATCTCTCCAAATAGCACCGTGACTTGGAGCAATCATATCGATTGGAATGTTCATTTTAACAATCTCGTCTATTTTTCTAGCAACCATAGGTGAAAATGGATTCAAGATATTTGTATAGTATTTCATAGCTTCTTTATCTAATAGACATTTATTTGCTTTATCATTAAATAATTCATCTACTGCAAAGTGTTGACCAAAGGCATCATTTGAAAATAAGATATTGTCTCCTGTCATGTAAGTTGCCATACTATCTGGCCAGTGAAGCATTGTCATTTCTACGAAAACAAGTTGTTTTCCATTACCAATGTCTAAAGTATCACCGGTTTTTACTGGATGGAAGTTCCATCCTCTTTTACCGAATTGTCCCTCAATGCTATCGATTGCTTTCTTTGTACAATAAATTGGCACATCAGGAATTTCTTCCATTAATTCAGTAAGGGCACCTGAATGGTCTGGCTCTCCATGATTGACAATAACGTAATCAATTTTAGATAGGTCAATTTCTTTCTTTAAATTTTGAACGAATTCAAATCTATGAGGTACCCAAACAGTATCAATAAGTACTGTTTTTTCTTCCTCTACTAAATAAGAGTTTTGTGAAGAACCATTGATGATTGAATACTCATCACCATGGAATGATTCCAACTCCCAGTCAATATAACCTACCCAACTAACATTGTTTTTTACGTGCTTTCTCATTTTCGCCTGCCTCCTACATTAAAAATAATACGCTGTTCTCTAAAAAGATGTGATTGTGAATGTCTGCTTCAAATGCTGCCAATAGTTCAAATGTTCTATGGTAAGTAGCACAACCATCTTCTGGAACAGTAAAGTGATTTGTCATTTCGTCTAGTTTTTCTAATAAGCTTCCAACTGCTTCGTGTTCTGCACGAAGTTCATCAAAATCAACATAGCTGTTTTCGATAAAGTTAGGAAAGTCTTGCTTTTCTTCTTTCGCAAAGTGAGGGATTAAATCTTTCTTTGCATCCATAAATACTTTGTAAATTGCTTCTAGTTCTTTGCCATGATGAGCATAATGAGCATTAATAATTCTTCTCATCCCTAAGTCGATTTCTTCAATCATTTTAAGTTCTGGCACATGGTGAACTTGAATAATGTAATTAATCAAATCTTCTTTGCCAAGTGTCATAGCCTTTTTAAGATCGCCACCTTCAATGCCTTTTTGCTTGTTTAATAAATCAACAAGTTCATCTAGGTCTATATTCTTTTCTTTTGCCACGATCTCTAGTGGTTTATCACCACCACAGCAATAATCAATTTCTTTATCTACCATAACCTGCACTGCTGCAGAATTCTCTTTAATTGCTTGTGCAATTGTCATATCTCTTGTAATCATAAGTATTACCTCCTTGTCTGCATCTCGTAGTATCTATAACATACACCTCTTTTATAGGTAAAGCACGTATTTAAATGATATTTAATATATACTTTATAATTTATTTAAATTTATAAGGTTTGAATGGCTTCTTTAATCACCAAAACAAGCGCTGCTCTTGCCCAGGGAAACTTATTTTTAACCATTTCGTATTCCCGTCCGCTGGTCGCAAAAGTTGCCTTAGCCGTAACTAAAAATCCCGTTCCTTTGTAAGTTTTTCCTTGTACATCACGATTGCAAATCGTCATTTTAATTTCATTGTTTTTCTTAAGATTCTTTTCTGTTTGTTCCATCTGACCTGCGGGCAATAACAACTTATCATCATCCGTAATCTGTATATAACTATTCCAAGAGTTAATCAAATGAATTCCTCCTGGACCTTTTGTTGCGATTGTAAGTGCACTGTCTGGAGGGCTTAATATTACTTCCAACAATTTATCATTAATCATTTATTCTTCTTCCTCCTTTATTTAATGCTTTTTAATTATTTTTATGTGCCAAAGAATAGAATATCAAACAAATTCCAGCACATATGTATTAGCATGGGCACCAGGATGTTTTTACTTTTAATAAAAGACCAACTAAAGATGACGCTCAAAATAAAAACTACAAGTACATCTTGTAATAAAAGGTTCGGCTCATAAAACAAACCCCGGTGTAGCCAAATAGGAAAATGGATTCCCACAAATAGCAGGGCGTTTAAAAGGATGCTTTGCCACTTCTTTTCTTCTCTAAAAGTACTATTTAAAAGCCAACCCCGAAAGGCGAACTCTTCCGTAATGCCTACAAATAAAACAACTCCTGGTAATGAACTTAAATGAAAATGTTCGTTTATCCCAATTTTTCCATAAGTAATAAAAGCTCCAGTTAAATGATACAAAAAGAAGCTTGCAATGATTCCTAAATAAGGAAGCCACTTTATCTTCATCGAAAACATCTTTTTTAAAGGTACATACAAGCACTCTTCATAATGCCTTACATAGAAAAAAGCTGGAAGGGTCCACACAAGTACCTTAATAATTGTACTTATGACGGCATCCTGCCAAACATTAAAATCTACATCAAAGAGCGGACGTATCACTAATTCTCTAATACTCCAAACTAGAAGTAGAACTCCATAGTAAAACATACTTACTCGGTAAACTCTTTTGTTCTTCATGGTGCCTACAATATAGCACGTTTATATTTACTTTTGAATGATTATGAAGTAGAGTTTAAGAATTTCATGATAATTTAATGATTCCCCAGTCTTTCTATTGGTCAAAGCCTAGGTTATAATAAAGAAAAGTAAACAAGTTTTTTAAAGGAGGCTCCTATGAAAAGTATCATTCTATTTTATTCTTATACAGGAAATACCAAGGCACTTGCGCTAAAAATGGCCAAAGATGAGAATTTAGACCTAGAAGAAATATATGAATTAAAAAAGCCCCTACGACCAATTGGACTCTATCTTGCCTTTAGAAGAAAAACCACCGAAATATGGCCAATCAAAGCTCCCCTAACCGACTATGACCGGATTATTATTATGTCTCCTGTTTGGGGTGGTCACCCTGTTCCCGCTATTAACCGACTTTTTTCTCTTCTTCCTTCTGGTAAAAGAGTTGACTTAATTATGGTTTCAGGTGGTGGTGGCACTAAGAAGTCAAAGAAAAAGACCATGGAACTTGTGAACAAAAGAAGATGCTCAGTTATTGAATACACGGATGTTAAAGTAACTAGAGATAATGGTGACCTGACCACTACTATTCTTTCTTAATATTTATATTTACCCAAAAAGAGTGCCAACTTATTAGTTCGCACTCTTTATATATTCATTTACTTCTAAAAGAGAAGGGAAAATCTTAAAACATTTTTCTTTTGTTCTTTGATCGGGCTGAACCAGATCTGGAATCATAATGGTCTTAAGTTTCGCATTTACTGCGGCCTCTACCCCAATAGGAGCGTCTTCTAGCGCAATTAGTTTGTTCGTTTCTATTGCTAATAAGTTTGTCGCCTTTAAATAGATTTCTGGATTTGGTTTCGAATTTTTCACACCATCACCAAAGGCAAAGGCTGTAAAATACGAATAAATATTCTTATCTTTTAATAATTTTGTGGCATAAAGCTCACTAGAAGAAGTGGCTAGCGCCATTTTAATTTGCCTGTCTTTTAAAGTGGTAGCTAGCTCTAAAAAACCTGTCTTTAAAGCAATCCCTCTTTCTTTAACAATTTTATTAAATTCACTATGAACCAATGTTGTAAATTCCTCAATTGGAAAATCTTCCCCAAAGTGTTCTTTAAAATAAATATTTCGTGATTTTCGATTAGTTCCTAAGGTATAATAAATATGCTCTCCTACATCAGGAAGACCGAGAATTTTACTAGCGCTACTCCAAGAGAGTTTCACTAGCCTTTCCGTGTCAAAAATCAGCCCATCCATATCAAAGATAACACCTTGAATCTCTATTTTTTCTGCCATTAAGTAACCTCCTCTTAAGCCGCTTTCGTAACAACTTCTTGATTTTGCTTCATTCTTGCCCAGTTAATAAATCCATAAATATCATTTGCTAAAAACATAATAAAACAAATTACCATAGAAAAATAGGTGGGATTTTCTTTTGTTGCTAAAATCCAAAGAAGAATTAGAACGATGTCATTAGCGGCATAGGCTAGGGCATAAAAAGAAATACGAAAAAACATTAAATAGGAAGCCATAAAGCTTGTCGCAATAGAGATTGTACTTAAAAACAAATTATTGGTTTTAAAATAAGCCAAAACAAAATAAAAGCCATAAGTCACTAGCAGCGTTAAAATAAGCATCAGATAAAGTTTTCCTTTGGTAATTTCAGCCACCTTTACTTCCGCTTTTTTCTCGGCAAAAGGGTTTCTCACCCAAGATACAATCGATAAAACAGCAATGGGTGCCGTCATCCCCAGATAGGTAATCATCTCACCATAATAGCGAAAGTCATAAGAGATAAGGCCATAGATTAAACTAAAAATCACCATCAATATTTGCCCTAAAACGTTTCCTTTCGCGACAAAGATTAGCGAAGTCACCCCAATTAAGGAGGCAATTAAAATAAGCTTATTGCTTTCACCAAATAAGAAAAAAGACCCACTAATAACAACTACTGATAAAGACCAAATAAGTTTTTCCATTTTAGTTAATTCGATAAATTCTTTAAAGATATTCATAAGTCCTCCAAAAAAATAGCATTCACCAGATACATCTTCTAAGACCTAACGATGTATCTATGAATGCTACTATATGCATACTACCCGGTGGCAGTTTTTCATTTATTTAATTATCGCTGATAGAATAGCATATCTTCTTTTAATGGTCAACTCTATTCTTCGCTAAAGTGCTCTTTGGCAAAGCCCATCTTTTGTACGGCTTCTAGGGTTCCCACATAGTTACCCTCACTATCTCTAACCGCCATATACTTAACTAAAACAGGTTCATTATTTTTTTCCATCCAAATATCTACTTGGTCTTCTTCACCTGCTTTAAATTCATCAATAATGTGACGAACCATCATTTCATATCTTGGTGGATGGCAAGAATAAACATCACGGTCAATTGCCATATCTGGTCTCTTAAAGAGTTTTTCTCCCGCATCAAAATAGCGATTAATATCCTCTTCATCAACAAAAGTTAATTCCATCGGAATGGTGTTAATAACTGCTTCAATTTGTTTTGGTGTCATATGGCCAGAGCCAAGAGTTACATAATCTTCTTTCGTATTACGACTATCCCTCTTCTCTTTTGCTATCTTACCACCGATTGTTTTTAGTTCTTCTCTCTTAGCTTCTGCTTCTTCCCAAACGGGATAGCCTTCTGGTAAAAGAGTTTCATAAGAAGACATTTCATAATAAATTCTCATCCAGTCTTCTTTGCTAAATTGTTTAATGCAAAGTGGGAATAAGATATTGTTTTCTTTATAGATCATCTCTTCTGCTCTTGTTACCACTTTCTCTAGACGTCCCGTAAAACCAGGAATCATACTGCCTGTATCAACTAGAACTTTTAGCTCATCTCTAATTTCATCATCAACGCCCCACATTACATTTGAGGGACCAGAGAATTCATATTTTCTATTTAATAAGGGATAAATCAAATCACCCTTTCTGGCATAATGAATGCTAACAACACGTAAGTTTTGGGCTAAAGGAACCAATTCTTTTACCGGTTTTTCCTCACTAATTGCTTGCTTTAAAGCTTCAATTAGAGTAATAATCTTTTCATTTTCCGCCATGAAAACATTAACCGGATGACCCGTAATTTTAGAAAAATCTGCTGCCGTATCTTCTTTTTTACTGTTAAGAGAGTCCATCACTGCTTTTTCTGCATTTTCAATTTGTTCTTCTTTGGTTGCACCATGAAAGAGAGCCGAGTGCACGTCACAAAGTTTTTGAACTTCTGATACCGGAGTGCCACCTTGAATTAGTTCTTGCTCTGCTTTGGCAATTTCTGCAGCATCAACACTTTTAAAATTCTTAACAAAGTCTTTTCGCACAGATTCTAAATCTTCGCCCTCACTTAAACGAGCAATGTATTGTTTTAATAGTTCAGAACGATCTTGTGGTTCTTCCCCTTCCGCCTTTTTAGCTGCTCCTTTTGTTTCGCTTTTTTCTTCATCGCTAGTACTCTTAATTTCAAAGCCCTTTGCTTCAAGAGCTGCTAAAACATCCGCTAAATTTATACCTTTAATTGCTGCCCCTTTGGGTAAAGTCATTACTTTTCCTACTGTTGCTAGCGCCATGGGTTTTGTAATATCCTTAAAGCCAAGTTCTACCATAATATCTTTTATTTCTGGGTACTGTGTACATAATTGGCTTACTGTATGATTTAAATCAATAATTTTACTCACAGACATACCTCCTATTTCGTGTCAATTCTTTCTTATTATAGATGTAGTATAGCACCAAGCCCCTGGCTTTTCTTCTTTATAAACTTGAATTAAGGATTATGAAGTTTTTTTTAGTTTTTAAGCTGACCCTTCCCTAAATAGATTTTATTTCCCGCTAGTAAGAACTCTTTAATGGCTTTTTGCAAGGTGGTACGTTCCGGCAAAGAGGCATAATCCTTACAATCATCTACTTGATAAACAAAGTTTAAAATATCTTTAAGCCCCTCTTCGCCTTCTGTCACCCAAAACATACTATAAAAACTGGCGATATTGGAATCATCCCTTACTAGTTTTCTAACTTGTCTACTAAGAAGCCAAGAATTACAGCCAAACCTCGGCTTATCCTTATGAAAATACCGAGCTACTTCCTCTTTTGCAAGAGTTAGAGAATGCTGCACCTTTTCCTTTTTTAAATTGGCATCGCTGGGAATGTGAATTTGAATTTCTTCCTGGTTGGTGATAACATTTTCATATTGCAAACCGTCCACTTCAATTAAGCGCAGATTAATAAAATAAATTCCCCAAAGCATCTGAGAAGTACGAATCTCTAAAAGTCCTCTTTCTTTGATATCCTTTAGAAGGATTTCTTTTACCCGCTTTTTATGCAGCTTAATTTGTTCCTCAAGGAGATGATATTTTCTCATGTTTTCTTCATGAACCTGATAACCTAAGAGGACTAAAAGGTTGGTGATAAAAAGTGGCGTGTCTCTTGCAAATAACTTTTTAGGTGTGTCTTTTTCCCAATATTTGCCTAGATTTACTTTTTCGTCTAAATAAAATTCCTGGTATAGTTCCCTTAATCTTTCTTTAAGTTTAAGGTCTTTTTCTACTTTTCCTAAACAGGAAAAGCAGCTCTTCTCATAACCTTTTTCATCGATCTGATAAAAGGCTAAAGCTTCTTTAATGGTCGCTTCCCTAATCATCCTAAGTTCCTTCTATCCTTTTCCATGACATAATTGGTTAAAGCAATTCTTTCACGGTAAACTTCTTGTGCTTTTCGTACTCGGTACCCACGTTTTTCAAAAAAAGGTTTTGCAGTAATGGAAGCTTGCACCGTTATTTTTCCTTTCGCATAGCGCTCTAACTGATTGCAAAGATAAGTGGCAATCCCCCTTCTTTGATAATCTTTATGAACAAAAAGTCGGTCTAAATAACCACTATTGGCAATATCGCCAAAGCCAATAATCTTCCCCTCATCCACTGCTACTAAGGAATGGTTATTTAGTAGCGATTGATTCCATTTTTCCAGATCAGCTTCCTTTTTTGCCCAAACATCCAGTTGCTCTTTTTGATAGTCTTTTTTATTAATACAATGAACCGTATCATAAAAGAGTTCTCTCGTTTCTTTACTGTCAGCCTCTTCGTATTGACGGATTTTAAGTCCATTTCTTTCCCATTTAAGTAAGCACTCTTGAAAACCGGTTGCGCGGTCAACACCCGTTGAAATCATAATAAAACCTTGCTTTAAATAGAAATCAATGGCTGGTTCATTGTCGCAATAGGCTCTTAAAGTAAAGAATTTTTGCTGCACCTTTAGATAATCTAACAGGCTTTTTCCAATCCCTTTTCCATGATGCTTCTTTTCCACAAAGAGGCCTTCTAAGTGATGATTACGAATGCCTATAAAGCCTCGTATCTTTCCTTCTTCTTCTGCCACATAAACTTCTGCTAGAGGAAGTTGTTCCCTAACATCAGCTAAATGCTCTAACCAGTACTGTCTATCAATAAAACTATGAGCATCTAGATTACTATAAAACCAGATATTCATAACTTGCTCTAAATCCTTATGTTCAAATTTTCTTATCATTTTCCTCTCCTTTTTAAAAATAGCAACAGAATCATTTTCATTCTGTTGCTATTATCTCTTTACATTATTACAAAATATTTCTCAATAATCCAAGCAAAAGTATTTAAAATCAGTAAACCACCAAGGGTAATAATATGCCATTTTTTATAAAGGACAAAAGTTCCCACAAACTCCCGAATGGTGGCATTTGGCCAATAGTAAAAAGCTGTTTTTGCACTAATTCCATAAGCTGCAAAATCTTGCTTTCTCGCATAAATACCCGCTCTTAAAACATGGAAGTTATTGGTTGAGTAAAGGGCCTTATACTTCTCTTTCTTCGTATCTTTTTCAATAACTTCTTTGGAAAATTTCATGTTTTCTCTGGTATCAGTAGACTCTTCTTCTAATAAAGTATCTTCTGGTGGAATGCCTTTACTTAAGGCATATACCTGCATCGCTAGAGCTTCTGATAATTTTTCATCTGCTCCTTGACCACCGGAAAACACTAGCTTGGGAGCCCTCTTCTTTTTCTTTTTTTGCTTATTATAAAAGCGAATGGCTGCATCGATGCGATTTCCTAAAAGCTTGCTTACTTTTTCGCCGTTAATTAGACCCGCTCCTAAAACAATGATATAATCTTTATTGTAACGAGGGCGATACCAAGTGCTTAATAAAGAAGCCATTAAAAAAATCATCGCTGATAATTCTAAGTAAAGGATAAAGATATTAGCAAGGCTAATAAGAAGGGTGGCATTTCCCGTAACAATATTTTGTTTATCCAAGTAACTAACGATATTTGCTCCTACTAAAAAGAGTCCAAATAACAATACCAAAAGATTTCTTGGCCTAAATCCTTCTCTTTTAACTAACACATAAAAATTCCAAAAGCTAGCTGCAATCAGCAAAATGGAACTCATTGCTACTAAAAAAACAAATAAAAACAAAATGGCATATGCTACATAACCAAAAAACTTATTTCCTGATCTGATAGCATAAAAACCAGCCGTAGCTGCTAGTGCCGAGGCCGCTACTAAAAATAAAAACCCGTTAATAAGTCTTCTCGGATCTCTTAAATAAAAGAGTAGAAAAATCCCAATTAATATTAAAGTTACAATCAGAGCTATCATTACACTTCTCCTTATCTATTATGCAAAAATTATATCATATTGCAGTTATAAGGTGAAGTCTTCTCTTTTTTTCTATTTTCCCTATTTAAGTAGTATAACAGCAATACTATATAAAACGTAAATATGGATTGGGTAGAAGAAATAGAAGAAGTATCTTCCCCCAAAATTTCCACCTTTCTTGCCATTATAGAAAAGAATAGGCAGTGCTGCGAGTGCCATAAATCCTTGAATATCTCCGTGGAGAATAGCAGGAAGGGAGAAAACAAGCAGGGCTACTACCTGTAAAAGACGATTTTTTCTTAAAAGATAAAAAGCTAAAGTAAGAAGAACTGCCGTTACTCCCCCTTCTACAATCGTAAATAAAGGAATAATTTGGGATATTCTTACCACTACCATTGGCATTTTCATTAGCAGAAAGAGACTTCCTACTGATAAAACAACATAAGTAAGAAGAAGTCCTAGACCAAGGAAGAAATGACCCATTTTCTTTCTTTTAAGGCCTTGAATCATTAAATCAATAGTCCACATAACCATGACACTGGCAGCCATAGTACCAAAAACGTTGTTTATTAGTTCCATACCCTCTAGGTATAGTACCTTCGGTAATAGTTGATTAATAAGTCCCATTGCCCAAAAACCGATTAGAAGTCTAGCCAAATATTTTGCTCTATTATGGGTATAGTGAAAACCCTCTGCACAAGTAAAAAGGAAAATTGGCAAAGTGATTCTACCTACCATTCGTAGAAAGATTGGTGCTCCCATGGCATGAAAAAATTCATAAAGATGATCCATAAACATGGTGATAATTCCGATTATTTTAAGGACATTGGAAGAAATGCCTTTTTTGTTATTCGTCGTTGTTAAGGTTGTTGTTTGCATAAAGTCTCTCCTTTTTTAAATTCTAAGCTTACTATACAAAAACTTAGTGATCCTAGCCATTTATTTACCTTACATTCTAAATCTAAGTCTTACATTCTCGTAAGCTTGCTTTTTCTTTGCTTTATCAGCCTAGAAATAGTATACTAGTATATATATTTAAGGGGAAAGGATACCATCCATGAAACTACTAAAAAAAGAACCTCATGAAAATGTTCGTCAATATGCTTATCGCGTTTTACTTTATAATATTACCCATTTGGAATTACTTCCAGGAGCAGTCCTTAGTGAAAATGAACTGTCTAGCGCAATGGGAATTTCGCGAACTCCCGTCAGAGAAGCTTTAATTGAATTATCAAAAATGAGCTTAGTTGACATCATCCCGCAAAGAGGTAGTTATGTGACCAAAATTGACTATAGTCTAATCGAAGACGCCCGTTTTATTCGCCTCGTAATTGAGAAATCGATTATTCGTGAAGTTTCTGAAAAAGTAACTCCTAAGCATTTACTACTTTTAGAACTAAATATTGAGGAAGAAAAAGAAGCCTTAAAAAATGAAGACCATGAGCTTTTCATGGAACTAGATAACCGTTTTCATGAAATTCTTTACTCCATCGCTGGACGTGAAAGAGTCTATAGTTTCATTAAACCTCAGTTGGTACATTTTGATCGTTTGCGAGCTCTTACTATAAAGACCACCCCTAGAGATCAAACCTTAGAAGACCATATTCAAATCTTAAAAGCTTTAAAAGATAAAGATTTAGCTTTAGCAACTAATTCTTTAGAACAACACCTAACTAGACATAAAGAAGAACGTCAAGAACTAGAAACTATGTATCCAGAGTTTTTTATCACCAACTAAAAAATCCTCAAGATTTCGGCTAAATTAGCTTAAATCTTGAGGATCTTTTTTTAGTTTAATTCTTCTTTTAAAACTTTTCGTACGGCACCTTTTTCACTAATCATAGCCACAAATAGCTCTTCGATTTTTTCACCGATACCGGCCTTATATAAATCACTGCCAAAGATTGTACTATTACTAAGAAGAGGTTTTAACTGCCCTTTATAACTAGCTGGATTACCAAACTTAACACCTGCTAGTTGGGTACTTAATTCCTCTAACATCGGATCCGCTGAGCGTTCAAACACTTCGCCATTGTCATCAACCCCTAAAAGATAACGACACCAACCGGCAATTGCTAAAGGAATCGCTTTTAATTTCTTGGCATCCCCATATTCAGCTACATAAGATTTAATGGTTTCACCAAAGCGTATTCCTACTTTCTGGGAAGTATCTGTAGCTATTCTTTGTGGGGCATCCGGCATAAAAGGATTGGGAAGTCTTACTTCAATGACTTCTTTGACAAATTCTTTTGGACTTAAGATACCAGGATCAGTTACCACTTTCATTCCTTCTACAGGACCTATTTGCCATACCAATTTCTTCAATTCTGGATCGGCCATCTCCTTGGAAATAAGCGTATAACCTAGAATACAACCGTAAACAGCCAAAGCCGTATGAAGGGGATTTAAGCAAGTGGTTACTTTCATTCGCTCAACCTTATTAACGGTCTCACGATTCGTTAAATAAACGCCTACTTTTTCAAACTTTGGTCGGCCATTAGGAAACTTGTCTTCAATTACCAAATACTGGGGAGCTTCTGCATTTACATAAGGTGCAATATAAGTATTTTTTGAAGTAATAAGAGGATTCATTTCTTTAAATCCCCTTTCTTCTAGTTCTTTTGCCACTGATTCTGCTGGTCTAGGTGTAATTTTATCAATCATGGACCAAGGAAAGGAAATTTTATTTTCATCTTCTAAATATGCTAAAAACTCTTTCGCAAAAAAGCCTAAATTCACCCATTCTTTCGCTAAGGTCACAATAGCGTTCATTAAAATCTCACCATTATGAGAACAATTGTCCATCGATACTACTGCCAGTGGTAATTCACCGGCCTGAAAGCGCTCATATAAAAGTCCACAAACAACGCCCATAGCTGAATTTGCTTTTTCTGGTCCGGCCTTAATATCCGCCCTAATCCAAGGGAAATATTCTCCTTTAGCATCTTTTAGGGCATAACCTTTTTCGGTAATCGTAAAAGAAAACATTTGTAGCTTCGGATCTACGGCAATTTCTTTTAAGCGTTCTTTATCTTCTTCTCTGGTAGTAAGAGCCTCGCCTAGTGCTCCTAACACTTGTTTGTCAGTGGAACCATCGGCATTTAAAGTGATTCCTAAGGTTAAATTATCAAAGGGTTTGTAGATTTTATCAATTACATCAAAATCAAAAGTTTCAACACAGGTAATTCCCGATTCCATCTCTTTGTTTTCAATTAATTGATCGGCTAAGCCGCCAATAAAGATACGAAAGATATTGCCCGCGCCAAAATGTACCCATCTTGGTTGTTCTTTCGTTTTTTTTGCCACTTCTGCCACTTCGTAAGTTGGCAGTTTAATCCCTGCTTTTTGAAAAGCTTCTTTTTCTTTTAAACCTTCTATTGTTAATTTCATCCTTAATTCCTCTTTTCGCTCTTATCAATTGCTTCCCAAAGCCCTTGTAAGTAACAAGCACCCATAGCTCGGTCATAGAGTCCATATCCTGGTACGGCAACCTCGTCCCATACCATACGACCATGGTCTGGACGAATAGGTCCATCAAAACCGGTATCGTACAAAGCTTTCATAATCGCATACATATCCATAGAACCATCGGAAGATAAATGCGCTGCTTCTTCAAAATCACGATCGCTGTTATAGCGAAGGTTTCTTACATGAGCAAAAGGAATACGACCTTTCGCAATTTTAATAATATCCACAATATCATTGGTCGGATTAGAACCCAGCGATCCGGTACAAAGAGTGATGCCATTATGAGGTTTGTCGACAGCTTTTAAAAGCTTTTCAATGCCTTCTTTACCTGTAATAATTCTTGGTAAACCAAAGATTGGCCAAGCCGGATCATCAGGATGAATTCCCATTTTAATATCGTATTTTGCGCAAACATCAGCGATTGCTTCTAAGAAATAAACTAAGTTAGCAAACAACTTATCAGAATCCACTTCTTTGTAAGCCGCAAATAATTCTGCTATCTTATCTAAACGCTCTGGCTCCCACCCTGGAAGGGTAAAACCACCGGACATTTTTTCCATAGATTCACGAAGTTTATCTGGTTTAATTTGATCAATCATATCTTGATTGTAAGCTAATACTGTCGCTCCGTCTTCGCGTTTACGAGCAAGGTCAGATCTTGTCCAATCAAAGACCGGCATAAAGTTATAGCAAACCATATGAATATCGGCTTTCCCCAAGTTTTCTAAAGTCGTAATATAATTTGCAATGTGCTCATCTCTTTTTTCTGTACCAATTTTTATATCATCAGAAATATTAACAGATTCTATCCCAACAATCTTAAGACCAGCTTCTTCTACAGGATCTGTTAAGGTCTTAATATCAGCCTCTGTCCACACTTCTCCTGGTTGTTTTCCCATTAAGGAAGTAACCACTCCTGTTACTCCCGGTATTTGTCTAATCTTCCATAAGTCCACTGCATCATAACCTGGACCATACCAACGTAATGTCATTTCCATCTTTAATTTTTCCTTTCTTTTTTCCTTTCCTATTTACCCATAAAGAAGTTAGCTGGCACAATTACAAGTGCTGGGAATAGGATCATTAAAATCAAAATAACAACTTCAGCCAATAAGAAAGGCCATACTGCCTTCACAATTTTTTCCATATTAATATGTCCAGCACCACAAGCTACGTTAAGGACATTACCAACTGGTGGTGTTAAAAGTCCTAGTACAAGGTTAATAATAAAGATAACCCCAAAGTAAACTACGTCGATACCGGCCGCCTTAACTGCTGGTAATAAAACTGGCGTTAATATCATAATTGCCGGAGTAACATCCATAACCATACCCACAACCATAACAATTACAAAGATGACTAGCATTAACACTGTTGGACGACCAATAAATGGTTTTAATATTTCTGTTACAATAGTCGGAATATTTGCTACTGTCATAAGCCATGAAGAAACGGTTGCTCCAGCTGCTAAGAACATAATAACTGAGGATGATTTAGCTGCTGAGACTAAACATTCTAAAAGCATTCCTGGCTTTAATTCTTTATAAATTACCATACCAACAAAAAGCGCATACATTACGGTAATAACTCCTGCTTCTGTCGGTGTAAATTTACCACTACGAAGTCCTACTAAAATAATAACCGGTAATAAAAGTGCCCAAATACCATCAAGCATGGATTTTGCTACCACTTTAAAGCTTTGACGTTCACTAGTTGGTAGATTTTGCTTTTTGGCAATAAAGAACCAGATAATACAAAGTGCTGCTGAAATATAGACAGCTGGTGC
>DXHJ01000119.1 GCA_019113475.1 Candidatus Dorea intestinavium | reverse complement strand
TGCTTAATTTCCTCACATACTTTTTTTACGCCCCTAATGATACTTTGAAACTCTTCTTTAGTTATTTTAGTTTTGCTAAAATAATCGGTAAGTGCAGTTTTTCCTGTAATATTGTAGCTATATCTGGTTTTTTCATTGACTCCAATGGCTTTTACTTCTAAAAGTCCTTCTATTTCATTGTGACGCAACATTTTCAGTTGATAATCCTCATCATAAATGCACGCATCTTCTATGGTAAAATACTTTTCCACCTTTTCTCCTCTCTAATCTCTTTCTCAGGTTTTAAAAGCGGCATACTTTGATAAATTCTTGTTTTAAACCGCCCTTTTTGCGCGGTGACCTCGACTTTTATTTTTTCTTTTGATAGTTCAATATCTTCAACCGAATACTGTAAAAAAATACATTTATCGTCTATGCGTTCTGCTATAGCATCTTCTATTTCTGCCACGGTTAGCTCGGCCTTATCATGATCTTTGTTAGCACTTATCATAACCACTTCCATTAAAGAAGCCGTGATAATGTTCTTATCATGGAAATAAAAGATAGTAAAAATAATTAACATTAAAATGCCCAAAATAAGCGGTACAATAACCGCCATTTCTATCGTAGCGCTACCTTTTAACTTTTTTCTTTTTTTCTTCATAATAGCCAATTACCAATAAAATACCCTACTGTCAAAAAGGGATAAAAGGGCAATCTATAGTTTCTACTTATTTTTTTATAACTTGCTAAAAGCATTCCTGCTACGAAAAGGACTAACATGCTGGCAATGATAAAAGTAATGATAATTCCTGTGCCGCCTAGACAAAGTGCCATAATAAAAAGCAAAATACTATCACCATAACCAATTCCTTCTTTGCTAACTTTACTAACAAAAAGGAAAAAACAACCAATAATTATCCCAATCAGCCACTCCTTAATCGTTAATGGATTGGTAATTACTTGTAACAGAACTCCTAAAATCCCGCCAAAAAATAAAGGTCTTATTGGTATTTCTCGTGCTTTTATATCCACGAAAGATAAAACAACTAAGAGAAAAAACAAATAAATCTCTGCTAGTTTGAACAACGTTTACATCCTCCTTTTCCATAAACTTCCGAAAGTTTCACTGAATAAACCGTTCTTTTAAGACTGCTACAGCCTATATTTCCATGATATCTATTGCCAGTCTTAGTTAAATAAAAAAATGTAGCTTGCTCATCACAGCGTTCACAAGGATAATATTTGCCGCCCGATTCATTGCGCATGCTTATTATTTCACTTTCCGTTGCCCCTTTAATCGATAAGTCAAGATGCGTACAATTATAATCTAAATGATAGACTAGACCAGTTTCTGTCATATAAACAAGCTTTTCATCTGTATCTTCTGTAAGTCCTCCTTTATATCCCACCCATCCTTTTATTTTAATTTCTTCTCTTTGACTAATTTTTAAAAGATGTCCGGGGAAAGGCGCTATAACCTGATACTCTGCTACTAATTTTCCTTCGCCGGTAAATAATGACAGAGACGAATTTTGGCAATTGATTCCTCCAGCCCCTTGCTCAACAATGCTTTGATTCAGTCGTTCTCTACCAATATATTCAACTAAATCTGCTTCTACTTTAGCCGGAATAACCATTTTAACTAGATAGGCTTCCTGACTAGCTATTTTTCCTGCTGCATATAAACCATTTTTCACATTAATTTTGATGGCCGCTATCTCAAAAAGAAAGACTAGAGATAATACAGCAAATAAGAACAAAGGAATCGCTAAGGCGGCTTCAACGGTGATACTCCCTTTTCTCTTCTTCGTTAAGGTGGATAATGACACCCTCTTGGTACTGAGATTGTGTTTTAAGCAATGAGGGATTGCTAATTCCTTTATCATGTACGAACCCTCTCCTTTCTTCTTTTTTTGTATTTTGGGATAAAATTTGTGATGATACCAAAAAGGCATCATAATCCACCTTAACATTTAATGATTGTAAGAATATCCTACTTGGTATTCGTATTTTATATTTCCTCGTAGCCTACTAAGACATTGGACTTCAATGCCAACAATTAATTGATCCATTAAAATAAATTCTTGCCCTTGCTTGTGCATATTTTTTTCAATCAGCGTAATGGCATGATTTGTTGTCTCGTTAACACCTTCTATTTGTAATAATATTTTTAAATAATCACGATAAGCTAAGCCTCCATCACTATCTTTCCCACTTTCTTGATCATCACTAGTTCCTAGTGTTAAAAGTGAACTAAGAGAGAGCTGCCAAGTAGTGGTATTTTTTACCATCGGTACTTTTTTATTAGCAAAAAGTGCTCTTAAATCCATAATGCTTTCCCCATAGGCCCAGGCAAGTAAAATTCCTTGTGTAACTACGCTGGTAGCAAAAGGTGACTGAAACAACAAACAAAGACTGGTAGCTAGTGCATTTGCTTCCGCCTTTTTTTCTGAATTCGTTTGTAAGAAAAGATAGTTTGCGCCAAAACGCAGGAAAAGCAACTTGTTCATTACTTTTTTTAAATTTTCACGATCTTCTTTTTCTCCGCCTAAAAGATATTCCAGCTCATAGGCCAGTATGCCTCCTTCTTTTTCATCGCCATAGTACGAAAAATGATCAAAAGCATATTCCACAAAAGCTAACTTTAGCAGCGTTTCATTAGCTCCACTTTGCATAATCGTCCCTCTTCCTATTTTAGGTGTCCTTTCTTTATAAAGATTGGAGCCATCTAAAGTTTGATTTGATACTTCTTCTTTGGAAATCACTAAATCAAGTAGGGAAAGACTTTTCAGTTTACTAATATGAGAAATAGGATTTTCTTCTGCAAAGCTTTGTTCCTCTGCCTCTAAAAGTTCTTCTAGCTCAACCTCGTTTTCTGCATACTCCTTGGCAGAGCTTTGAGCATCAAGCTTACTTTCCTCATAAGACGTCTGTTCTTTTTTCTTTTCTTCTAGCCAACTTAACCCCTTTTTCGTTTTTACATATTCATAAGTTTGGCGCAAAAAGTCGGCATTATTACCATCTGTTAACAGTTGTATTTTACTAACTTCCATCTGGGTATCTGACCCACCATAATATAGAATACGTTCTAAAACATTGTCTTCTTCATAATTTCCACTTTCATAAGTACCATCAATAGCAAATAAGTTGTATTCTCGTAAAAGGTCAGCTTGATATTCGGCAAAAGCTAGTTCCGTACCAAAAATCATGCCGCTTCTGGTCTGGGCCTTAGAGTTTTGCAACCAAGCGGCATCAAGGATCCCCACTATAAACGAAATAATCAGTAGGATTATCAAACTAAGATAAACTGTGATGGAGGCTTGTAATTTTTTATATTCCGGAACTTTCACTGGTAATTTTGTCAAAGATTGTCTCCACTAATGCTCTTAATTGATTCTTAAAGATTAAAACCAAGCCGATTAAAACTACTAAAATTAAAATAACTTCAACTACTCCGATTCCTTCTTCATTACATAAACTATTTTTTATTTTATTGATTAACCACTCTATTCTCCACATAAGACCTCCTTATAACTGTATGGATAAAAATGCTGGAACAACAACGATTAAAAGAGAAGTCAAAAGCATTAAGAACATGGGCAATAAAAGCTTTGTTCCTGCCTCTTCGCCATTTCTTCTTGCGCGAATTTTCCTTTCATCAAAAGCTAAATAACTTTCTTCTTTTAAGAGTAAAACTAAGCCTTTATTTCCTTTTCTTAAGTTTTGGGTTAAAAGAGAACTAAGCTTTAAATATTCTTTTAATTTACAGGCTTTACCAAATTCCTCATAGCATTGTGTTTCCACTTGTCCTAATTCTATTTTGTTTAAGGTTTTTCTCATTTCTTCATAGACATAACGACCAGCAATACCTTCATTTTGTGCATCTTTTACGATTTGTGCCCAAGCCTTGGAAAGAATCATTCCCGAATTTAGCAGCAAGGTAATTTTACTTACAATTTCTGGGTAATCCAGTAACATTTGCTTTTCTCTTTCTTTTTGCATTTTCTCCTGATCATATTTCTTTTTATAGAAAAGCAAGATTCCAATAAATAGGCCACATACCAAAATGGTAATTCCTCTATTTTGCGAATAACTATAGTATTTAACTTCTTCCCCATCCACCTTACTTGGTAAGGAGAAATATGCTTCTTCTCTGGTCGACTCTTCAATATCTCTGATTTTGTTTTCAACTTTCACTACCTCCTGCTCACGTTTTGATACGGGGGAATATACTTTGATTTTTCTTTCATAAAAAGCTTGCTCTTCTTGTCTTTGCTCATAAGTTAAGGTAGCTTTTAAAATAATTTCTTCACCTTCATCTGCTATATCCGTTGTAACAAACTTGCCTTCTCCATCAATCAAATCGTAGCGACTTAATTGCCAATCAACCTTAATGGGTTTATCAGGAATGTTTTTTATTAAATTAAGATCTTCTTGTACCTGATCTAAACTCTTATTTCCTTGTAGAATTCTTTCTTCTAAAAGTAAACTTTCCTCAGCAAATATTTTATTGATTTCTTTCTTTGAATATTCTTGTTCTAAAACCTTTAGTTCAATATCTTTTGTTTGGCCCTTTTTTGTCTCTATCTTAAAACTTTTGGTAATCTTTCCTTTTCCTGATTCATTTCTTTCAATCTTGTTGTCTATCACTAGTCTCTGATTAAATAACTCGTAGGCACTTATAAGAAGACCTAAGAAAAGCAATACTAAGGAAAAATACTTTAAATTTCTATTTTGAGAATCTTTAAACCAAGAAGATAGGCCATTACGTAAATGCTTAAACATATAGTCATCACTCCTATTCCCGTAAATGTTCCATACAAAGGATCCATAAAAGCTTTGAAGCTAAGACTCATATACAAAATAATAAAAAGGGGAATCATCGTCATAATTTTAAACTCATATTTTTTCGCAGTTAGAATGGTTTCTATTTCCTTTTCCACTTCTGCCTTCTCGCTTAACTGGTAGACGGTATTTCCTATAATTTCAATTAAATTTCCCCCACTTTTTCGTGCTGATAAAAAAACCGTAACAAAGTTTTGCACTTCTTCCACTTGATTATTTTTTGCAAAATCTTTTAAAACCTCTTCTGTAGAAATGTTTAATTCCAACTTTTTTATCATTTTTTGTAATTCACCAGCCATTCTACTTCTTTTCTTATACAGTAGCTCCATTTCTTTTTTTGTGTAGATTAAAGCATTTTCAAAAGAGTAACCTACGGAAAGATTGGCTGAAATCATTTGAATGGCCGTTTTAAATTCCTGTTTAAATTCTGCCTTTTTCCCATTTCCTTTTTCTTCGAGCCACCGGCGAAAATACAAAAATCCCAGTGGTAACAGGAATAATACTGCCTTATAACTGCGATAAAAGATATAAGAAAGAAGACAAACGACAAAGAAAGATTTCACTATTCCTTTTATCAATTCTTTATCGCAAATATCCTTCTGCCAGGAGTTTTTCCTGATGAAATAGCGGATTCTTTTTCTCCCATTTGCCATAGATAACTCCTTTTTCTTCCCTTTCTTCGACAAATTCGTAAAGGGGATTTAAAATAATCTCATCATTTTTGTATTCTTTTATTTCGGTTATTTCTAGGAGCTTTCTCGACTTATCTCTGAGCCTACCAAGATGAATAATAATATCAATTCCTGAAGCTATTTGACGTCTTATGGCTTGTAAGGGCATATCCATCCCCATTAAAGCCATAGTCTCTAAGCGACTTAGCATATCTTTAGAACTATTACTATGTCCAGTACAAATGCTACCTGAATGCCCTGTATTAATTGCTTGTAATAGAGCTCCCGCTTCTTCTCCCCTTACTTCACCAATTATGATTCTGGTGGGACGCATTCTAAGAGCTGTCTTGATTAGTTGATAAATTGTAATTTCCCCTAACCCTTCTGTATTTGCATTTCTCGCCTCTAGGCGAACGAGGTTGGGAATATCAATAATATTTAATTCTGCGTTGTCTTCAATAACAACCAGTCTTTCATCTGAGGGAATAAATTCTGATAATGCATTGAGAAAAGTGGTCTTACCTGAGCCAGTTCCGCCACTAATAAAGATATTATATTTTGCTTTTACTAAGATTTTAAGAAAGGAAATAACCTCTTCATTGATAGATTGTAATTTTAAAAGTTTTTCCATATTAATTGGAGTTTTAGAGAATTTTCTAATTGTTACTATTGGGCCATCGATTGCCACAGGATCTAAGACTACATTTACTCGCGATCCATCGGAAAGCCTGGTATCTACAATAGGGGTATATTCATTAACAATACGGTTCGCACTAGAGACCACCTTTTGAATCACATCCTTTAGTCGCTCTTTGGAAAAGAAATGGCGCTCTGACTCATAGATCTTTCCTTCTTTTTCATAGAAGATATTCTGTGTACCATTAATCATAATTTCTGTAATAGTATCATCTTCTAGAAATTCTTGAAGTAAATCTAATCTTCTAAAAGCATTAAAAAGTTCTTTGCCAAATTCCGTTCTTTCATCCAAACTTAAATGATGTTCCCGGCTATAAAAATGTATCGTTTTATGAATCAAGCCAATTAAAGCATCATCATCAAACTCACTAGACATATCTAAGTCATGTAATACTCTTTCGTAAAGTTGCTCCAAGACAGTCACATTTTTACTTCCTTCCTTTGTATCCGTTTGAGAATCTCTGTATAGTTCAATTTTTGTAATTCTCTCTCAAATTGATTGATACTAGAATAATCATATTCATCCGCTAAAATAGGCAAATGAATCTCATTACACAATGATAAAATACAGTAAGCGCCCTTAATAATCTCGCTAATTTCAATAACAATATTTTCATAATAGCTCTCTTCTAGCAAAAGAGCTAAGACACCCATCCAATCTTTCGTTGGGACTTCTTTTATGTCTTCTAAAAACCCCGAAGGCTCTATGTAATCAAAGCCTTCCAAAGATTTGATGATTTCTTTTAAATAGACTCTTAAATTTTTATGTTCTTGTCGATAGTAATAGATAAGATCTAAGATATTTTTATCTTGTTGAACCAAGGTACCAATCTCTTGAACGTGAACCTGAGTGGTAATATATAGGACATTTGTATTTTTAGCTAATTGCTTAGCAAGATGTTGGCCATATTTAAAAGACGTTTTTTTATCTCCTGGCGAGTAAACTCCTAATAACTTTACCTCTTTATAGTCTTTTCCTTTCCCTCGTTCTACTAAAAATTTTCCTTCTTTTTTTGTCTCTCGATAAAAAATACTTAAAATTTCATCTATTTTTTGGTACTTAAAAACAGGTACTTCCCCCTCGTTTAAAAGGGTGTTCACCTCTTCTGTTAAGACAAAGGTGTAATCACTTTCTATCTTCTTTCTAACTTCCGGAAGTATCCTTTCTGAAATAAAAAGATAGGTGATTTGCTTTATCCTGGCAATTTCACTTAGGCCTTTTTCATTGTCGCAATAATAAAACTGTATGTTTTTATTGTTTCCCTTTGTCATGTAAGCAATAAAGGACTGAGAATAGCCTTCATCTGCATCACAAAAAACAAGATTGCAAAAATTCATATTCCTCCTTTTCCTGATTTTTTTAAATGATTTTTAAAGCGATTCGCTTTGACGTGTTGAGAATTTTTAGAAAATCAAAATGACAAACAAGATCTTGCTTGTGAAATGATTATAGCTAGGTCAAAATAAAATGTCTACACTTCAAGAGGAGATTTAATTTTTTTTGGTATTTTTACACGAATTTTAAGCAAAATAAAAAGAGGTATTTCTCCTCTTTTTATAATCACTATAATGTAAATTTAATTTCTTTATTACTCCAATGATAAGGATGATAACGAATACCTGCTGCATCAAACATTCTTTTTGAGGCAATTACCGCTGTGGAATCATTATACTTATTTTCTCCATAAATTACTTCCTTTATTCCGCTTTGAATGATAGCTTTTGCACATTCATTACAAGGGAATAAGGAAACGTAGAGTTTACTACCTTCTAGGCTTCCACCCTTATAGTTAAGAATCGCATTTAATTCACTATGGACCGTATAAACGTACTTTGTTTCCAGAGGATTTTCACCTTCTCTAACCCAAGGAAATTCATCATCAGAACAACCTTTTGGCAAGCCATTGTAGCCCATGGAAAGAATCTTATTGTCTTGATCGACAATGCAACAACCTACCTGCGTATTCGGATCTTTTGAACGCATTCCAGAAAGAATTGCTACCCCCATAAAGTATTCATCCCAGCTTATGTAATCTTTTCTCTTCTCATCCATCAGTGTTTCCTCCTATTTTGTGCCGAAAATACGATCTCCTGCATCACCAAGGCCTGGAACAATGTATGCGTGCTCATTTAAGCCTTCATCTAAAGCACCAATATAAAGATCAACGTCTGGATGTTCTTTTTTCATTCTTTCTACGCCCTCAGGAGCAGCAATGATGCACATAAAACGAATTCTCTTTACGCCTTTATCTTTTAACATTTGAATGGCAGCAACTGATGAACCTCCTGTAGCAAGCATAGGATCTACTACAAATACTTCTCTTTTGTCACAATCTGCTGGTAGTTTGCAATAATATTCCACTGGTTCTAAAGTTTCTGGATCTCTATATAAGCCAATGTGCCCTACTTTTGCTGCTGGAATCATGCTAAGCATACCATCAACCATACCAAGTCCTGCTCGAAGAATCGGAACAATAGCTAAGGTTTTACCACTTAGTTCTTTTCCCATCATTTTACCCATTGGGGTTTCAATTTCTACTTCTTTTAACTTTAAATCTCTGGTTGCTTCATAGCACATAAGTGACGCAATCTCACTTACCATACATCTGAAGTCTTTAGAACCTGTGTCTTTTCTTCTGATATAAGTAATTTTGTGTTTTATTAGTGGGTGATCCATAATAGTTATTTTTGACATTTTAAAGTCCTCCTAATTTTATACCTTTAATATATGATGTCCTGCTGCTTTTAATAAACGATTCATAATCGCCTTGCCTATCCCTTTTGTCTCAAAAGCTTCACTATAAATAATATCAACTTTATCATCATCAAATTCTCTTAAAATTTGATAAAGGTGATGAGCAATTGTTTCTTCTTTTGCACGCGTACCGATACTTTTTACTTCTCCAACTTCGTACCGATCTCTTGATTCTCCAGTGGCAATAATGCCCACTTTTTTACCTTCTTTTACTGCTTCTTTAGAAAGTACATTAATATTTTTAATAACCGTTTCCATCTCACCTTCGACAAGAATTAATTCTGCCTTTGGTGCATAATGTCTATACTTCATTCCCGGTGCTTTGGGCCGATGCTTATCATCATCTTTCATAAGCGTTACATCTTCGCTTACCTCACCTATAACCGCTTCCATCATAGTTTTTGTTATAGCTCCTGGTCGCAACACCATAGGTGGGGTCACAGTTAAGTCAATAATACTTGATTCAACACCGATATCAACCATACCACCATCGATAATCATATCGATAGTCCCCTTTAAGTCTTCTTCTACATGGGCTGCCAGGGTAGGACTTGGTCGTCCTGACGTATTAGCACTTGGTGCCGCAATAAAACCACCTGAGGCATTGATAAGTTGAGTTGCAATCTTATTACTAGGCATTCTTATGGCTACTGTTTCAAGCCCGCCTGTCGTCCCAAGTGGTACATTATTTGTTTTGTTCAAAATCATAGTAAGTGGTCCTGGCCAAAACTTTTCTGCTAAGAGGTAAGCAGTCTTTGGAATGTCTTTTGCTATAGTTTCCAAATCTTCCAGTTTCGCTATATGGACAATTAAGGGGTTGTCACTAGGACGTCCTTTTGCTTCATATATCTTTTTTGCCGCCTTTGTATTTAGTGCATCTGCTCCAAGTCCGTAAACTGTTTCTGTTGGAAATGCTACAAGACCTCCCGCTTTAATAATATCTCCAGCTTCCTTTATTATGTTTTCGTCTATGAAGGTCTGATCGACCTTTTTTATAATTGTTTTCATGACTCTTATTATACTATAAAAAATCAGTTTCGCAAGAAAAACAATTGCCTAAAAAGGCACCTCCTTATCTGATAATAAGGAAGTGCCCATTCTTTTAGTTTACATATTTAATTATTAGATTCCATATTGAGGGATCTTCTTGTCCTAGGGCCCAAAAGGCTGTTCCTGCAAGCTTATTTTCTTTCATAAGTTTTAGTTTTTCTTCGACTGCAACTTCGTCTTCTAACCAAATCTTATAAGTTGAACCATCTGCTTCCCAGGTTGCAAAGTTCTCTCCTACTTCTTGATCAAAAGTAATTTCCGCTCCCGCATTAGCAATTGCTTCTTTCGCCTTAATCATACCAAGAGCTTGGGAAGAAACCTTATTTTCATATTGCTCTGCATCGGTTCCTACTTCTTCAGCAATCTCCTCCTGTGTTTTAGGGGTTTCTTGCCAGAGTCTTGTAAAAAATGGAATGCCGCTAATGACCTTTTCCTTTGGTACTTCTTTTAGCGTTTCTTCTATCCCTTCTTTTACAAAGGAAAGCGAGGAGACTGGTCCCGCTTTGGGAGAACCACCCCAGTGTTCATCATAACCCATAATAACTACGTAATCAGCAAAGACACCTTGTTCTTTTCTATTATAGTGAGCATTATAGCCTTTTGGCACATAGTTATCTATTGATAACACGAGTCCATTTTGTCGGCATTTTACCGAAAGCTCTCTAATAAACTGAATATAATGATCTGCACACTCTTCATTAATCTTTTCAAAATCCAGATTAATTCCGTCAATATCTAGTTGAGCAGCTTCTGCAATCACTTTATTAATAAGGTTTTCTCTTTTTGAAGTATAGCTTAATAATTCAAGCGTTTCTGCCGAGGAATTAATGCCGCCATCAAAATCTCTAAGAGAAGGCCATACTTCAATGCCTGCTTGATGGCAATAGGCTAGATACTGATCAGATGCAATTGAATCTAAGTTCCCGTTGGTATCACTAACATGGAACCAAGTAGGGGAGATGGTCGTTAGTCCTTGTGTACTAGTAATCGTACTCAAAACATTATTATTGGCTGTTTGATTCGTCACATTATGCCAAGCCATATTAATGGTATAATCTTTTTTAATACTGGTATATTCTGGCTCAACAAAATCTGTCTTTCTCGTTACTTCCTGTGTTTCTTTCAAAGTATTCTTTTTAACGTATCCAATAAAGCCGTCTTTTGTTCGAACCTTTTCCCACAAACCTTCTGATTCAATAACTTGTACTTCATCTTTTTTAGCAACTTCGCCTAAAATCGCACTTTTTACTCCTGCTTGGTAACGTACCTGCGTTGCTTTTTTAACTTTTGCTACCTTCACCTTATCTTTTGTGTCTACAATTACGCGATTGGGATTTGAATAAACTTCAAATGTCATATTCGTATAATTTTTAATAAAGTCTAGTGCAACATATGCTGTATTTCCTTCTGTTTTTAAAATAACATAGTCTTCTACATTCTTTTCTTTCGAAACAGAGTATTCTTTACTGCCAACGGAAACCGAAACAATATCAGTTGGTAGCGCATACAATAATAAATTCTCGTTAGAGTCCCAATAGAAGCGACTATTAATATTGCTTTTAAGCGTCTCATATTGAACATAGACTTTACCATCTTCAATCTTTCCTTTAAATTCGGAAATCTTATCATCTACAACTACCGCGACTTGCTCTTTGTTTTCTATTCCATAATATTTATTTAAATCTGCCTTTTCTTTCGAAGGACTATACCTCTTCCATACAAAAGCTGCAATAACTGTCATGATAATTAAAATAATAAGTAAAGTAGTTCTTAAAACAATATTTCTTTTTCTTCTTCGTCTTCTACTTGTTGCTCCTCTTCTTCTACTTCCCTGACTATTTTTCCCATTCCTCTTTTTAGGGTTTGTTCTGTTCATTGTATACCTCCTACTTAAACCCTATTATAGCAATAATTAAACACTTCGTCATTCTTTTATTTTCGGAATGTTGTATATAAGAGATCCCATGCGATGGCTTATTTTACACGATGGAAACACAATTCAATCACTATGCCTTTTGAATCATAAATGTAATCTCTCATATATTGCACCTCTTCATTTACCTTATGAGCGTAAATGACATCTTCTGGTGTTGCCTTTTGCAGGTCTATGTAAAGAGAGACTCCCTTGGCCTCATACAAATACAGCTCATCTATAAACTCCATTTGTTCACATAAACTTAGTATCAATTTTTGTCCTTTCCGCGTATTAAGATAACACAAAAATCCCTATTCCCCTTCTGTGAAATAATGATTTGTTTAGAAATGCACGCTGTTTTATTTTATTCAGTGATATAGTGGTTGAAATAACCTGATATGTAACTATGATTCTTTATACATTTTGATTTTCGACTTTTCTTAAGATTTCATTTTTATTCATCCTTTAATGATCAATTTGCCCTTTTGGACCATGTTATCTTTCATTTCTGTTCTTCATTATAAATTATCATTTATCTTTTTTCAACCTTTTTCTTGAATTTATTAATGAGAGGATAATTATCTTTATAGTTATTTAATTGAGAATGGTTGACGCGTATGCTATACTATGGTAAAGGAAGTGATAATATGAAAATTGAAAAAATCAATGATAATCAGATTCGCTGTACATTAACACGAGCTGATTTAGCTTCCCGTCAACTTCAGCTTAGTGAACTAGCTTATGGTACCGAAAAAGCTAAGACCTTGTTTCATGACATGATGCAACAGGCTGCTTTTGAGTTTGGCTTTGAGGCCGAAGATATACCTCTAATGATTGAGGCGATACCTGCTTCTTCCGATTCAATTGTACTAATCATAACTAAAGTTGAGAATCCTGATGAATTGGATGCTAGATTCTCTAGATTTTCCCCTTCACCAGCAAAGGAAACTGATCAAAAAAACTTTCAAGGCTTAGATAAATTAGAAGGAGCTGATAGCTTAATGGATTTTATAGGACGCGTAAAGGATAAGACAAATTCTATACCGGTTCCTGCAAAACCTGAAGTTTCAAATAGGATGGGATTACACTTATTCTCTTTTAATACAATGGATAGTGTAATAGAAGTTGCACACTTATTAGATAATATGTACAGTGGTTCAAACACCTTGTACAAGGATCCTAAAGATGACACTTACATCTTAGCACTAGCACAATCCGAATTATCAACCAATGCTTTTAACCGAATCTGTAACATGCTCTCTGAGTATGGAACGAAGGAAAAAGCAACAAGTGCAACCTTAGCTTACCTTGAAGAGCACTGCGAAATCATACTCTCTGCAGATGCAATTCAAAATCTGGCAAAACTATAATAGCGAAATAAAAAGAAGACGAAAACTCGTCTTCTTTTTTATTGTCAGCCTTTAAGTCTTTAGGCTTTGCTTTATTTTGCTTTAATGTAGGCATTAATTTTTTCCACTAATAGATCAGCATCCATACCATGAACCATAGCAGCTTCTGCTAAAGTTTCAGCTTGAGATGATGGACAACCAAGACAGTGCATTCCAACTTCCATTAAGATTGGTGCGATTCCACTATCGATAGTTAAAATTTCACCGATTGTCATATCTTTTGTAATTGTATTCATCGTAACTTTCCTCCTATTTTCAATGTTTCTCTATTATATAGTAGGACTCGCTATTTGTAAATATTTGTCGCGAAATTCTGTCAATTGAAGGAGCTGTTTGAATACTTATTTGTCAACGCTATTAGCTTCTATTTATCTCAAAAGGGCAAATTCATTACAAATAAACAAAACATTCGTTCTTTTTTACCCTAAATTAATCCACCAAAAACACTTGTTTCCTTGTGGATAATGTGGATAAGTCGAGCAAAAACTCGTTTTTTCCACATTTTTCGTTACTTTTCTTGTGGATAACTTGGATAAGTCATTTTCTCCACTTTTCTTGATTTCTCTTCATTTTTGTCGTTTTGATGGTTTTACCTTTTTAGCCAAAAAAGCCTTGACAAAAGAATCACAGCGCACTATTATAAAAGTAACAGTTACTATTATTGATTTGGAGGTGACTCTATGAATGCTTTAAAAAGCAGCAGACAAAGAACTGCTATCTTAGAATACCTTGCCAATACAAAAGAACACCCAACCGCAGATACGATTTACGAAAATCTGCGTAAGACTTTTCCTAATATAAGTCTTGGAACTGTTTATCGAAATCTTAATCTTTTAGCTGAAATGCATGATATAATAAAGATTACGACGGAGTCGGGAGGGGTAAGATTTGATTATGATACAAGCCCCCACTACCATGTAGTATGTTCAAGCTGTGGTAAAGTAGAAGATCTAAAAATAAGTGAAAAAGCAATAAAGCCTTTCTTAGAAAAGGTTAACCAGTCTTATGATGGAACAATTGAATCTCATTCTATTTTGTTCTACGGAAAGTGTAAGACTTGCAGTGATAAAGACCATAAATAGTATTATCTATTTATAAATAAAAAACTTAATTATAATATGGAGGTATTAGAAATGAAAAAATTTGTATGTGGAGTATGTGGATATGTATATGAAGGAGAAAGCGCACCAGAGAAATGCCCACAATGCGGTGCAACAGCAGATAAGTTTACTGAAATGACAGGTGATAAAACCTGGGCTGCAGAACACGTTGTCGGAATTGCTCAAGGCTCAAGCGAAGATATTATGGAAGACTTAAGAGCTAACTTTACAGGAGAATGTTCAGAAGTTGGTATGTATCTTGCTATGGCAAGAGTTGCACATAGAGAAGGCTATCCAGAAATCGGTCTTTACTGGGAAAAAGCTGCTTATGAAGAAGCAGAGCATGCTGCTAAATTTGCAGAACTTCTAGGGGAAGTTATTACCGATAGCACAAAGAAAAACCTAGAAATGAGAGTTGATGCTGAAAACGGAGCAACAGCTGGTAAATTTGACCTTGCTAAACGTGCTAAAGCAGCTGGTCTTGATGCTATTCATGATACAGTTCATGAAATGGCTAGAGATGAAGCAAGACATGGTCGTGCATTTGAAGGTTTACTTAAAAGATATTTCGAAAACTAAGAACTTTTAAATTTTTAATAAATTGTTTACATAAGTGTACTTGAATCTCTTTGTACATTGAAGTACACTTGTAAGAGTTACTAAGATACAAAAAAATAAGGAGGCTGATTTTATGTCTAAATATGCAGGAACTAAAACAGAGAAAAATTTGATGGAGGCCTTTGCTGGCGAATCACAAGCGCGTACAAAATATGACTTTTATGCTTCTCAAGCTAAAAAAGCAGGTTATGTACAAATTCAAAACATCTTTATGGAGACAGCAATCAACGAAAAGGAACACGCTAAACTTTGGTTTAAGGAATTTCAAGGTATTGGAGACGTACCTGACAATTTAGCAGATGCAGCAGCCGGTGAGCACTACGAATGGACAGATATGTATCAAAGAATGGCTAAAGAAGCTAGAGAAGAAGGCTTTGAAGCTTTAGCTAAAAAGTTCGAAGGTGTTGCTCAAGTAGAAGCTACTCACGAAGCTAGATACAATAAACTTCTTGAGAGCTACAACACAGGAAAAACATTTAAAGGAGATGCTCCTCTTGGTTGGAAATGTGGAAACTGTGGTTATATTTACAATGGTGAAGAAGCTCCTGAGGTTTGCCCTGTATGTGCACATCCAAAGGCTTACTTCGAAAGAAACGTACAAAATTACTAAAATGCTAGAAGCATCCTTACGGATGCTTCTTTTTTTGTGCACTTTTATTCTTGTCTTTTATTTTTCTTTGTCGTATTATTAATATATTCATTACGTAGTATTGATTACTACATCTTGCGGAGGTATTGTTATGACAGAATATGTTAAAGAAAATGTAAAGGATCCCGGCAGTGCAATTACTCATTTTATCGGTATGGTTATGGCTATTTTTGCCGCTGTTCCCCTAATCCTAAAGGCCGCTAATAAACCCGATAAAATCTATGTTTTTTCCGTGGTAGTTTATGCTCTTTCTCTTGTGCTTCTTTATTTTGCAAGCACTATCTATCACACTTTTGATAAGGATGATAGAACGAATAAACGCTTAAAGAAATTTGACCATATGATGATCAGTGTTTTAATCGCCGGCACTTACACCCCAGTTTGTTTGCTGATTATCAAAGGAACTTTCGGTCTTATCTTGCTGGGAATCATCTGGACTCTTGCCTTAGGCGGTATTATTTTAAAAGCACTTTGGGTAACTTGTCCAAAATGGGTTTCTTCTGTTTTATACATCGGCATGGGTTGGACCTGTGTCCTAGCTTTTTCTAAAATTTTAAACAACCTTTCACTAGCAGCTTTTATGTGGCTTTTAGTAGGCGGCATTATTTACACCATCGGTGGGGTTATTTACGCATTAAAACTCCCCCTTTTTAACAACAGACATCAGTACTTTGGTTCACATGAAATCTTCCATCTCTTTGTTATGGGGGGGAGCATTTGCCACTTTATCTTAATTTATTTTTATGTTTTGTAATCAGTTCCTTTTTCTTAGCAGTAGGAAGATGTTTAATTGCATATTCCCTTTTAAGAGCCTCTTCTTTCGTCTTGAAGGTTTCAAAATACACAAGTTCTACAGGTCTTCTCCCTCTTGTGTATTTTGCTCCCTTTCCGGCGTTATGAGTCTTTACTCTTGCTTCTAAATCATTTGTCCAACCAGTGTACAAGGTGCCATCACTGCATCTTAAGACATAAGTATAATTTCCCATTACTCTACTCTTATTTTTTTCACATGCCAAATATCTCTTACATACTCTTCAATGGTTCTATCTGATGAAAATTTTCCGCTTGAAGCCGTATTTTTAAGTGCCATTTTAGCCCATTCTTCTTTATTTCTAAAAGCTTTTTCCACCTTTTCTTGAGCATTTTTATAAGATTCAAAATCTTTCAAAATAAAATACATATCCGCACGCGGTCCACTACCTGCATGAAGTAAGGAATCGTAAATATTCTTATAAGCTTCATGATTACCTTTGGCATAGGTTCCATCTACCAATTGATTGATTACTTTTTTAAGCTCTGGATTGCTATTGTAAATATCCCAAGGATTGTAACCACCCTTTTGTTCGTAATCAATGACTTCATCAGAAGATAAACCGAAGATAAATTCATTTTCTACCCCAGCTTCTTCTACAATTTCTACATTAGCTCCATCCATGGTACCAATGGTAACCGCTCCATTTATCATAAATTTCATATTTCCTGTACCAGAGGCTTCTTTGGACGCTGTCGAAATTTGCTCACTAACATCGGCTGCCGCAAAGATAATCTCGGCATTAGAAACTTTATAATCTTCAATGAAGACCACTTTTATTTTGTCGTTAATACTGCGATCATTGTTAATAACTTCCGCAACAGAATTAATTAATTTGATAATCTCTTTCGCTCTAATATATCCAGCCGAAGCTTTTGCGCCAAAAATAAAGGTTCGTTTTACATAGCTTCTTTCCGGATGTTCCTTTATTTGATTGTATAAATACATAACATGCAATATATTTAGAAGTTGTCTTTTATACTCATGCAAGCGTTTTACTTGAACATCAAACATTGAGTCAGGATCCACTTCGATTTGATTATGCACTTCTATATATTTAGCCAGACGCACTTTATTTTGTCTTTTAATTGCCATAAATTCTTTTAGGCTTTTTGCATCTTCAACAAAGGGTTTTAAGCCAGAAATAAGCTCTAAATTAGTAATCCAAGCATCACTTCCTAACTTCTTCGTAATCCATTTGCTAAGGCTTGGATTTGCATGCACAACAAAACGTCGTTGGGTAACACCATTCGTTTTATTATTAAATTTCTCTGGCATCATTTCATAGAAATCCCGAAGCTCTTCATTTTTAAGGATTTCCGTATGAAGCCTTGCCACCCCATTAACGGAAAAAGAAGCCACTATGGCTAAATGAGCCATTCTTACTTGCCCATCATATAGAATCGCCATTTTCTTTACTTTTTCTTCATTACCAGGATATGTTTTCCGGATCTTTTCCACAAATCTGCGGTCAATTTCTTGAATAATTTGGTAGACACGAGGTAATAGCCTAGAAAACAAATCAATGGGCCACTTTTCCAGCGCCTCTGACATAATGGTATGATTGGTATAAGCGACACAAGACGTCGTAATCTGCCATGCTTCATCCCAGCTTGTGCCATTTTCATCAATTAAAAGACGCATAAGTTCTGCTACTGCAACCGTTGGATGAGTATCATTCATCTGGAAAACCACGCGGTTAGGGAGTTCATAAACACTATCTCCGGTTTCTTTTAATTTAGCGATAGCGGTTTGTAAGCTAGCGCTAATAAAGAAGTATTGTTGTTTTAATCTTAATTCTTTTCCCGCTGTATGATTGTCATTTGGATAAAGAACTTTCGTAATGTTTCTAGCAATATTTTCTTGTTCTACTGCTTTATAATAATCCCCACTATCAAAAGAATCTAAACCAAAGTTGACAATTGGCTCTGCATCCCACACACAAAGAGCATTTACCATATGATTGTTGTATCCTGTAATAGGAATTTCATAAGGCACTGCCTTAACTGATTGATAGTTCTGATGAATAAAGCAAGACTTTCCATTTTCATCGCATTCAATCCGGATGTCACCACCAAAGCGAATTTCTCTTGTGTTTTCTGGTCTTCTAAGTTCAAAAGGATAGCCATTTACTAGCCAATCATCAGGAACTTCTAACTGGTAACCGTCTCTTATTTCTTGGCGAAACATGCCGTAGCGATAACGAATACCACAGCCATAGGCCGGATAACCAAGAGTTGATAAAGAATCCAAGAAGCAAGCAGCTAATCTTCCTAAACCGCCATTGCCTAGGGCTGGGTCGATTTCTTCATCTTCCAGAACATTAATGTCGATTCCCATCTCTTCTAAGATAGCCGCAATTTCATCATAGGCTTTTAAATTAATCAAGTTATTTCCTAGGGCTCGCCCTACTAAAAATTCCATGGAAAGATAAACAACATATTTTGCCTTAGATTCTGTCGCTGCTTTTTGGGTTTTAATCCAATCATCAGTAATAACCTTTTTTACAGCAAAGGACACTGCTTGATATAGCTCTTGATTGGAAGCGTCCTTTGTTGTTTTTCTAAACAGAATTTTAAGTGTATTTTCTATTTCGTCTTTAAATTGTTCCTTTTGTAGCTCATTATTAACCATAGACCCCCGTCCCTTCATTCCAGCTGTTTTATTGCACCTTTTCTACGCCAATTACTAATTTCTCCCCATTGATGTTCCATTCCTTAACAAAGCCTTGTGGCTCTTTTTGGGTTGTATCTACACAAAGAGTCTCATCAGCAATTTCTTCACGGTTCTTCGTAAAGATAGCATTCGCTGTATCATTTCCCTCATAAGTAACCGTAATCTTATCCATTACTTCAAAACCTGCTTCTTTTCTCATGGTTTGAATTTTACTTACGATTTCTCGAACAAAACCTTCTTCTAATAATTCTTTAGAAAGCGTTGTCTTAAGTACAACGGTAATATCGGCATCGCTCTCAGATACAAAACCTTCCGTCTTAGCACTTTCAATTAATAAATCTTCTCTAGTAAGTTCTACTGTTTCTCCAGCAACTTCAAAAGTAAGAGCTCCTTTTTCATTTAAATCTTTCATCGCACCTAAACTATCCATGGACTCTAAATGTTTCTTGATTCCCCCTAGCAGCTTTCCGTATTTTGGACCTACTGTTTTAAGCTGTGGTTTAAAGTTATAAGCTGTATACTGACTTACATCACTTGTATATTCAATTTCTTTAACATTTAATTCATCTCTAACAATGTCTTTATAATAATCTGGTAATTCACTTGGCGCCTTAATGTACATAGTACCAATTGGTTGACGGTTCTTAATATTTGCTGTATTTCTACAAGCTCTACCCATTACTACAATTTTTAGAACTTGATCCATATTCACTTCTAATTCCTTATCTACCCAAGCCTCTTGATAGGTTGGATAATCACAAAGATGAATACTCTTTGGCGCATCTTTATCAATGCTTCTAACTAAGTTTTGATAAATTTCTTCCGTCATAAATGGAATCATTGGTGCTGCCACCTTGCAAACAGTTACTAAGGCTGTGTAAAGAGTCATATAAGCGTTAATCTTATCTTGCTCCATTCCTTTGGCCCAGAAACGTTCTCTACTACGTCTTACGTACCAGTTACTCATGTCATCAACAAAGTTTTGTAATGCTCTAGCTGGCTCTGTAATTTTATACTGGCTAAGTCCCTCGTCTACGTCTTTGACTAAGGTATTAAGCTTTGATAATAACCATTTATCCATAACCCCTAATTTGTCATAATCTAGGGTATATTTCGTGGCATCAAACTGATCAATATTTGCATACAAAACAAAGAAAGCATAAGTATTCCAAAGAGTACCCATAAATTTTCTTTGTCCTTCCATAACCGCTTTTCCGTGGAATCGATTAGGAAGCCATGGTGCACTATTTACATAGAAGTACCAACGAATTGCATCAGCTCCATAAGTATTTAAAGCTTCAAAAGGATTGACCGCATTTCCTTTGGACTTACTCATCTTTTGGCCCTTTTCATCTTGAACATGGCCTAAAACAATAACATTTCGATAAGGTGCCTTATTAAAGAGTAAGGTGGAAATAGCTAACAAGGTATAAAACCAACCTCTAGTTTGATCTACGGCTTCGGAAATAAAATCAGCTGGGAATTGTTTTTCAAACAATTCTTGATTTTCAAATGGGTAGTGGTATTGAGCAAAAGGCATTGATCCGGAATCAAACCAGCAATCAATTACTTCGGGCACACGGTGCATTTCGCCACCACATTCTGGGCATTTAATGGTAACTGCATCAATGTATGGTCGGTGAAGTTCAATATCATCTGGGCAATTGTTAGACATCGATTTTAGTTCTTCAATGCTGCCAATTGAATGTTGATGACCACATTCACATTGCCAAATATTTAAAGGAGTTCCCCAGTAACGATCTCTGGAAATTCCCCAGTCCTGTACGTTTTCAATCCAATCTCCAAAACGTCCCTTACCAATACTTTCCGGAATCCAGTTAATGGTATTATTATTAGCAATTAAATCATCTTTTACTGCAGTCATTTTAATAAACCAAGACTCTCTTGCATAATAAATTAAAGGAGTATCACAACGCCAGCAATGTGGATAACTATGTTCAAAGTTTGGTGCATCGTATAAAAGACCTCTATTTTGCAAATCTTCGATGATCATTGGGTCTGCTTTTTTAACAAAAACGCCTTCAAATGGTGCGCCTTCTGACATTTCACCTTTTGAATTTACTAGTTGAACAAAAGGAAGATCATAAGTTCTACCAACTCCCGCATCATCTTCACCAAAAGCCGGGGCAATATGCACGATTCCGGTACCATCTGTTAAGGTTACAAAGGAAGCACAGGTAAAATAAAAGGCTTTTTTCTTTTGTTTTTCTGCTACTTCTACAGCCTTATCATAGAGAGGTTCATATTCTTTATATTCTAATTCTTTTCCCTTAAAAGTTTCTAAGATTTCATAAGGTGCTGGCCCACATTCATCTTCTTTTAAATGATTTAAAACTTGATCTAATAAAGCTACTGCTAGATAATAAGTTTTTCCATCAATCGCTTTTACTTTGGCATAATCTTCATCTGGATTTACACAAAGAGAAAGGTTTGATGGTAGGGTCCAAGGGGTGGTGGTCCAAACAAGAGCATAAGCATCTTCATCTTTCATTTTAAAGCGAACCACTGCTGATCTTTCTTTAACATCTTTATAGCCTTGAGCTACTTCTTGAGCGGATAAAGGAGTTCCACAACGAGGACAATAAGGAACCACTTTAAAACCTTTGTATAAAAGTTTTTTATCCCAAATTTTCTTTAGGGCCCACCACTCTGATTCTATAAAATCATTGTGATAAGTTACATAAGGATTTTCCATGTCTGCCCAAAATCCTACCGTACTAGAAAAATCTTCCCACATGCCTTTATAGCGCCAAACACTCTCTTTACATTTATTTATAAATGGTTCGAGACCAAATTCTTCAATTTGATCTTTGCCATCAAGACCTAACTCTTTTTCCACTTCAAGTTCAACCGGTAAACCATGGGTATCCCAACCAGCTTTTCTAGGAACTTCATAGCCTTTCATGGTGCGGTATCTAGGAATCATGTCTTTAATTACACGGGTAAGCACATGACCAATATGTGGCTTTCCATTTGCTGTCGGAGGGCCATCGTAAAACATATAAATGTCATTTCCTTTACGTTCTTCCATGCTTTTTTCAAAAATATGTTCATCTTTCCAAAATTTCTCGACCTCTTTTTCTCTTTGGACAAAATTAAGGTCTGTTTCTACCTTCTTATACATCTGATTTCCTCCTATTTTTATAAAAAAATAAGCTCTCGCCTGATATCAGGACGAGAGCATTAACCACCGTTTATAACCACCTAACATACCATCATATGTTCTTCTTGTAACGTAGAAGAAACGCTAACATCTACTAGCAGTAATACGTTGGATGTTAGAACTCAGAAGTGATCTTCGGTTATATCTACTCTTGCCTGGCTCACACCTTCCCCGACTCGCTTGGTTGTTTCAATATAGCTTACTTTCTTCTTCATTGTTTTTTACTATTTCGTACATTATAGTAGGTATTTTTATTTTCGTCAAGCGTTCAAGCTATCGTCTTCTTCTCTTTCTTCTCTTCTTTCTTTTGCGTTTCCTATTTCTTTTTATGACCAATAAAAGAAAGGCTAAGACCAAAATAAACAGCAACCCTAAAGCACCAATGGGTATAAGAAAGGAGTTCACACCCTTTTCTTTTAAATCAGCATTTGTCTTTGTCTCCCCTTGATTATTTGCCGCTTTATCTGTAACTACGTTTCCTTGTGTTTCAACTTTTGCACTACCTACTAAATTCTTTCCATAATAAACATTTAAAGTTCCTTCTTTATTATCTAGTTTATTA
>DXHJ01000118.1 GCA_019113475.1 Candidatus Dorea intestinavium | reverse complement strand
TTGAATGGTGCAAAGAATACTGTTTCAAATGTATTGAATGCAATCAAGAACACTTTCAGCAATGTTTTTGAAGGTGCGAAAAATATAGTAAGCAATGCAATTGAAAGAATCAAAGGATTCTTCAATTTTAGTTGGTCATTACCAAAACTGAAAATGCCACATCCAACAATTAGTGGTTCATTCAGTTTGAATCCACCATCAGTGCCACATTTTGGCATAGAATGGTATAAAAAGGCTATGGATGAACCATATATGTTCACAGACCCAACCCTGTTTGATTATAACCCTGTCACAGGAAGTGCAAGGGGTGCAGGTGAAGCAGGTGATGAAATGATGTATGGTAAAAATAGTTTGATGAATGACATTGGCGAAGTTGTAGCAAATCAGAATGGTGGACTTGTTCAGGTGATTAAAGAGATGTTCAATCAACAGTTTGATATTTTTGATAAACTGTTTGATATTTTGGAAACATACTTCCCTGAATTTACAAAGTCACTTGTGCTTGATACAGGGGTTTTAGTGGCAGAAACAGCAGAACAATATGATGATGCACTTGGAATTATAAAGAAAAGAAAGGAAAGGGGATAATTTTATATGATAGGATGGATAATTGCAGGAATAATCTTAATTATATCCATGATCCTACTACATGGAACAGGTATAGCACTTAGAAGAATTGCAAAAGAAATGCATAGATTGTGTTTAAAGGCAAATGAAGACCCTGAAACAGTGTTGAAAAGACAGGGGTTAATACAGTGGTTAGAATAATATGATGTACTTGTCAGAATGTTTAATTCTGACAGGTAAAGAGGGCAGGGGTAGAATTCTATACCCTGTCTTTTTTATTGCCTGAATGGGGCAAATACAAAGCCTGACAAAGGAAAATGTGAAGTTGTCAATCATGCTTATATATGATAGAATCTGAATAAAGAAGAACCTGAACATAATCTTTGTGAGATAGTACCAATACTTTAGCATATAACACACGTATGACACAAAGCATGTCAGAAAGCCTGTATTTTGTGGGTTTGTACTTATCAAAGAGATAATATCTTTGCAAAGATGCAATTTCAAAACCTCAAGTGTACACTTGAGGTTTTTTTGTGTCTAAAAAAACTTTTTGAATCGTAAAAATTCCGTAGTTAATGCGGTAGACTAAAGTACAAGATGAAAAAATATGCTCTAAATAAGTAAAAAAAGCAGAATTTGTGATAGTGTAGTAAATATTATTGTAAGCACTGTGTTATATGTAACAATTTATACTTTACATATTGGGCTGTAGATTGTAAAATGAAATGTACACAAAAATGTACAGGATGACTTTCATTGAAGAAACAGAGGTGTAAAGATGAAAACAAAGCGATTGAGTAATATCGAGATTGAAGTTATGAATGTCTTCTGGGACACGGAAGAACCCCTTGCAGCTACAGACATCCCAAAAATAAATCCAGAATTAAATGTTAATACAGTACAAGCTACTGTAAGAGGTCTTTTAAAGAAATCTCTTATAAAAGTTGCTGATATTGTCTATCATAATACTGTTTTGACAAGAGCGTACCTTCCAGAAATTAGTCGCGATGAATATTGGGCGAACCAATTAGAAATAGAAGCAATTAATAAACCATCTTTTTTGGCTGCATTAATTCATCAAGAAGAAGACTTACAGTTACTAGAAAAATTAGAAGAATTGATTAAGGAACAAAAGGAAAAACTTCTAGCAGCGAAATAATAGATAACTTCAAGAGATTGTGTTTAGATAATTTTATCTGTACACAATCTTTTTTAATACTTTCTGAGGGTTCTTAATAAAAGGTTTCCTTGTCCTTTTCTCTAAGTTTGTTATAATGAAGATAATGATAATGAAAACATAGAGATGGAGGAAAAGTCATGAATGAAAAGCAATTAGAAATAATGAAAAGTCGTGAAGGTTTTATCGCTGCCTTAGACCAAAGTGGAGGTAGTACTCCAAAAGCATTAAAGTTATATGGCATTTCTGAAGATACTTATAATGGGGAAGAAGAAATGTTTAATCTAGTTCATGAAATGAGAACTCGTATTATCACTAGCCCTGAATTTAATAACCAAGCAATTATTGGTGCCATTCTCTTTAAAGAAACCATGGATCGAACGATTGAAGGAAAATTAACGGCGGATTATTTATGGGAAGAAAAAAAGATACTACCATTTTTAAAAGTGGATCAAGGACTAAGAGCAGAAGAGGATGGAGTTCAGCTGATGAAACCTCTAACTGGTCTTGATGATTTGCTTAAAAGAGCGGTAGAAAGAAATATTTTTGGAACGAAGATGCGCTCGGTTATTAAAAGTGCTAATCCAATTGGTATCAAAAAAGTAATTGATCAACAATTTGAGGTAGGAATTCAAATTGCAAAAATGGGACTTGTTCCTATCTTAGAACCAGAAATTGATATTCACAGTGCCGATAAAGAAGAATCGGAAAAACTAATGCTTGAAGAAATTAAAGAACATTTAAAAACATTAGCGGGAAAATACGAATTAATGTTTAAGGTTTCCATTCCAACAAAAGCAGGCTTTTATTCAGAATTAATGAAGATGCCAGGTGTAGTAAGAGTCGTTGCTTTATCTGGTGGTTACTCTAGGGAAGAATCCTGCTTAAAATTAGCAGAGAACCCAGGGCTTATTGCTAGTTTTTCTAGAGCATTAAGTGAAGGCCTTAATAAACAACAAAGTGATGATGAATTTAATGAAATGCTTAAATCATCTATTGAAAAAATATATGAGGCATCCATTAAGTAGGAGATATAAGTGGGAGAAAAACTTACAAGAACAGACGTAAAAAAGATAAAAGAAGAAATAGAACACAGAAAAGTTGTTGTGCGAAAAAGAGAACTTGAGGCAGTAAAAGAAGCAAGAGCTCAGGGAGACTTAAGCGAAAACTTCGAATATAAAGCGGCAAAACAAGACAAGAATAGAAATGAAAGCCGCATTAGATACTTAGAAAAAATGCTTAAGTTTGCGCAAGTAATTGACGATACTTCTACGAGTGAAGAAGTAGGAGTAAATGATATGGTAGAAGTCTTTTTCCCAGAGGATAAAGAAACTGAGAAATATCACTTGGTTACTAGTATTAGAGGAAATTCTATGGAGGGGAAGATCAGTATTGAATCACCGTTAGGTAAAGCTTTACTGGGGAAAAAAGAAGGTGAAACCGTTCTTGTTCCCGTCCCTAATTGCCCTTATCAAGTAGTAGTGCAAAAAATTATTAAAGATCTTGATGAATCAAGAGATGAAATTAGACAATTTTAAAAAGGCGCCTAAGATGCACTATGCATCTTAGGTGTTTTTTAATCTCTAAAAAAGTGGAAAAAGAGAAGGTTTTCCTATATAATGGGGAAGTGCAAGTTTGAAAGGAGATCACAAGATGAAAACCATTGATATTAAAACAGAGTTAGAACAAAATGCTTATCCTGGTAGAGGAATTATAATTGGGAAAAGTGAAGATGGAAAATACGCAATCACTGCTTATTTCATAATGGGCAGAAGTGAAAACAGTAGAAACCGAGTTTTTGTGACGGATGGTGAGGGCATTAGAACGAAAGCGTTTGATGAATCAAAATTAACCGACCCTTCTTTAATTATCTATGCGCCAGTTCGAGTTATTGGCAACAAAACGATTGTAACGAATGGAGATCAAACGGATACAATTTATGAAGGATTAGACAGACAATTAACTTTTGAACAATCTTTAAGAGAAAGAAAGTTCGAGCCAGATGAACCTAATTATACACCTAGAATATCAGGGGTTATCAGACATCTTGAGAATAACTTTAACTATGCAATGTCAATTTTAAAAAGTGATGACGGGGATGCAAGTTCTTGTCAAAGATTTACTTTTGCCTATGAGAATCCTAAAAATGGAGAGGGCCATTTTATTCATACTTATATGCATGATGGTAATCCCTTACCAAGTTTTAGCGGAGAACCTAAAAAGATTAAAATAAGAGGTGACATAGAAACTTTTGCCAATGAACTTTGGGAAAGTCTAAATAAAGAGAATAAAGTATCATTATTTGTTCGTTATATTAATTTAGAAACAGGAAAACATGAATCAAAAATTATAAATAAGAATAAATAGGAGCGACAAAATGAAAGAAATTCAATTAAAGTATGGATGCAATCCGAATCAGAAGCCTTCAAGAATTTATAGTGTGGACGGAAAAGATTTACCAGTAACTGTTTTGAATGGAAAACCAGGTTATATTAATTTCTTAGATGCTTTAAATGGTTGGCAACTTGTTAAGGAATTAAAAGAAGCAACGGGACTGCCCAGTGCGACTTCCTTCAAACACGTATCACCAGCAGGTGCGGCAACCGGGGTACCTTTAAGTGAAACACTAAAGAAAATTTACTGGGTGGATGATTTAGGAGAACTAAGCCCCTTAGCTTGTGCTTATGCAAGAGCGAGAGGAGCAGATAGAATGTCTTCTTTTGGCGATTTCATTGCCTTATCAGATGTTTGCGATGTGTCTACAGCAAAGATGATAAAAAGAGAAGTATCAGATGGTATTATTGCACCGGGATATGAACCAGAAGCTCTAGAAATACTAAAAGGGAAAAAAAGAGGGAATTATAATATTATTTTAATGGATCCAAACTATGAAGCACCAAAACTTGAAACCAAAGAAGTTTATGGGATTGCCTTTGAGCAAGGCAGAAATGAACTACAAATTGGTCAGGATTTCTTTTCACAAGTTGTAACGGAAAACAAAGAATTAACGAAGGAAGTAAAACGTGATTTAATTATTTCACTGATTACTTTAAAATACACCCAGTCTAACTCCGTATGTTATGTAAAAGAGGGGCAGGCTATTGGTATTGGTGCAGGACAACAGTCGAGAATTCACTGTACAAGACTGGCTGGTAATAAGGCAGACAACTGGTGGCTTCGTCAAAATGAAAAGGTTTTAAATCTTCCTTTTAAAGAAGACATAGGAAGACCAGATAGAGATAATGCCATTGACTTATACATTGGTGATGAATCAGAAGATTTATTAGCAGATGGCGTATGGGAGAACACTTTTACAACAAAACCAGCAGAATTTACGCGAGCAGAAAAAAGAGCTTGGCTTGATCAATTAGAAGATGTTTCTTTAGGATCAGACGCATTTTTCCCTTTTGGTGATAACATTGAAAGAGCAAAGAAAAGCGGAGTAAAATACATTGCTCAACCAGGTGGATCGGTTCGTGATGATAATGTAATAGCAGTATGTAATAAATACAATATGGTGATGGCATTTACAGGAATAAGACTATTCCATCATTAAAAAGGAGCGTAATTGAAATGGGAAGATATTTTGGAACAGATGGATTTAGAGGCGAAGTAAACGAAATTTTAAGAGTGGATCATGCTTTTAAAATTGGCAGATACTTAGGCTGGTACTTTGGCCAAAATAAAAAAGCCAAAATTGTTATTGGAAAGGATACGAGAAGAAGTAGTTATATGTTTGAAGATGCTTTGTGTGCAGGAATTACAGCATCTGGTGCAAATGCGTATTTGCTGCATGTCACCACTACTCCTAGTGTATCTTATATTGTTAGAACGGATGGCTTTGATTGTGGCATTATGATTTCAGCAAGTCATAACCCTTTCTATGACAATGGAATTAAAATTATTAATTCCAAAGGCCACAAAATGGATGCAGAAGTAGAAGCAAAAATCGAAGACTATATTGATGGTTTAGTAGGCGAAATTCCTCTAGCAAAACGGGAAAAGGTAGGTCGTACTGTCGATTATGTAGCTGGTAGAAATCGCTACATTGGCTATCTTATTTCTATCGTTTCTAAATCCTTTGAAGATAAAAAAGTGGGACTTGATTGTGCTAATGGCAGTTCTTTTACTATAGCTAAAAGTGTTTTTGATGCGGTTGGTGCTACGACCTATGTAATTAACAATAATCCAGATGGGGTTAATATTAACCGAGAGGCTGGTTCGACTCACATTGAACATCTACAAAAATATG
>DXHJ01000117.1 GCA_019113475.1 Candidatus Dorea intestinavium | reverse complement strand
GCGATGTAGCTTTTGCTGAAGTGGAAAAAATTGCTACTTATATCAGTCCCGTACCAGGAGGGGTTGGAAGCGTTACTTCTTCAGTTTTAGCGGAACATGTAATAAAAGCTGCAGAAGCTAATTCTTAACAGAATCTTAAGATTCATTTAATAGCGAAAAAGATTGCAAATATTCAAATTGATTTAACTATTGCGTATTCAAATAAATTATTATAAAATATTCTTAAGTATTAGAAAACATATGGAATAATCTCAAATTGTTTGCTAATTATTTCACGTTTTCCAAAAAATTGAGAGTAGAAGGAGGGTATGCAATGCAAGCTTTTGAAAATGCTATTAATGTAATTAATGGACTGGTTTGGGGATGGCCTATGATTATATTATTGTTTGGTACACACATTTTTCTAACAATAAGGCTAGGCTTCATACAAGTAAAAACAATTTCTAAAGGGATTAAATTATCGGTAACAAAAGATCCGGATGCAGAAGGAGAAGTATCACAATTTGGTGCTTTAACAACAGCGCTAGCTGCTACTATTGGTACAGGAAATATTATTGGCGTGGGGACCGCTATATTTCTTGGAGGACCGGGTGCGGTATTATGGTGTTGGTTAACCGGTGTATTTGGAATTGCAACAAAATATGCAGAGTCATTTATCGCTGTTAAATACCGTGTTAAAACAAAGGATGGTCGTATGCAAGGAGGAGCAATGTATGCTCTAGAGCGTGGACTTAATATGAAATGGCTAGGTATGCTATTTGCTATTTTTGCAGGATTTGCATCCTTTGGTATTGGTTGTGCAACACAAGTAAATGCAATCGCAGAAGTTGTTTACACAAACGTTGGAAAACCACTAGGAATTCACGAACAAACCACAAGAATTGTCATCGGTGTAGTGATTGCCATTTTAACAGCTGTGGTTATCTTTGGTGGAATTAAATCAATCGCTAGTGTTTGCGAAAAACTCGTACCATTTATGGCCGGCTTTTACATTTTAGGCTGTATTGTAATCTTAGTTATGAACTATGACTTTATTGGACCAGCAATTGCAGTTATTTGCAAAGCAGCCTTTACGCCAACGGCAGCGGCAGGAGGATTAGTTGGTTCTGGTATCTTAATGGCAATTCGTTACGGAGTTGCAAGAGGGCTATTTTCAAATGAATCTGGTCTTGGTTCTGCACCTATTGCAGCGGCAGCAGCTCAAACGAGAAACCCAGTAAGACAAGCACTGGTTTCTTCCACAGGAACTTTTTGGGATACAGTAGTTGTTTGCCTTATGACAGGCCTTGTACTTGTTACAACTATCATGAAAAATCCATCAATTAACATTGATACATTGGATAATGGCGGCCAAATGACTTCAGCAGCTTTTAGCCAAATTCCTGTATTTGGACCAGTTATCTTAACTCTTGGTATTATTTCTTTTGCCTATTCAACTGTTCTTGGTTGGGCATATTATGGGGAAAGATGTGTTGAGTATTTTGCTGGAAGTAAAGTTCGTATTTTTTATAAAATTTTATATTGTCTTGTAGCAGCTGTAGCACCAATTGTTGCCTTAGATATTGTTTGGCTTATTGCTGATACCCTTAATGCTCTTATGGCGATACCTAACTTAATTGCGGTGTTATTATTATCTAATATTATTGCGAAAGATACGAAGAAATATATCAATGATTTGGATGCTTATGATGAAACGCCAGTTCCAATTATTGAAGATTAGTACTTGACAAATAGAAAACGAAGAGGTATTTTAGAATAAGTTAAACCGTTGAGAAAGAGAAGTAAGTTATTTCGTAACATGAAAGAGAGCGGCAGATGGTGGAATTGTCGTATGCAACTAATAACTGAATGGACTTTTGAGGGCTACCTGAAATCTTAAGAGAGTATGGTACGTCGGGAACCGAACCCGTTATCAATCAGGAGTGTATGATAGTACATGAGAAGAGTGGACTTATTAGTCAATTTGAGTGGTACCGCGATAATAAATACAATTATTACCGCCTCAAGCCTTTGGTTTGAGGCGGTTTTTTTATTGCTAGAACATGAGGTTAACTCCACACGAAGATCCTTCTCATACAAAAGAAAAGGAGAAAAAAAGATGAAAAAGAAAACAGTAGCAACATTTTTAGTAGTAGCAGCATTAGTAGGAAGCATGGTAGGATGTGCAAAAACAGAAGGAAAAGATGCGAATAAAGAAAGTTATACAATAGGAATTGCCCAGTTTGCCGAACATGCATCTCTTGATAACTGTAGAGAAGGTTTTATTGAAGGACTTAAATCAGAAGGAATTGAAGAAGGCAAAAACTTAAAAATTGAATATAAAAATGCTGCAGCTGATGCCGCAACAAATGCCCAAATATCAGATAGTCTAGCATCGGGAAAAAATGATTTGATTTGTGCCATTGCAACACCAACTGCACAAAGCACCTTTAATGCCGCAATTGATTCGGATACACCTGTAATCTATACAGCAGTAACTGATCCAATCGCCGCAGAACTAGCAGATAAAGAGGGAAACCCTGTTGGTGAAGTAACAGGAACCTCTGACAAATTGCCAATTGAAGCCCAACTTAAAATGATTCGTGAAATCATGCCAGAGGCAAAAAAAATTGGAATTATGTATACAACTAGTGAAGCTAACTCAGTTTCAGCGATTAAAGAATACAAAAAGCTGGCTCCAAAATATGACTTTGAAATTAAAGAAGCGGGAATTACGAATACCTCAGAAATTCCTATGGCACTGCAAACTTTACTAGAATCATCAGATTGTTTAACGAATCTAACAGACAATACCGTTGTATCTTCCTTACCTACTATTTTAGATAAAGCAAATGAAAAGAAAATTCCGGTTTTTGGTAGTGAAGTGGAACAAATTAAAATGGGATGTTTAGCGGCAGAAGGAATTGATTATATCGCTTTAGGAAAACAAACTGGACAAATGGCAGCTAAAGTATTAAAAGGTGAAACAAAGGCTTCAGAAATGCCTTATGAAACCATTACTGAACCAGGTTTCTATGTGAACTTAAAAGTAGCAGAAGATTTTGGCATTACTATTAGTGATGAACTAAAAAATACAGCAGTTGAAAGCTTTACAGAGGTAACTGCTAACTAAGGAGATAAAAATGAGCTTTTTAATCATGGTTTTAGAACAAGGCCTTATTTATGGAATTATGGCACTTGGTGTTTATATAACTTATAAAATATTAGATTTTCCAGATTTGACAGTGGATGGTTGCTTCCCTTTGGGGGCAGCTGTAACTGCCGCTCTTATTACCAAAGGAATGAATCCTTATTTGACTTTGCCTATCTCTTTTTTGGTGGGCATGATAGCGGGAACGTTGACGGGATTAATTCACGTCAAGGCTAAGGTGAGAGATCTTTTATCGGGAATTATTATGATGACGGCTTTATGGTCAATTAACCTTTTTATAGCAGGAACTTCTAATGTGCCTTTGTTTTCTAAAGATAGCATTTTTAAAAACTCAGTGATGGATCAAGTTTTTGCCGGCGGACTGAAACGTTATCGAACGTTGATAATTGTGGCGATAATCGCTATTATTGCTAAAGTTCTTCTTGATTTATATTTAAAAACCAAATCCGGCTTTTTACTGCGCGCAGTAGGTGATAATGACACTTTGGTAAAATCCTTAGCAAAGGATGATGGGAATGTGAAAATTTTAGGACTGGCTATTGCTAACGGCCTAGTAGCCTTATCGGGATGCTTATTTGCTCAAGAAGAAAGGGTATTTGAAATTTCTTCTGGAACCGGAGCCATAGTTATTGGTATAGCGAGTGTTATTATTGGCACTAGTTTGATGAAAAAATTTCATTTTCTAGGCACTACCCTTGCTGTTTTAATTGGCTCGATTTTCTACAAAGCTTGTGTAGCGGTGGCAACAAACTGGGCGCCACCTTGGGCGGTTAAGGGTACAACGGCAGTAATCTTTTTAATCATTTTAATTGTGGCAGAAAGTGGAAAGGCTAAGGTGAAAAAACATGCTGGAGCTTAGAAACATCGAGAAATACTATAACCCGGGAACAATCAATGAAATGTGCCTTTTTGATAAATTTAATCTTTCGGTAAAAGAAGGAGAATTTTTGACAGTAGTAGGAAGTAATGGTTCAGGCAAAACATCTATGCTAAATATCATTTGTGGAACCATTCCTTTTGAAGGGGGCCAAATTATTATTAATGGAAAAGATATTTCCAAATCGCCAGAATATAAGAGAAATAAAATTATCGGTAGAGTTTTTCAAAATCCGGCCATGGGAACATCTCCGGGCATGACAATTTTAGAAAATATGTCCCTGGCAGACAATAAAGGAAAGTTTTTTGGCCTATCTAAAGGGGTGAATAAAGAACGTATTTCTTATTATAAAGAAGAACTAAGTACTTTAGGCTTAGGACTAGAAGATAAGCTGGAAACAAAAGTGGAACATTTGTCAGGTGGTCAAAGACAAGCCATGGCTCTTTTAATGGCAACGATGACACCGATTGATTTTTTGATTTTAGATGAACACACAGCAGCGCTAGATCCTAAGACCGCCGATATTATTATGCATTTAACAGACAAAATAGTAAAAGAAAAAAATCTTACAACGATAATGGTAACCCATAATCTTCGTTATGCAACTGACTATGGCAGTCGTATTATCATGATGCATGAAGGGAAAATCGTTCTTGATAAAGCAGAAGATGACAAAATAAACCAAAATATTGAAGATTTATTAGTGAAGTTTAATGAAATAAGTATAGAGTGTGGTAATTAGTTTTGAGCACACAAGATGTTGTGGTTTCAATATGCCAGATAAACAAAAATTTGAGCGCATTTGCGCTCTTTTTTTGTATATTTTTTTTCGCTATTATTATTGCTATTTAAAGAGGGGTTTGATAAGATTGATAAATAAAACAAATACAAGATATATGGTTAACTATAGAGTTAACAACTAAATATTGTTATTAGAAGGGACAGACAATGCTAGAACAAGATGTAAAAGTTGTAAAAAAAGATGGAACTTTTGAAGAATTTAACATTCAAAAAGTAGTGGTAGCAGTTAATAAATCTGCTTATCGTGCTTTAATTAAATTTACAGACGAAGAAATTGGATTTATTTGTCGTTTTGTTGAAGAAAAAGTAAATAGTATGGATACTGACCGCATTCAAATCGCACAAATGCATAATGTAGTAGAGGGAGCCCTAGAACGGGTTAATCCAATGGTAGCTAAAAGTTATCGAGATTACCGTAACTACAAACAAGATTTTGTACAGATGCTAGATGATGTTTATAAAAAGAGCCAATCGATTATGTACATTGGTGATAAAGAAAATAGTAATACCGATAGCGCGTTGGTTTCCACCAAGAGAAGTTTAATATTTAATGAATTAAACAAAGAGCTTTATAAAAAGTTCTTTCTAACTGTAGAAGAAATTCAAGCAATTAGAGATGGCTATATTTACATTCATGATATGTCGGCTAGAAGAGACACCATGAACTGCTGCCTCTTTGATGTCAAAGAAGTCTTAAGTGGCGGTTTCGAAATGGGTAATCTTTGGTATAACGAACCAAAGACCTTGGATACAGCCTTTGATGTTATTGGGGATATTGTTTTAAGTGCAGCTTCCCAACAATATGGTGGTTTTACTGTGCCAGGAGTAGATGATATTTTAGAACCTTACGCACGTAAATCTTATAAAAAACACTTAGAAAAATATTTGTCTTTTGGTATCGAAGAAGAAGCTGCTAAAAAAGTAGCTTGGGCAGATCTTGAAAAAGAAATGGAACAAGGATTCCAAGGCTGGGAATATAAATTTAACTCCGTTTCTTCTAGTCGTGGCGATTATCCTTTCATTACGATGACGACTGGCGTAAATACTAGTAAATATGGAAAACTTGCTACGATAAAAATGTTGGAAGTAAGAAGAAAAGGCCAAGGTAAAGAAGGACATAAAAAACCTGTGTTATTCCCTAAAATTGTTTTCCTTTATGATGAAAATCTTCACGGTGTAGGAAAAGAATTAGAAGACGTTTTTGAAGCAGGAGTGGAATGCTCTTCTAAAACCATGTATCCTGACTGGTTAAGCTTAACTGGAGAAGGCTATGTGCCAAGTATGTACAAAAAATATGGTAAGGTAGTTAGCCCTATGGGTTGTCGTGCTTTCTTATCTCCTTGGTATGAAAAAGGTGGTATTAATCCTGCTGATGATCAAGATGAACCTGTTTTTATTGGTCGTTTTAATATCGGTGCTATTAGCTTACATTTACCAATGATTTATGCAAAGGCTCGCCAAGAAGGAAAAGATTTCTATGAAGTGCTTGATTACTATCTAGAACTTATTCGTCAACTTCATATTCGTACTTATGATTATTTAGGAGAAATGCGTGCTTCAACAAATCCTCTTGCTTATTGTGAAGGTGGTTTTTATGGTGGTCACCTTAAATTAAATGACAAGATTAAACCAATTCTTAAGACGGCAACGGCCTCTTTTGGTATTACAGCCTTAAATGAATTGCAACAAATTCACAACAAAAAATCACTAGTTGAAGATGGTGAATTTGCTGTGGAAGTTTTAACTCATATCAATGAAAAAATTGAAGAATATAAAAATGAAGATGGTAATCTTTATGCTATTTATGGTACACCAGCAGAAAATTTATGCGGAGTGCAAATTGCACAGTTTAGGAAAAAATACGGTATTATTGAAAATGTTTCAGACAGAGAATATGTCAGCAACAGTTTCCACTGCCATGTAACGGAAGATATTACACCAATTCAAAAACAAAACTTAGAAAACAGATTCTGGAATTTAAGTAATGGTGGTAAAATTCAATATGTAAAATATCCCATCAACTACAATACGGAAGCCATTAGAACTTTAGTAAGAAGAGCTATGGCATTAGGCTTTTATGAAGGGGTTAACCTTTCACTATCTTATTGTGATGATTGTGGCCATGAAGAACTATCGATGGAAGTTTGCCCAAAATGTGGTAGCAAGAACTTAACGAAGATTGAGCGGATGAATGGTTATCTTTCTTATTCGAGAGTCAAAGGAGATACCCGTCTAAATGATGCGAAAATGGCAGAAATAAAGGAAAGGACTAGTATGTAAATGCGTTACCATAATATTACAAAAGATGACATGCTAAATGGAGAAGGCCTAAGGGTAGTGCTTTGGGTAGCTGGCTGTATTCATGGCTGTAAGGGCTGTCAAAATCCTATCACCTGGGATCCCAATGGTGGCCTTCCTTTTGATGAGATTGCAAAAGAAGAAATTTTTGATGAACTAGATAAAGATTATGTTAGTGGGATTACTTTTTCAGGTGGTGACCCTCTTCATCCAGCCAATATTAAAGATATTACGGCTCTTGCTAAAGAAATTAAGGATAAATATCCTGACAAAACCATTTGGCTTTATACCGGCGATAAGTGGGATACCATTAAAGATTATGAAGTGGTCCAATATTTAGACGTGGTCGTGGATGGCGAATTTAAAGAAGAATTAAAAGATGAGTTGGTTCACTGGAAAGGCAGTACCAACCAAATGGTAATTGATGTTAAAAACACCCTGGAAGTGGGTCTGGTGGTGTTATATGACTAGAAGAGTGGGACAATTTTATAAAGTAAGCTTTCAAGAGTTCCAATTAGGAAGTAAAGATTTTTTTAAGCTGGGACAGGAAGAAGAACTTAAGAAGGTTTATGAGAACATAAAGCTACCTAAAAGAGCTACGAAAGGTTCAGCTGGCTATGACTTTTTTACGCCTTTTGCCATTTTATTAAAACCGGGAGAAACCATTAAAATTCCTACAGGGATTCGTGTGGAAATGGAAGAAGACTGGGTGCTAATGTGCTATCCTCGAAGCGGCTTGGGATTTAAATACCGCTTACAATTAAATAATACGGTTGGCATTATTGATAGTGATTATTTCTTTTCGGATAATGAGGGACATATTTTTGCTAAAATTACCAATGATAGTAATGAAGATAAAACCGTTGATTTAAAGACGGGTGATGGATTTATGCAAGGAATCTTTATGCAATATGGACTAACCGTTGATGATGAAGTAAATGCCACCAGAAATGGCGGACTCGGGAGTACTTCAAAATAGAAATAAGAGAAAGAAGCAGTTCAAACACGGCTTCTTTCTTTTATTTGGAAGGAATTGGGTCTTTACGAACGGGGCTTACTAGTGTTATTATTAGTTAAAATTAATAAGAGGATATGGAGATAAGAAAATGAAAGACTATGTGATTACGGTTAATAGTACAGTGGATTTGCCGAACCAATGGTTAGAGGAAAGAAATGTTCCAGTTGTAAGACTAAAATATACTATTGATGGAGAAACTTATATAGATGGAAAAGGATTAAGTCCTAAGGAATTTTTTGCCAAAATAAGAGCAGGCCATATGGCAGAGACTTCCCAGGTAAATCCAGAAGATGCAAAAGAAGTGTTTATTCCAATTTTAGAAGAAGGAAAAGATATTTTACATATTGCTTTTTCATCAGGACTTAGTGGAACCTGTAACAGCATGAGAATTGCGGCAGAAGAACTAAGGGAAGAGTATCCTGATCGCAAAATTATTGTAATTGATAGTTTATGTGCTTGTCTTGGTGAAGGGTTACTTCTTTATAAAGCTTTGGGAAAGAAAAAAGAAGGCCTAACGATAGAAGAACTCACTAATTGGATTGAAGATAATAAGCTTCATGTTTGTCACAACGTGGCAGTGGATGATTTATTCCATCTCCAAAGAGGTGGTCGCGTTTCAAAAGCAACAGCCATTATTGGTAGCGCCATCAAGATTAAGCCAATTATCCATATGGATGATAATGGCACCCTTCAAGTAATTGGGAAAAAGCGAGGTAGAAAATCAGCACTCCATGCAATTGTTGAAAAAACCATGGAACAAGCAAAAGATTGGGATAATGATATGGTAATGATTACCCATGGCGATTGTCTTGAAGATGCAAATTACATAGCTGAGCTTGTTAGGGAGAAGATGGGTGTTGAAAATATTTTGATTAATGATATTGGAACGGTTATTGGTAGTCATACTGGTCCTGGAGTTATTGCACTTTTTGCAATGGGAAATAAAAGATAAAAAGCTTGACAGATGTTTTGCGATATGTTAAATTATATCTTGCGTGTAACAATAATAATAAAGCAGAGTGTTTCCACTCTCACCTTAGCACAAATGAGTGCCTAAGTGTTAAATAGAACAATTAAAACCTTGGGTTTTTTTGCGTGATATTTTAGTGGAAAGCAATGCTTTCCACTTTTTTATTTTAAAGAAAATGTGTATGGAGGTATACTACAATTAGCGATTTAATGATTAATGGTCAAATTAGGGACAAAGAGGTAAGACTTATCGGCGAAGATGGAAATCAACTAGGCATTATGTCATCAAGAGAAGCACAAAAGCTTGCAGATGAAGCAAACTTGGATTTAGTAAAGATTTCCCCTAAGGCAAATCCACCGGTTTGTAAGATTGTTGATTATGGCAAGTACAAATATGAACTTGCAAGAAAAGAAAAAGAAGCAAAGAAAAAGCAGAAGACAGTTGATATTAAAGAAGTACGCTTATCACCGAACATTGAAGCTAATGATCTAAACACAAAGATTAATAATGCAAGAAAATTTTTAACCAAGGGTAACAAAGTAAAAGTTACACTTCGTTTTAGAGGAAGAGAAATGGCTCATGCAATGCAAAGCAAAAAAGTTCTTGACGATTTTGCAGCAAAACTTGAGGATGTATCTTCAATCGAAAAACCTGCTAAAATGGAAGGCAGGAGTATGAGTATGGTTTTAACTGAGAAACGTTAAAATAGATATAGAAAGTCAAGGAGGAGCTTAAAATGCCAAAAATTAAAACAAATAGAGCTGCTGCAAAGCGCTTCAAAAAGACAGGTACAGGAAAATTAAAAAGAAATAAAGCTTATAAAAGCCATATCTTAACCAAAAAATCTTCAAAGAGAAAAAGAAACTTAAGAAAGTCAATCATTACTGACAAATCTAACGAAAAGAACATGAAGAAAGTACTTCCTTATTTATAAAATAAGGGTAGAAGGAGGAAATAAGAATGGCAAGAATTAAAGGCGGAATGAACGCTAGAAAAAGACACAATAGAACTTTAAAATTAGCTAAAGGCTACAGAGGAGCTCGTTCAAAACAATACAGAGTTGCAAAACAATCTGTAATGAGAGCGCTTAATACTTCTTATGCAGGTAGAAAACAAAGAAAACGTCAAATGCGTACTTTATGGATCGCTCGTATTAACGCTGCTGCAAGAATGAATGATCTTTCTTATAGCAAATTCATGCACGGACTTAAAGTAGCAGGCGTGGATATGAATAGAAAAATGCTTGCTGAAATCGCAGTAAATGACGCAAAAGCATTTACAGCTTTAACAGAAGTTGCAAAGAAAAATATTTAATGATTAGAAGTTAAAGATACATGAAAGTCACTTTCGTGTATCTTTTTTGTTATTTATGGGTATAAAATAGATACTAGTATAAAGAATAAAAAAATGGTATGTTATAAGCATAAAATAATGAGGAGGAAACAATATGGATGTTTTAGTAGTGATCGATATGCAAAATGATTTTGTTTCTGGAAGTCTTGGAACAGCGAATGCTGAAAAAATAATAAGTAATGTCAGAGAAAAAATTGAAAACTTTAAAGGCAAGGTGTTTTTTACTAGAGATACCCATACGAAGAATTATCTGGATACTAGAGAAGGACTAACGCTGCCAGTTATTCACTGTATTGATAGGACGAAAGGATGGGAGATAATCGATGAGTTAAAGGATTTAGTAAAAGAAGATCCGATTGATAAACCCTGTTTTGGTAGTACAAAATTAGCGGAACTATTAGTAGCAGAGAATCAGCAAGAAACCATTGAAAATATTACCTTAATTGGCGTTTGCACCAATATTTGTATTATCTCAAATGCTTTTGTGTTGCAAGCATTTCTACCAGAAACGACAATTACAGTGGATGCTAGTTGTTGCGCAGGAGTAAACAAGGAAGCGCACAAAATCGCTTTAGAGGCGATGAGAAATGGCCAAATTGAAATTATTGGTGAAGATTAAGAAACCTAATTGATTAAAAAAAAACTATTGACAAAGCTCTAGGGAGTTGCTATTCTATAAAAACAGAACGCACTCTGTTTTTATATTAGTACAAGAAAGGAAGAAAAAATGCAAAGAGTATTTTCATTATTGGTAGATAATACCCCAGGTGTACTTAGTCGTATTGCGGGATTGTTTAGTAGACGAGGATATAGCATTGATAGTATCACGGCTGGTATTACAGCAGTTCCAGAATTTACCCGCATTACTATTGTCGCAAGTGGTGATGAACTAATCTTAGAACAAATTGAAAAGCAAGTAAGAAAGCTTGAAGATGTTCGAACTATTAAAGTTCTAAAACCAGAACAATCCGTTTATCGTGAATTAATCATGGTTAAGATTAAGGCAAATGCTAGCGAAAGAGCAGAAATTATTTCTTTATCAGAAATTTTTAGAGCGAAGATTGTGGATGTGGAAAAAGATTCATTAATGGCTGAACTTACCGGGGATCAATCAAAATTAGATGCATTTTTAAACTTGTTATCCGGTTATGAGATTCTAGAAATAGCTAGAACAGGTATAACAGGCCTTTCAAGAGGTTCAGAAGGAGTGACGTTTTTTGACTAATCATATAGGAGGAACAAAGAATGGATGCAAGGATTTATTATCAAGAAGATTGTAATTTAGCAATGTTAGAAGGAAAGAAAATAGCCATTATTGGTTATGGAAGTCAAGGACATGCACATGCTCTTAACTTAAAGGAATCAGGTTGTGATGTAATTGTCGGCCTCTATGAAGGTAGTAAATCATGGGATAAGGCAAAAGAGCAAGGACTTGAAGTTTATACAGCAGCAGAAGCTGCCAAAAAAGCGGATATTATCATGATTCTTATCAATGATGAAAAGCAAGCGAAAATGTACAAAAAAGACATTGAGCCTAATCTAGAAGAAGGTAATATGTTAATGTTTGCTCATGGCTTTGCTATTCATTTTGGCCAAATTGTTCCACCTAAATTTGTCGATGTAACAATGATTGCGCCAAAAGCACCAGGTCATACGGTTAGAAGTGAATACATCGCTGGTAAAGGAACTCCTTGTCTTGTTGCTGTAGAACAAGATTATACTGGCAAAGCATTAGATAAAGCTTTAGCTTATGCTCTTGCTATAGGCGGTGCTAGAGCAGGTGTTCTAGAAACAACATTTAGAACCGAAACCGAAACCGATCTATTTGGTGAACAAGCAGTTCTTTGTGGTGGAATAACCGCTCTTATGCAAGCAGGTTATGAAACTTTAGTTGAAGCTGGCTATGATCCAAGAAATGCTTATTTTGAATGTATTCATGAAATGAAATTAATCGTTGATTTAATCTATGAATCAGGCTTTGCTGGCATGCGTTATTCTATCTCTAATACAGCAGAATATGGCGATTATATAACTGGACCAAAAATCATTACTGATGATACGAAAAAAGCTATGAAGAAAATCTTAAGTGATATCCAAGATGGAACTTTTGCGAAAGATTTCTTACTTGATATGTCACCAGCTGGTGGACAAGCTCACTTTAGAGCAATGCGTCACTTAGCGGCTGAACATCCTAGTGAAAAAGTAGGAGAAGAAATCAGAAGTCTTTATAGTTGGAGTGATAAACACAAACTTATCAACAACTAAGAAATAAAAAAGAAGATAAAAAATGAACCGCATCGTTGACGGAACGAGGCGGTTTGTTTTTTATATAATAAATAAATTAAGCTATTGAGTTAACTGCTTTTGAAAGACGAGAGATTTTTCTAGAAGCAGTGTTTTTGTGATAAACACCTTTGCTCTTTGCTTTTGAGATTTCTACGATAGCAACTTTAAGTGCTTCCTTAGCAACGTCTAATTCGTTTTTCTCTACAGCAACTTCCACTTTTTTAACAGCAGTTTTAACCTTAGATTTGATAGCTTTATTTCTTGCTGCCTTTGTTTGGTTAACTAAAATTCTCTTTTTAGCGGATTTAATATTAGCCATTTGTTCCACCTCCACATTTATATTTCGATTACTCGAGTTTTAGTAGTGATCACGGACACGGTAGTGATCAAAACATACTCACTTATTATAGGTAATGGAGCAGTTTCTGTCAATAGATTTTGAAAAAAAGCAAACAAAAAGAGCAGATTTATGATACTATAGATAGAAGCATTTAGAAAGGGAAAGATGTAAATGGGAACAAAAAGTAATTATGGTGCAGAAAGTATTTCAATCTTAGAAGGGTTAGAAGCAGTTAGAAAAAGACCTGGAATGTATATTGGCAGTGTTTCGACAAAAGGGCTTAATCATTTAATCTATGAGATTGTTGACAATGCAGTAGATGAGCATCTTGCCGGATTTTGTAGTGAAATTTTAGTAAGACTTGAAAGCGATGGCTCTGCCACAATAGAAGATAACGGTAGAGGCGTGCCGGTAGAGATGCACGCTAAAGGCGTATCAGCAGAGCGAATTGTCTATACCACTCTCCATGCTGGTGGGAAATTTGATAATAGCGCTTATAAAACCAGTGGCGGACTCCACGGCGTTGGCTCCTCGGTAGTCAATGCTCTTTCTGCCCATATGGATGTACAGGTTAAAAGAAATGGAAAAATTTATCATGACCGGTATGAGCAAGGAAACCCGGTAATTGAGTTAGAAAAGGGGCTTTTGCCAGTTATTGGCAAAGCAAAAGGCACGGGAACGAGAGTTAATTTTTTGCCCGATGGCACTATTTTTGAAAAAACTAAATTTCGTGCTGAAGATGTAAAAAGTAGGCTCCATGAAACCACCTATTTAAATCCTAAACTTAAAATTATTTTTGAAGATTTAAGAGGGGCACAAAAAGAGCGAATCGAATTTTATGAGCCCGAAGGAATCCTTGGATTTATTAAAGAGTTAAACAATAAGAAAGAAGTTATTCATGAACCGGTTTATTATAAAGGGACAGATGAAAACATAGAAGTCGAAGTGGCCTTTCAATATGTAAATGAATTTCATGAAAATATTTTGGGCTTTTGTAATAACATTTATAATGCTGAAGGTGGTACGCACTTAACTGGTTTTAAAACCACCTTTACTACGGTTATGAATCAGTATGCTAGGGAGCTTGGTATCTTAAAGGAAAAAGACAATAACTTTACCGGAGCCGATATTAGAAATGGGATGACGGCAATTATTTCGATTAAGCACACCGATCCAAGATTTGAAGGGCAAACTAAGACAAAACTTGATAACCCTGACGCCGCAAGAGCTACTAGCAAGGTGACAAATGAGGAAATCACCCGGTATTTTGATCGTAACTTAGAAACCCTAAAAAAAGTACTATCTTGCGCAGAACGAGCAGCAAAAATTAGAAAGACGGAAGAAAAGGCGAAGACGAATCTTTTAAGCAAGCCCAAATTTTCCTTTGATAGTAATGGCAAGCTTGCTAATTGTGAAAGTAGAAAGGCCAAAGAATGTGAGATCTTTATTGTGGAAGGAGATTCCGCAGGGGGATCGGCAAAAACAGCAAGAAATAGGATGCATCAAGCTATTTTACCGATTCGTGGAAAGATTTTAAATGTGGAAAAAGCAAGTATTGACAAGGTTTTAGCCAACGCGGAAATTAAATCTATGATTAATGCCTTTGGTTGTGGCTTTTCTGAAGGCTATGGGAATGATTTTGATATTTCGAAACTTCGTTATGATAAGATTATTATTATGGCCGATGCTGATGTGGATGGTGCGCATATTTCCACCTTATTATTGACCTTATTTTACCGCTTTATGCCTGAGCTTATCTTTGAGGGTCATGTCTATATTGCGATGCCCCCTCTATTTAAAGCAATTCCTAAAAAGGGAAAAGAGGAATATCTCTATGATGAACGAGCCTTAAATCAGTATCGTAAGCGACAAAAAGGTGAATTTACCTTGCAAAGATACAAAGGACTTGGGGAAATGGATGCCCACCAGTTATGGGAGACTACGCTAAATCCAGAGACTAGAATGTTAAAAAAAGTGGAGATTGAGGATGCTAGAATGGCCTCTTCGGTAACAGAAATGTTAATGGGTAGTGAAGTTCCCCCAAGAAGAAATTTTATTTATGAAAATGCGACAGAAGCAGATTTAGATGTTTAGTATGGAGGCAACATTAAAATGGAAGAAACACAAGTAATTCATACCGAGTATTCTGAGGTGATGAAGAAATCATATATTGATTATGCCATGAGCGTTATTATATCTAGAGCTCTTCCAGATATTAGAGATGGTCTTAAACCCGTGCAAAGAAGAACGCTTTATGATATGCATGAATTAGGAATTAAATATGACAAGCCTTATCGAAAATGTGCTCGTATTGTCGGCGATACCATGGGTAAATATCATCCTCATGGGGATAGTTCCATTTATGAGTCCTTAGTAGTGATGGCTCAAGACTTTAAAAAAGGCATGATTTTAGTGGATGGTCATGGCAATTTTGGCTCCATAGAAGGAGACGGTGCAGCAGCCATGCGTTATACCGAAGCTCGTCTTACCAAAATGACCCAAGAAGCTTTTCTAGCAGATCTTGATAAAGATATTGTGGATTTTATTCCTAATTTTGATGAAACGGAAAAAGAGCCAGAAGTATTGCCAGCTAGATTCCCTAATCTTTTAGTCAATGGAGCAGAAGGAATTGCGGTTGGAATGGCAACAAGTATTCCTACTCATAACTTAAAAGAAGTGGTAGATGGCGTTATTGCCTATATGAAAGATGAGAATATTAGTACCAAAAAACTCATGTCATTTGTTAAAGGCCCTGATTTCCCTACCGGAGGAGTAGTTGTTAATCAAGATGATCTTTTAGCAATTTACGAAAGTGGCCAAGGAAAAATCAAATTAAGAGGAAAAGTAGCAGTTGAAGATTTAAAAGGTGGTAAAAAGCGTCTTGTCATTACAGAAATTCCTTATACGATGGTAGGTGCTGGTATTGGCAAATTTTTAAATGATGTAGTAAAGTTAGTAGAAACCAAGAAAACAACAGATATCATTGATGTTTCCAATCAATCTTCAAAAGAGGGAATCTACATTGTTATTGATTTGAAAAAAGGAACAGATGTAAAAAACCTAATTAATATGCTCTATAAAAAGACTAGACTTGAGGACACCTTTGGCGTTAATATGCTAGCAGTTTGTGAGGGTAGGCCAGAAACTATGGGTCTTAAAAAAATTATTGAGCATCACGTAGATTTTCAATTTGATTTGGCTACTAGAAAATACAATACGCTCTTAAGAAAAGAAAAAGATAAGAAAGAAATACAAGAGGGCCTTATTAAGGCTTACGATCTAATTGACTTGATTATTGAGATTATCAGAGGCAGTAAAAGTGTTTCTCAGGCGAAAGATTGTTTAATAAATGGCAATACAACGGGAATTAACTTTAAAAGCCAAATTTCAAAAAAAATGGCAGCAATGCTGTCTTTTACCCCGAGACAAGCACAAGCAATTTTAGAGATGCGACTGGCTAAATTAATTGGCTTAGAGTTAGAAAAGTTAATCGCAGAGAATAATGAAACCATAGCAAACATTGCCCGCTTTGAAGATATCTTAAATAACTATGATTCGATGGCAGCAGTTATTATGGAAGAATTAAAAGCTCTAAAAAAAGAGTATGGCAGAAAAAGAAGAACTTTAATTGAAAATGGGGAAGAGGCAGTTTTTGAAGAAGAAAAAATAGAAGAAGCACCCGTTGTGTTTTTACTGGATCGTTTTGGTTATGGAAAAATTGTGGATATCCCCACTTATGAAAGAAACAAAGAAACAATCGAAGCGGAATATAAAGAAATTGTACCTTGTCTTAATTTGGGAAAACTTTGTATCTTTACTAGTCTAGGTAAGATGCATCAAATAAAGGTTTTAGATTTGCCTTTTGGAAAATTTAGGGACAAGGGAGTGCCAATTGATAACCTTAGTAATTACGAAAGTGATAAGGAAGAGATTGTTTTAATTTGTGAGGAAGAAAAATTAGAATTAAAAACTCTTTTATTTGTAACCAGACAAGGTTTAGTTAAAAAAGTTAAAGGGGAAGAATTTAAAGTTACAAAAAGAACCATTGCGGCTACAAAGTTAATGGCCGAGGATACACTGGTCTTTGCCGGAGAAGTTCGACCTTTAGAAGATTTGGTTTTACAAAGCAAAGAAGGGTATTTCTTGAAGTTTTCTGAAGAACAAGTAAGTGAAAAGAAAAAAAGTGCATTAGGAATCAGAGGCATGAAGCTTGGTGCCAAAGATTATATAAAAGGTGTCTATCTTGTTAGAGAAGGGATAGAGGCCAAAGGAAATTATAAGGGAAAAGAAGTTAGTTTAAACCGATTAAAAGCAGGAAATCGCGATACTAGAGGGATTAAACAAAGAGGCTAAAGAGGTTGAAAAAAAAGACAGTACATGTTATATTATTAATGTACATAGTGGCCCGGCAGAAAAGAGTGAACGAAAGTTCACTCTTCTTTCGTGTATTGGGCCTCATAAAACTAAAAGAAAGGTAGATAATATGTCAAAACGTGAAGAGATTGAAAAGAAGACAGAAGAGCTAATAACACCTATTATAGAAAAACATGACTTTGAATTGGTTGATACCGAATATATCAAAGAAGGCAGTAACTGGTATCTAAGAGTCTATATCGATAAGCCAGGCGGTATTAATATTAATGACTGTGAAGTGGTAAGTAGAGAATTCTCAGAAATTGTCGATGAAGTAGACTATATTAGGGAGGCTTATATATTAGAAGTTAGTTCACCAGGTCTTCTTCGTCCCCTTAAGAAAGAAAAAGATTTTAAAAGAAGTCTGGGAAAAGAAGTGGAGATTCATACCTATAAAGCGATTAATAAAGAAAAAGAGTTTTATGGAATCTTAACTAGCTATGATAATGATAGTGTAACTATTTTGACAGAGGATGGCGATGAAGGGACCTTTAAAAAAGAAGAAATCTCGTTAATACGTTTGGCATTTCATTTTTAAATAATAGGAGGAATAAACTAAAATGAATACAGAGTTATATGAAGCCCTTACGATTCTAGAAAAGGAAAAAGACATCAGTAAAGAAACATTACTTGATGCAATTGAAAATTCACTGATCAATGCTTGTAAAAATCATTTTGGAAATGTCGATAACATTGAAGTGACAATGGATAGAGAAACTTACGATTATAAAGTAATTGCAAGAAAAAAAGTTGTTGAAAAAGTAGCGCCTGATATGGGTAATGAAGAAATCAACATAGTGGAAGCTCATAAATTAGACGGTAAGCTAAATCTTGGCGATATTGCCCAAGTACCTATTGAATCAAAATCATTTGGTCGTATTGCTACTCAAAATGCGAAAAACCTAATTTTGCAGAAAATTAGAGAAGAAGAAAGAAAATCAATTTTTGATCAATACTACGAAAAAGAAAAAGATATTGTTACCGGAATTGTCCAAAGACAAGTAGGAAAAAATTATAGTATTGACCTAGGAAAAGCTGATGCGCTTTTAACAGAAAGCGAGCAAACAAAGGGAGAACATTTTAAACCAACAGAAAGAATTAAACTTTATATAGTAGAAGTTAAAGATACTACAAAAGGCCCCAAAATTATTGTTTCTAGATCCCATAGAGATTTAGTAAAGCGCCTATTTGAAGCTGAAGTCTCAGAAGTAAAAGATGGGATTGTAGAAATCAAAAGTATTGCTAGAGAAGCAGGTAGCAGAACCAAGATTGCCGTTTACTCAAATGATCCTGATGTTGATCCTGTAGGAGCCTGTGTAGGGGTTAATGGTAGTCGTGTGAATGCCATTGTAGAAGAACTTCGAGGAGAAAAAATTGATATAATTAACTGGTCAGAAAACCCAGCTATTTTAATTGAAAATGCACTAAGCCCAGCGAAAGTTATTTCTGTTATGGCAGATCCTGATGAAAAGACAGCTAGTATTATTGTTCCTGACTACCAACTTTCTCTTGCCATTGGTAAAGAAGGTCAAAACGCTCGACTTGCTGCACGACTTACAGGCTTTAAGATTGATATTAAAAATGAAACACAAGCCATTGAGTCCGGCGAACTTCCAGCTAATTATATGGAATTGTCAGAAGGCATTTACGATGAAGAATTATTTGAGAACGAAGAAGAATTTAATGATCTCCAAGAAGAAAATACAGAAGAATAGGTGATTGTTTGAATAAGATAAAAAAAGTGCCGATGCGAAAATGTGTCGGTTGTGAAGAAATGAAACACAAGAAAGATTTGATACGAATTGTAAAAACTGCCGAGGGAGACTTCTTATTAGATGAAACGGGCAAGAAAAATGGACGTGGTGCCTACCTTTGTGCCAAGAAAGAATGTTTCCAAAAAGCAGTGAAAAATAAAGGGTTAGAAAGATCTTTTAAAGGTGCAATACCAAAAGATGTATACGATGCCTTAGAAGAGGAGATGGATAAGTTTGATACAAAATAAAGCATTATCTATGATCGGCATGGCAACCAAAGCCGGGAAAACTCTAAGTGGTGAATTTTCTACGGAGAAGGCTTTAAAATCAGGAATCGCAAAGGTAGTTATTGTTGCAGAAGATGCCTCTGATAACACCAAAAAGAAGTTTAGAAATATGTGTGAATATAGAAAGGTTCCTCTTTACATCTATGGTGATAAAACAAGCCTTGGTCAAGCGACTGGTCATGATCTGCGAGCTTCTCTTGCAGTTGTGGATAGTGGACTAGCAAAGAGCATAATTAAGCACCTAACAAATACAACTAAATAAAGGAGATTATAAATGTCAAAAATTAAAGTACATGAGCTTGCGAAAGAACTTGGCTTACAAAGCAAAGAGTTAATCGAGTTTTTAGACAAGAAAAATATAGAAGTTAAAAGTCATATGAGTAGTGTGGAAGAGGATGTAGCAAATACTGCCAGAAAAGCTTTTAAGAAGCCAGTTAAGGCACAACCAGAAGAGAAGAAGGAAGGAGAAGATGGTACAAAGAAGAAAAACATTGTTCATCTTTTTAGGCCACAAAATACGCAAAGTGGGGCAAAGCCAACACAACAAAGAAAACCAGCTGACAATAGGGAAAGAAAGCCAGCTGATAATCGCACCCCTAGATCAAATGATCGTACAAATGAGACAAGAAATCAAAGAACTAATGATAATAGAGCGCCAAGAGCAAATGATAACAGAAGTCAAAGACCAAATGACAATAGAGCGCCAAGAGCAAATGATAACAGAAGTCAAAGACCAAACGATAATAGAGCGCCAAGAGCAAATGATAACAGAAGTCAAAGACCAAATGACAATAGAACGCAAAGATCAGGAGATTATCGAAACAATCGCCCAGGAGATAATCGAAATACTCGCCCAGGGGATAATCGAAATACTCGTCCAGGGGACAATCGAAATACTCGTCCAGGGGACAATCGAAATACTCGCCCAGGAGACAATAGAAATAGCCGTCCAGGAGATAATAGGAACCAAGGCTATAGGAATAACAAACCACAAGGTCAAGGTAGTTCGGCAGTAGCAACTCCTTTAACAGAAGGAAAGAAGCCACAAAAAAGAAAAGAAGATTTTAACAAGAAAAAGAATGATCAACACAATCATTACGATAAACATAAGGGCAAAAAGAAACAAGAGCCAATGCCGGTATTAGAAAAACCAAAAGCAAAAGAAGTAAAAAAGGAAGAAGAAATTAAATCTATCGTTATTCCTGAAGTTCTAACCATTAAAGAACTAGCGGAAAAAATGAAAATTGTTCCTTCTGTAATCGTTAAAAAACTCTTTTTGCAAGGAAAGGTTGTTACCGTTAATCAAGAGGTGGATTATGAGACAGCAGAGGAAATTGCTTTAGAGTTT
>DXHJ01000116.1 GCA_019113475.1 Candidatus Dorea intestinavium | reverse complement strand
AGGAAATAGGTGTTTCCCCGCGAATTAATATTGATTACGCAAAGGAAAGTATTAACCTTCCTTGGCGTTTTTATCTTAAAGATTCTCCTTATGTTTCCAAGGTCGCGAAGAAGTATCGCGTTGATTATGGGGAATCGAACTCCGTCATATGAGAACGATATTTTAAAGGGAGATGCCCTCTTTGGCATCTCTTATTTTCTCGTTCTTTAATTGTAATAGTCTTAGTGAACTCTTTCCATAATTGACTATATTTTTCCTCTTCCCAAGAGAAGTTTGTAAGTGCTTTATCATTCATATCTGTTTCTGCTAAAAGCCGCCAATCTGTTTTCGCTTCATGTAAAGCAAAGAGATGGTGATTCTGGTCATAAATGAGCCAGTTTTCTTCCGGAAAGCGCTCGGCAAAATGTGGTGCAATTCTAGTAAGCACTTGATTTTTAGGCGTAATGGTCGCAAACAGGACCTGATTATTTAATTCTCTAAAACGCAAAAATTCAATCAAACTATGAGCTTCATTACCAACATTTTTACTAAGAGAAAAAACTTTTTGTACGGCTTCACAGCTCAAATGATCCATAATTTTTCTGCTATCTTTTAACTTACTAGCTGCCTTTAAAGTCGAAAAAATAGCGTTTCCTTTTTCTTGGTCAAAAGAATGAGCTGCGTAGTAAATGTCATAAAAGGCTAGGTAGCCTAAATTCTTTTTAACCATGTTCTCAATAGCTCTTACTTTTTTAGAAGATTCTATCACTTCTTGATAGTCACAAAAAAGTTCCTGATTTGTTTCTCCTTTTATTAAAATAGTACAGACTTCTCCTTGAAGATGTAATTTCCAAGCATCATAAAGAGCTGAAAATATACCTATTAAGCTATCATTACAGCATAATACAGTTTTCATTTTCTCACCTTTCTTATTTAAGTAGCGAATAAGCTGTATTGGTATCAAAAAGAGAAAGTTGTCTATAATTCATATTCAAAACTTCTCTCGGTAATTTTTCTTTTACCGCCAACAAATTTCTAGCAATGTAATCTTCCTCAACTTTTGTTTGATACATCATTTTTCCATTACATGTAATAAAATAAAGAGCCCTTTTTAAAACTACACCCATTTTTTTAAGATTTTCAAAGTTTAAGTCGCCTAATCTTCTCGCTTTTATAATCCGTGTTGCTGAAGTATAGCCAATACCCGGTACTCGTAAAAGTGTATGGTAATCAGCACGGTTAACTTCTACGGGAAAATTTTCCAGATGTTTTAGGGCCCAATTGCACTTTGGATCAAAATGCAGATTGAAATTAGGATTGTCTTTGGATAGAATCTCATGGGCTTCAAATTGATAATAACGAAGAAGCCAATCGGCTTGATAAAGTCGATGTTCTCTCAAAAGAGGAGGGCCTTCACCTTCCTTTATGGGCAAATTTTTATCTTGATTAACGTTAACAAAGGCGGAAAAAAAGACTCTTCTTAAATTGAATTTACGGTAAAGGCCTTCTGTTACCTGTAGCAACTCATAGTCAGTTTCCCTTGTAGCACCAATAATCATTTGTGTACTTTGACCTGCTGGTACAAATAGAGGTGTTTTTTTATAAACTTGTAATTCATATTTATTTTTTTCCATACCTTGTTGCACTTGACGCATTGGCGTTAAAATTGATTTTCTACTTTTATGGGGTGCTAACTCTTTTAAACCCGACGCTGTTGGTAGCTCTAAATTTATGCTCATTCGGTCAGCTAAAAAGCCTAATTTTTCAATCCACTCTGCACTTGCTCCGGGAATGGCTTTTACATGAATATAGCCCTGAAAATTCTGTTCTTTTCTTAATTTATAGAGGGTAGCATATAGTAGTTCCATGGTATAATCAGGACTTCTTAAAACCCCCGAACTTAAAAATAAACCCTCTATATAATTTCTGCGATAAAATTCCATCGTTAAAGTAACTACCTCATCTGGCGAAAAAGAAGTACGTACCACATCATTGCTCTTTTTATTCAAGCAATATTTACAATCAAAAATACATTCATTGGTAAAAAGAATTTTAAGCAGCGATATACATCTACCGTCGGCAGAAAAAGAATGACAAATTCCTCGAGATACAGTATTTCCCATACCAGTTCCCTCATTATTTCGGTCAACACCACTAGAGGTACAAGCAACATCATATTTTGCGGCATCGGATAATATTGCTAATTTCTTGGCTAAGGAATCTTCTTTCATAATTCTATAATCCATCACACGCCTCCTAGAACATTTGTTCTTTTATCATAACATAACTTCTGCTTCCTGTATAGATTTTAAGAACATTTGTTCTTATTGTTTTTTAACTAGTTGGTGGTATGATAAAATAATAGAAAAGGGAGGATTAAAAATGAATGAGATAAAAAATAAAGTCCAATGGATAACTAGAACCGGCGTGTTTCTTGCTGTTCTTATTGTCGTTCAACTAATTACCGCTTCTTTTGGTAATACTCTTGTTACAGGCTCTTTTGTTAATGCCATTTTAATTATTTCTGTAATGTTTAACGGGCTATCATCAGGAATTGTAATTGCGCTTGTATCACCTTTTATCGCTAAACTTTTAGGCATTGGTCCTTTTTGGACGCTAATTCCTTTTATTGCTCTTGGCAATATTGTTTTAGTCCTTATTTGGTATTTAATTGGCAAAAAGAATCTTTTAAAGAAGCCCTTAGTTTCTGGAGTCTGTGCCTTAATTCTTGGCGCTACGGGCAAATTTCTAGTTTTATATCTTTTTATTGTGAAACTAGTCGTACCCGTTATCTTGGAATTACCACAGCCAAAAAGTGCTGTAGTTTCCAATATGTTTTCTATTCCTCAATTAATAACTGCTTTAATTGGTGGCGTAATAGCTCTAATTGTTTCTAGTGGCTCTATGAAACGAGTAGTCGATAATATGCAATAAAAAAGCAGCCCTAGGGCTGCTTTTTTATTATAATTTATAAGTTTAAGTCTTTTAAATAATCAAGTTTTACTTCATGGAATCTTTCTTCTTCCACTGCTTTAGCTAGTTCTGGATCAATTGGAATTTTACCAATAACCTCTAAATCATATTTCTTAGCTAATTCATCAATACTACTTTTGCCAAAGACATTAATAACTTCTCCACAATTAGGACATTTTAGGTAACTGTAGTTTTCTACCACACCAAGAATTGGTACATTCATAAGTCCTGCCATCTTAATCGCTTTTTCTACAATCATTTGAACAAGATCTTGAGGTGAGGTTACTATAACGATGCCATCAACTGGTATAGATTGGAAAATAGTTAAAGGCACATCACCTGTTCCTGGGGGCATATCGATAAATAAGTAATCCAATTCATTCCAAATTACATCGGTATAAAACTGTTGAACAACACCTGTAATAACAGGACCACGCCAAACAACAGGATCACTTTCATCTTCTAATATAAGGTTAATGCTCATAATCTTAGTGCCGTCTTTAGCGACTGCTGGAATCATACCTTCTTCGCAAGCATCTGCTTTTTCATGGACTCCATACATTTTAGGAATAGAAGGACCCGTTATATCAGCATCTAAAATTCCCACTTCATAACCTTTTTCTCTCATTTGTCTAGCTAGGGCAGCAGTCACAAGTGATTTACCAACACCGCCTTTACCACTAACTACACCAATAACATGTTTAATATGAGAATGCGCATTGGCTGCTACTTTCATACTTTTCTTTTCACTGCTGCAACTTCCAGCACTTTCGCATCCTTCACAACTTGATGCATTACAACTTGTTTCTTCACTCATTTTTAAATTACTCCTTTACAATTGCAATTAATTCTACTTCCACTAAAACATCTTTAGGAAGGGTTTTTACTGCTACACAGCTTCTTGCTGGTTTGGATGAAAAATATTTTGCATAAACTTCATTAAAAGCGGCAAAATCTGCCATGTCTGATAAGAAACAAGTCGTTTTTACTACATGTTCAAAATCTGAACCTGCTGCCTCTAATACCGCAGCAAAGTTTTTACAAACTTGATCTGTTTGACCGGCTATGTCAGTAGCTTCTACTTCTCCTGACTTGGGATTTATGGGAATTTGTCCAGCAGAATAGAACATTCCATTATGAATATATCCTTGTGAATATGGTCCTAGAGCCTTAGGCGCTAAATCTGTCTTTACTACTTTCATTGTCTAGTTCTCCTTTGTCTTGTTTAATAAATAATTGGACGCACAAATATCAAATAGTGCCATTCCTACTGATTTAAAATAGGTTGTTTCCCCTTCTTTTATTTCTTTCGTAGGTTCTTTTAAATAGTCACTCATTAAAACAACTCTGTCCTTAGATAGCTTACCACTTTTTATGGGAATTCTCAAATCTCCTGTTTCCTCCATGGCGTAAGGAAGTTCTATATAAACGTTTTTTACTAAATTAAAAACTGCATCCGGTATTTCTCTGGCTTCTGGTGTATAAGAACCAATGGCCACGATGCACTTGCCGCGTAGAAGTTCTTCATCATCTGGCAGTACTGGTGTTTTTGCCAATGTGGCAGTACAAATAATATCACTATTTTTTACTAGTTCCTTTACATCTTGATACTGCACCACTTCGATCTCGTCATTATTAAGAGCCGCTTTTAACTCTTTTATATAACTAGATAAGTTCCGGTCGCTATGATTATAAATTCCTACTTTTTTAATATCGCGAGCGGCGCAAGCATAAAGCGCTTGATAAAAGCTTTGCGTTCCTGCACCCACAATTCCAACACTCTTTGCTTCCTTTTTAGCAAGGTGACGAATCGCTACTCCGCCAATAGCACCGGTGCGATAAGCCGTGACACTTTGTCCATCTAAAAGAGCTAGGGGCTTTCCCGTTACTCCATCATTTAAGAGAATCACACCATCAAGAGAAGGCAGGCCTAATTTAGCATTATCGGGAAAAAGTGATAAAATCTTCGTTCCAATTACTTCTTTGGTGTAACAAGGCATATAAATCATAGTTTTATTATTATGCTCAATAACTGGTCTTTCTGGCATAAAGAATTCACCTTTTCCATAAAGCCTATAAGCATATTCTATTTGATCCATCATTTCATTTAAATCAATCTGTTTTTTTATTTCTTCTTTATCAATAAAAATCATTAAGTCTATCCCTTCTTTCTCATTTATTTTTTAATTGGCAGTTCGGACAATAATAGGTACCGCGGCCTCCCACCTTTATTTTCTTGATTTTGCCCCCACAATTAGGACAAATTTCTTGTCCATGAACCTGTAATTTGTTTTGAAACTTTCCAGTATTACCATTTGCTTCAAAGGAATGAATGGTAGTTCCGCCAAGTTCAATGGATTCTGCTAAGATTTCACTAGCGATTTTAATGACTTCTGCCACTCTTTTTTGCGACAAATCTAAACCCTTTGTTTCAGGATGCAGCCCAGCGCGAAAACAAATTTCATTAGCATAAATATTACCAATGCCGCTCATAATACTTTGATCTAAGAGTAAAGATTTAATGGGTAATGAACTTTTATGCATTCTCTCATAAATTTTCTTACTATCTGCCTCCTTTGGCTCCGGCCCTAGCTTTTTTAAGGGCAACTCATAGCGGTAGTTGCGATTGCTTGCTAATTGTAAACGGCCAAATTTTCTAATGTCAAAATAGGCTAACTTACTACCATCGGTAAAGTAAAAAGCCAAATGCTCATGTTTTGTCTGGGGCATATCATGTTGATAAAAATTATATTTTCCTTCCATCCGTAGGTGGGAAATAATAGCATCTTGATCCAAAATGAAAATTAAATATTTTCCTATCCGATCAATATCACAAAATATCTGACCTTTTAATTTTCTGGCAAATTCATTGGCATCACCGGTAATAATTTTATCATAGTATATTTCAACTTTTTCAATCTCTTTTCCAATGATCAAAGTTTTTAAGGTTCTTCTTACAGTCTCCACTTCTGGTAATTCTGGCATCTTAATCACTTCTTCCTTTATAATGCAAACATTTTTTTACAGATATAGCTGCCCGTCTCTGTTTTAAAAAGCTTATTAAACATTTTCTCTATTGTTTCTTTTCCAGTTTGGTGTTCATAAAAATTAACCAGAAGATCCGCTTCTACTAGTATTTGATAATCCGTACCAACAATTTGATCAAAGGTATGATGGTGGCCAACTAAAAAGCTTACTCGGTCTATAATTTCTTTTGTATATCCTATTTCTTCTAGTAATTTCTTGGCTAGTGCTGGACCTTCTTTTTCTTGGTATTTTCCTTCACTAGTTCCGTAAAGTTCTCTAGCTCTCGTAATACCAATGTCATGAACCAAAGCAGCTACCTCTAAAATTTCCTGGGTATTAGCTTCTAACCCTTCTTCTTTTCCAATTAAAGAGGCAAATTCATAAACCTTGATAAAATGTTGAATTTGTTTGGGATCACCGGCATTAAATTCTATCATTTTAAGTTTTACTTGATCGATATTTATTTTATTCATACTTTTTCCTTTCTTAGCTACCTCGTTACATCTTTGAGCCATTTATAAGAAAAATAACGTTTTAAACAAATAGGCAGCTTAATCACTTCATCACACATTAGTATAACATAGACAACTGGCACGCTAGCCTTAAAAACAAAGGCAGCAATAAAGCCCAGTAAAATGGAACATCCCCACATAGTACTCATATCTAAAATAAGGCCAAATCTAGTATCTCCTCCAGAGCGAAAAATTCCTACTACCATAGTCGAACTCATGGACATACAAAAAGTAAAGTAACACATAACAAAGAACATGATTTTTAAATACTCTTTGGCTTCTGGTGATAAAACCAGATTAGCTCTAGCAATTGGAGAAACGACTAAAATCACCAACACACTAAAAAGACCTAAGATGGCACTAATTTTTAAGAATTCATTACCATAGCGTTTTGCTAAATCATAACGTTTTTCTCCGATAGTTTTACCTAGCATTATGGCAGTTGAATTACCTACACCAAAGACTACAACCATGGCTAGTTGTCTCGTAACCTGGGTAATAGCATTAGCTGCTGCCGCTGCGCTTCCCATATGACCGATAATGGCACTATTAGCCGATGCCCCCATGCCCCAAAAAAGTTCATTAATTACCACGGGCAAAGCATACCTTATAAAATCTCTAACGAGCCATTTATCAATATGTATGATATTTTTAAGTCTGATTCGTACCGTATAATTTTTATAAATGGCATAGAATAAGACTATCATAATTTCTACAATTCTGGCTGTTAAGGTACCGATTGCGGCTCCTACCACGCCTAGTTTTGGCGCCCCAAAAAGGCCAAAGATTAAAACAGCATTAATCATAACATTGACTAAAAGCGAGATAAAGTAAACAATCGTAGCGATAATTACCCGCTCCACACTTCTTATGACATAAAGATAGACCTGAACAAAAGCCCCAAAAACATAGGAAATACCGACAATTCTTAAATATTTTACGCCTTGCTCTATTACTTCTTTATCGCTAGCATAGATTTTCATCAGATATTCCGGCACGGTTAAGGCTAAAACTGCAAATAAAGTAGATACTATAAAGCCCATTAAAATAGCAAGTCCCAAAACCTTTTCAATGGATTTCGTATCTTGTTTTCCCCAATACTGAGCACACAAAACTGTGGCGCCTGAGGTAATGCCCATTAAAATAAGGGTCATAATAAATTGAATTTGCCCCGCAAGGGAGGCCCCTGAAAGTACCTTTTCTCCTACTTTTCCAAGCATTAGTACATCGGCTGCAGTAACTCCCACATTGATTAAATTCTGTAGGGCCATGGGGATAGTTAGAGCAATCACCTGCTTGTAAAATATTTTTTTATTAAATTCTATGACTCTTCCACCTTTCCTTCTAAGATTATCACGGATCTTGCTTTTAACAAGTAGGTATAATCTTTTACTTTTTTTGGTATTTCAAAACAGCTTTTTTCTGCTACTCCCGTATCAACATGAAGATAAAAATTATAGTTTCCTGGCAAAGAAGGCAACTTAACTTTTCTTTCTTCCCAATGAGCATTAATCCCGATATAAATTATATCATCTTTTTGTTTTTCTTTATTGTAACCTGCAAATAAAACAGCAATAAAAGTATTATCTTCATTATAGTGTGAAAAACTTGAAAGCCCAATCTTAGCAGGCTCTATTGCTTTTCGTAAAACAGGATGAGCTTTTCTAAAGTGAATCATAAAAGTGAAAAATTCTCTGATTTCTTTATTTTTTTCACAATCTTCCCAGTTAAGCCAAGAAATCTCATTATCTTGACAATAAGGATTGTTATTCCCATATTGGGTGTTTAAAAATTCATCGCCCGCCAAAAACATGGGCGTTCCGCGACTAGCAAATAGAACAGCCGCTGCGTTTTTAATCAGCTTTTTGCGTAGGGCTAGAACTTCTTCATTGTCTGTTTCTCCTTCTATCCCACAATTCCAACTTCTGTTATCATTATTTCCATCACTATTATTCCAGCCATTGGCCTCATTATGCTTTTCATTATAAGAATAAAGATCATTTAACGTAAACCCATCATGGCAAGTAATAAAGTTAATACTTGGCGAATAATCTCTCTTATAATCCCCATACATATCAACAGAGCCACTAATTCGCTTTAGCGCTTCGTTTGCATAATCAAAACCACCTTTTAAAAAGCTCCTTAAATCATCTCGGTAGCGACCATTCCATTCGGCAAAACGATCAAAGTCAGGGAAACTTCCAACTTGATATAAACCACCAGCATCCCAGGCTTCGGCAATAAGTTTTGTTTTACTAAGGAGAGAATTAAAAGCTAAAGCTTCAATAAGAGGAGGATTTTTTAAGGGTACACCTTGTTCATCTCTGCCTAAAATAGAAGCTAAATCAAAACGAAAGCCATCAATTCGATAAACACTTACCCAATGCTCCAAACAATCAATAATCATTCGCCTAACCACGGGGTGATTACAGTTCATGGTATTACCGGTTCCTGAAAAATTAAAATAGTATCCTTCTGGAGTTAACATGTAATAGATATTATTATCGACTCCCTTAAAGTTAATAACTGGTCCTTTTTCATTACCTTCAGCCGTATGATTAAAGACTACGTCTAGTATCACTTCGATTTTATTTTCATGAAGTTCTTTAATGAGTTCTTTAAATTCTCGACCCTCTCTGTTATATTCATTGGTATGAGCATAACTTGAATTGGGGGCAAAAAAACTCACCGTATTATAGCCCCAGTAATTAAGAAGGGGCTTTCCTTGATATTCTCGGTAATCCATTAGCTCATCGAATTCAAAAACGGGCATTAATTCTACCGCATTGATTCCTAATTCTTTCAAATAGGGAATTTTCTTTTTAAGGCCAGCAAAGGTTCCCGCTTCAGCCATATCCTTTAGGCCTTTAGTAAAACCTCTAACGTGGAGCTCATAAATAATAAGTTCACTTAGCTCATAATCCGGGTTTTGTCTTGCTCCCCATAAGAAGTTATTGGCCACTACCCTGGCTTTATAACCATTTTTATTAAGATTAACGCCCCATTTGCTTTGTCCAACTACCGCTTTTGCGTAAGGGTCTAAGATTTGGTTGTTTTTATTGAAAATTAGTCCTTCTTGCGGTCTATAGGGACCATCCATTTTATAAGCATATTCAAAATCTTCAATATTTAAACCAAAAACCATAATGGAGTAAACATCACCTATTTTATAGTTTTCCGGGATCGAAATGCACGCATAGGGCTTTTCTTCCTCGCGGTGAAAAAGTAAAAGTTCACAGGCAGTAGCGTTTTTAGAGGCAATAGTAAAATTAACACCTCCTGGCACAGCCGTTGCTCCCTTATCTGAATAAAATCCTGGTCTTACTGAAAAACCAGCA
>DXHJ01000115.1 GCA_019113475.1 Candidatus Dorea intestinavium | reverse complement strand
TAACGCGAACAATACAACAACTACAACACTAGATAAAGATAATTTAGCCCCAGGAATATACGAGGTACCGGTAGAATTATTTAATGCAACCAAAGATGAGGCCTCGATGGCAGCTTCTTCTATTAAAGATTATGCCCGCATTCAAGTTACAGAGGGCGTTTATAACATGTATGTTTATACCCAGTCCATGAGTATGGGAAGCATTAATGCGACTCTTCAATACTTACAGGTAGAAGATGGAGCAGGCGGATTTTCGCAAGCTTCTATAGGGACAAAGGACGCGTCAGGCAACCCGGCAAGTTTTGTTTTTGCGATGCCGCATAAAAATGAATTCCTTTCAGTGAAAGTAAATCCCATGGTGGAAATGATGGGCAATCAATACATCGATGCTAGACTTAAAATCAATTGGTCAGGACTTAAAAAAGCTGATGGAAATACGGACCTCAAATCAGCACCAACAGCTACTTCTGGCAGTGCCAAGACAGGTGCAGCTTCCGTCAAAACAGGTGACGCGGGTAATACTAGTTACTATCTTTTAATGCTCATGGGAGCAGCGATGATTATGCTAGTATCTTTCAAAAAAAGAAAGATGGTTTAAGCGATGAGAAGATTGAAAAAAATTAGCTTATTTAGTATCGCCTTAAGCTTGGTTTTAGCCCTTGGTGGTTATTTCGCAATTTCGGCTAAGGCAATGGAAAGAGGGGCCTATCTTGTGCCAATAACCGTGAGTTATGTTCATCCGGCTACGGGTCAGACCGTAGATGGTGGAACCAATATAGAACTCGGACAAAGCATGTGTGAAAGTATTACGAGTGGAAATGTCTTAGTAGAAAGCACGGGCGAAACGAACTACGTTACTATGACCATTGGCTTACTATCTAATATAAGTAGTACGAAAATAATGCTTGCAAATGGGACAGAATATCAAGAAGCGGATCTGGTTTTAACCGGCGGCGGAGAACTTAATGGTGATAGCGCTAATTATTATCGCTTTGAAATGAAGGATTTAACCAATCTAATTAGCCCGGTTTTATATGTTGATCCTATGGGCAGAGAAGTGCAATTTTTTGTGGCCCTAAAGCCCGAAGAAGCAACAGCAGGTACCGGAGAGTATCTGAGTGAAATGTTAGTAGAACCAGAACCAGAAGAAGTAGCGGAAATAGAAGCAATAGAAGAAGTACCAGAAGTACCAGAAGTACCAGAAATCACAAAAGAAACTAAAAGTGTAAGGGAACCAGAAGAAATTAAAGCGAAGGGTAGTTTATCGGTGATTCCTCTTATGGCTATAATTGGTCTGGTACTAGTTGGCATAATCTTCTTTGTTGTAAAAAGGAAAAAACAATGAAAGACAAAAAGCTAAAAATGCTTATTTTACTGGTGGTATCAGCCTTTCTTCTAACAGGCTGTGTGGAACAAAAACTAGAAAACGAGCCGCAAGAAGAAAAAGTGGTCAGTGTCGTTAGTACTTCAGTGACCATCTGTGAACTCCTTGATCTTTTAGAAATAGAAAATGTAGTAGGTGTTCCTACAAGTGAGACTTATACTTTACCGAAAAGGTATGAAGAAGTGGAAAGGATCGGGCCACCTATGGGACCTGACATGGAAGCCTTAGCCATGTTATCGCCTACGTACATATTATCGCCTCAATCTCTCGCAGGAGATTTAAAAGAAAAATATGAGAATGTGAATTTAAACGGCGTGTTTTTAGATTTATCCAGTACCGAAAAGATGTATGAAGGCATTGTCACCTTGGGGGGACTACTTAATCAAAAGGAGAAGGCTCTAAGCCTACAGATTGAATACAAAAATTGGTATCAAGCATATCAAGAGGAGAATAAAGGAGAAGGACCAAAGGTGCTACTTTTAATGGGACTTCCCGGCTCCTATGTGGCCGCTACGCCCAATAGTTATGCCGGAAGCCTGGTGGAAATGGCCGGGGGCCAAAATGTTTACGCCGAGGAAACCAGTGATTTTATTAATGTTAATCCTGAGGATATGTTACTGAAAGATCCAGATATAATTTTGCTAACGGCTCACGCCCTACCGAACCAAGTAGAAGCAATGTTTAAAAAAGAATTTACCGAAAATGATATTTGGAAGAATTTTAGAGCAGTAGAAGAAGGAAAAGTAGTCAACCTTGACTACAATAAATTTGGGATGAGTGCTGATTTGCAGTATCAAGAAGCATTAGAAGAATTAAAGGTGGTCTTATATGAATAAAAAGAAAGTGAGAATTATAGCCTTTGTTCTGCTGGGTATTTTGCTAATTGGCTTATTCTTCTGGTCGGTACGAACAGGTGGGTTAAGTGTTAGTACCAATAGACTGCTTAAAGGACTATTTATGGAATATGATAAAAAAGTGGCAACAATTTATCATTTACGCTTTCCACGAATCTTTGTGGCCGTTTTAGCGGGAGCGGGAATTGCCGTTTCCGGGGTATTATTACAAGCAGTGTTAAAGAATCCTTTGGCGGATCCGGGAATTATCGGTATTTCCGGGGGAGCCGGATTCTTTGCGGCAATAGCCGGTTTATTATTTCCGGGATTATTTGTTCTTACTTCTTTATTTTCCTTTGTTGGTGGCTTGTTAGCCTTTTTAATTGTTTATGTGATTGCTTTTAAAGAAGGCTTAAAACCTACTAATATTTTGTTAATAGGTATTGCCATTAATGGGATGTTTGAAGGCGGGCTTCGCTTGCTTAGCCAAGTAAGTGGTCAAGGAACAAGTGGAATTGCGTCTATTGTAGAAGGAAGCATTTCACTTACCACTTGGCGCGATGTTAGAATTCTTCTTATCATGGTGATTCCAGGAATTATGCTAGCTCTTTTGACGGCCAAGCAGTGTGATTTACTGCAATTGGAAGAAAAGACCATTAGTAGTCTTGGCATCAATGTACCACTAATGAGAATTCTTATTTCTTTCCTTGCCATTATTATTGTTTGCGGCTGTACAGCCATAACCGGTGTAATTGGCTTTTTAGGACTCATCGTTCCTCATATGGGTCGCTTAATTGTTGGAGCCGAGCATAAATATTTGCTTCCTTTTTCAGCCTTACTTGGCTCTTTTATATTTTTAATTGCCGATACCTTTGGCAGAAGTATTGTCTATCCCAGAGAAATTTCACCAGCAATCTTAATGACAATTGTTGGCGGACCGGTATTTATCTATTTATTAAGGAGGAAGAAGCGTTGATTGAAGTAACAAGACTAAATCATTCCTATGAAAATAATCAAGTTTTAGATAATATAAACTTCTCGATTAAAGAAGGAAAAATAACCACTATCTTAGGTGCGAATGGTAGCGGTAAGAGTACGCTTTTATCCGTTATGTCAAGAAGCTTAAAACTACAAACTGGTGAGATAAGACTCCACGGGAAAAAATTCAAGAGATGAAAAGGCGAGAGTTTGGTCGCCAAGTAGCTATTGTGCAACAAGTAAATAACGCGCCTTCTGATATGACCGTTGAAAAGTTAGTTTCCTATGGCAGAATTCCTTACGAGGTTCCTTTTAAAGGGAAAACTAAAAAGGATAGGGAGTGTATTGAACATGCACTAAAGGTAACGGGTCTTTTAAAATTGCGCCATCAAGAAATTAGTAAAATATCCGGGGGAGAAAAGCAAAGAGCTTTTATTGCTATGGCCCTTGCCCAAGATACCAAGATTCTCTTTTTGGATGAACCAACCACTTACTTAGACATTCGTTATCAGATCGAAATTTTAGAAATGATTAAAGAGATTAATCAAAAATATGGCACCACGATTGTGATGATTTTACATGATATCAATCAAGCAATTGCCTATAGTGATTATTTAATCGGTCTAAAAAAAGGTGAGATTGTGGTAGAAGGAATTACCGGGGAGCATTTAACTGATGAGATTATCGAATCTCTTTATGGTATCAAGCTGCAAACAGAAA
>DXHJ01000114.1 GCA_019113475.1 Candidatus Dorea intestinavium | reverse complement strand
TAGTGTTAGAGATAAAAGGAATATCGTTGCCAGAAGTAGGATATACGGCTGGCTTACTAAATCTCCGGTGTTAACAGCGGTGCTTTTAGCAGTGTTTGTAGAGTTACTATTGGTATTAGCATTGTACTGATCATTTTTATCATCATCAGCTTTTGAAACATTGATTGTAACAACTTTTTTCGCATTTGGTTCAAGACCATTTGTAGCATTTAGTTCGACTTTATAGGTGCCAACTGTTAGCCCTTCTGCGATAGTAAGGTTGATAGTTCCGTTAACTACTTCTCCACCTTCTGGCATCATTGCTTGTAATAATTCGGAGTCGGATAGTTCAGTTACTGAAAAACTAGGGTTTGGAAAAGCACTAATGGAATAAGATTTAGTTAGCGCCTTATAGCCTAGGAGCAAGTCGATTTTGTCGTCACCACTAATAGTTGGTGCTTCATTGACATTAATAGTAAGGTCTAAGGTAGTTTCTGCATTCTCGTTACTTAACACAATGGTAGTTTGATAAACACCGTTATTAAGTCCTTTGGCAATGGTTAAAAGTCCTTCTGAATTTATTACTAGTAAACCATCTAAATCATTGCTAAGAGCGACAGTAGTTGTATTGGCTAAGTCGTATTTTTCTGTGTAGCCCTCATATCCTTTTAAAAGTTTGATATTAGAATTTCCAGTAATGCTTGGTGTTGCAGCTATTTTTAAGAGAACGCCTTTTGTTGTAGTTTCATAACCATTCGTGCTTGTAATTACAAAGGGATATTCTCCCGCACTAAGGCCTGAGTAAATAGAAAGGTTTCCTAAAGAATCTATGCTTAAATGATTGTTTAGCGTATCAGATAAGGATAGTACGGCAGCTGGATTACTAGTTACTTGGTAGGAAAAGCTGGTACTTAAATAGCCTTCCTCTAAAGTGATGGTATCATCGCCATCAATAACAATGGGTTTTATTCTTTCAAGATATATGGTATTCTCAAAATCCTCATCGGGATTATCATAGATTTCGCTTATTGAAGTACCTAGATAATTATTGCCATTATAAGTGCCTGTTGGAACAGAAAAGGTGTAAGTTCCAAAGTCACTTCTTAGGTGATCGTATGAATCGTATGCGTCTCCGTAAGTATTTGTTGTTAATGTGTCGATCAAGTCTCCGTTAGAATTATACCCTGTTACCGGAACATCTTCTAGCTCAGCACCTGTCTCCTTATCTAGAACCTTTACTCGCACACACCCACTAAAAAGAAAGCATAAAGCAGTTACTAAAATTAAAATAGTCTTTTTTTTCATAATAGTTCCCTCCCAATTGAAATAAATAATTAAAATCTTATTCTAAAATAACAGAATCATTTTAGGAGGAGAATTAACCTTTGGTTATTATTTTAGTAAAGGTGCCATTGCTCGCTCTAAAATTCCGTGCATATAAGCAATAGCCATACCATAATTGGTCATAGGGATGTGCTCATCTTTGGCACAATGAAGACGGTATTTCATTTCTCGCTCATTTAGCATACAACTACCACAATGAATAATTAAATCAAAGTCCCTTAAATCCTCAGGAAACTCGGCCCCACTGGTAAAAGTGTAGCTAGGTTCTCTGTTTGTGTAATCTTCTAACCACTGAGGAAGCTTGACACTACCAATATCTTCACATTGGCGGTGATGAGTGCAGCCTTCAGCAATTAAAATGTGGGGATTTAGGGGCAAATGATCGAGCATTTTAGCTCCCTCTACTAGTTGCTCTAAAAGTCCCTTATACCTAGCAAATAAGATAGAAAAGGAAGTTAAAGGCAGAGTAGCGGGAACTATTTTAGCGACCTTTTTAAAAATTTGACTATCAGTAATGACTAGAGCAGGGGGCTTTACTAGAGCTGTGAGGATACCTTCTAAGGTATGCTCATTGGCAATAATTGGCACCACGTTTTTATCTAAAAGATCACGAATTGTTTGTTGTTGTGGTAAAATTAAGCGGCCCTTAGGTGCGGACTTATCAATTGGTACCACAAGAACTACAAAATCTTGTTCTTTGATAAGATCTTTAGCAAGAGGTTTAGCTTCTCCTTCACTTGGTAATAAAGAAGCAATCTTCTCCTTTAAAGACTCAATATTGCCTTTGTATTTAGCACTAACTAAAATCCCATCTTGAAATACTGATAAATCTCTGGTAGCAACTTGGTCCGATTTATTGTAGATAATTAGATAAGGAATTTCTTTTTTCTTTATTTTTTCTAAGATTTCTAAGTTTTCTTTCGTTAGTCCTTCTTTTGCCTCCACTACCAAAAGAGCAATGTCGGTTTTATTTAAAATTTGATAAGTTTTTTTTATCCTTTGTGGACCCAACTCACTGATATCATCTAGTCCTGCAGTATCCATAAAAATGACAGGGCCAAGAGGATTAAGTTCCATTGTTTTTAAAACGGGGTCAGTAGTAGTACCCTTACGATTAGAAACAATGGCTACTTCTTGATTGGTAAGAGCGTTGATAATACTAGATTTGCCAGCGTTTCTTTTACCAAAGAGGCCAATATGCACTCTTTGGGCTGTTGGTACATTAGTTAAACTCATAGAAAATCTCCTTCCTAAAAGCGAAAGTCACGTCCTTCATTATTTTTAATTGCAGTTAAATTTTTAAGAGCTAAAGCCTTGGCTTTTTCATTGGGTATTTTAGCGATTTCTTTTTGAATCATTGGTTCGCCTAAAGCTTTTGTTTTGGGTGAGGCATAATCCATTAGATACTCTTGTAAGGTTAAAAGAGCATTAGGGTGGCAGCAGTTTTGAATCTGACCGCTTTTACAAAGAGCCATAAAACGATCACCGGTGCGTCCTTCCCGGTAACAAGCGGTACAAAAGCTAGGAATGTGTCCCATTTCCATAAGCCAAGCAACAACGTCATCTAACGATCTAGTATCGCTTAAATCAAACTGTGCAGAGTTGTCTTTGGGGTCTTCTTCCTCATAATAGCCTCCTACACTGGTTCTAGAACCACCGCTTATTTGGGAAATACCAAGATTTAAAACTCGCTCTCTTACTAGTTGACCTTCTCTGGTGGAAACAATCATGCCCGTATAAGGAACTGCTAGTCTAACACAAGCCACGATTTTGGCAAAAGTATCATCATCAATACCGTTACTAAAATCTTCAGGGTTAATATCATCGGCACTTTTAAGTCTTGGAAAACTAATAGTATGGGGACCAACACCAAAGGCTGCTTCTAGATGTTCAGCGTGCATTAAGAGCCCCGCAAACTCATAACGGTATTTATCAAGACCGAATAAAACGCCAATCCCAACGTCATCAATCCCACCTTCCATGGCTCTATCCATAGCTTCTGTATGATAGTTGTAATCGCTTTTTGGTCCGGTTGGGTGCAACTGTTGATAGCTCTCTTTATGATAAGTTTCTTGAAATAAAATATAGGTACCAATTTCCGCTTCTTTTAGTGAACGATAATTATCGACAGTTGTAGCAGCGATGTTAATATTTACTCTTCTAATGGCACCGTTTTTATGTTTAATGTCATAGATGGTTTTAATTGATTCAAGATAATAATCCATAGTATTGTGAATAGGATCTTCTCCGGCCTCAAGAGCCAGACGCTTGTGCCCCATATCTTGCAGAGCTATTACTTCTCTTTTGATTTCTTCTTGAGTAAGCTGTTTTCTTTGAATGGTTTTATTTTTTAAATGGTAAGGACAATAAGTACAACCATTTATGCAGTAATTAGAAAGGTATAAAGGGGCGAAAAGAACGATTCGGTTACCATAAAATTCATGTTTTATTTTATTAGCTAATTGATAGATTTTTTGTAGCTTTTCAGGGTCGCTACAAGCTAGTAAAACCGAGGCTTCCCGGTGGGTAAGACCTTTCATTTTTCCGGCTTTTTCTAAAATTGAGTCAATGAGTGCTAGATTGTCTTTATTAGCATCAGCATAAGCTAGTGTAGCTAAGATTTCTTCATTGTTAATAAACTCTTCGGCATGTTTTGAGTGTGCATCATACATTTTTTTCTTCTCCTTCACTTACAAGTGCATCTCCTCTTGTCGTGGTAATTTTGTAACCATCATTTAATAGCTCTGTAAAAAGAGGATTATTCATGGTGTTATCAGCATCCCCTGCTCTATCCTTATTTTCGTACAAAGTATAATTGATTCTTGCGCTTTGTGGTGTGATATTTTGCATTAATACATTAGCACCGCATTTTATACCAAGTAACCGACCGTCTTTATCAAGAGCTCCAAGAGCAGTAGTGGAAGGAATTAATAAAGTGGGCATCATAAGTCTTAAAAGACCTAAGATAAACAATGTTTTCGAAACACTTCCTGAGGGCATCTCGTGAAAAGGAGTATCCTTATGGGAAATATAGGGACCTATTCCTACCATTTCGGGGGAGAGTTTTTTTATAAACAACATATCTTCAGCCAAGTTTTCATTGGTTTGATAAGGAGAGCCAACCATAAAGCCACTTCCCGTTTGATAACCGATTTTTTTTAGGTTAAAGAGGCATTCTTTTCTATTAGCACTAGACATTGCCTGGGGATGGAGCTTTTGATAATGACTATCTAAAAAAGTCTCATGTCTTAAAAGATAGCGATCAGCACCAGCATCAAAAAAAGCTTGATAATCCAAAAAAGACCGCTCACCAATAGAAAGGGTAATGGCGCAGTCAGGATAATTAGCATGGATATCTTTGATAATATGAACCATTCTTTCCCTAGTAAAATAAGGATCCTCACCACCTTGGAGCACAAAAGTGCGATAGCCGCTAGCATAACCAATTTCACAGCAGTTTAAAATTTCTTCTTCACTTAAACGGTAATGAGAAAGGTTTTTGTTTGAGTGTCTAATACCACAGTAAAAACAGTCGTTTTTACAATAATTAGAAAATTCAATTAACCCTCTAATAAAAATTTTATTACCATAGGTTTTAGCGGTAACCTTTCTTGCTAAAGCAAACAAATAGGCTTCTAATTCAGGGGTCCTATTATCAAAAAGAGCAATCCATTCTTCTTTTGATAAGTTATGTTGTTGGTATAGTTTATCAATGATTTTTTTCATGGTTCCTACATTATAGCATAGGGAAAATGATTACTCAATCTTAAGAAAGTATGAACAAAAAGTGATAAATCTTGACAAATCATAATGGGAAATATATGATAAATGCTAGCTTATAATATATAAATGCCGTGAGGAAGAGGAGTAGGCAATTAGTCCTTTAAGAGAGAGTCACCCAAAGGCTGAGAGGTGATTTATGAGACGAGTTGCTAAAGGTAGCTTCTTAGCAGAGTTATTGAACCTATAGTAGGTAACTTCGGAGTCGTTCCCGTTATAGAACATGAGAAGAGATGTATGAAGCATACATAATTAAGGTGGTACCGCGATAATTCGTCCTTATAGATTATAAGGACTTTTTTTATTTGAAAAAATTGAAAGGATGAAGAAAAATGAGCCTGAAAATGAATACAACCTATGATCCAAAAGGAATGGAAGGAAGACTTTATAGCAAATGGATGAACAAAAAGTACTTCCATGCGGAAGTTGATCGCAGCAAAAAACCCTTTACAACTGTAATGCCCCCTCCGAATATTACGGGGAAACTACATATGGGACATGCTCTAGATAATACCTTACAAGATATTATTATCCGTTATAAGAGAATGCAAGGCTACAATGCTCTTTGGATACCGGGAACTGATCATGCTGCTATCTCAACCGAAGTAAAGGTTACAGAACAGTTAAAAAAAGAAGGCATTGAAAAAAGAGAAATTGGGAGAGAAAAATTCTTAGAAAGAACCTGGGAATGGAAAGAGCAGTATGCCGGAACCATCGAAGGACAACTAAAAAAATTAGGGGTTTCTTGTGATTGGGATAGAGAACGTTTTACTCTAGATGAAGGATGCTCTCAAGCAGTTGAAGAGGTTTTTGTTCGTTTGTACAATAAAGGCCTTATTTATAAAGGCAACCGTATCATTAACTGGTGTCCGGTTTGTAAAACTTCACTTTCTGATGCAGAAGTTATTCATGAAGAGCAAGCTGGTCATTTCTGGTACATTAATTATCCAGTAGTTGGTAGTGATGAATGCCTTGAAATCGCCACTACCAGACCGGAAACTATGCTTGGCGATACGGGTATTGCCGTAAATCCGGCTGATGATCGATACAAACACTTAGTGGGCAAAAAAGCAATCCTACCTTTAGTAGGCAGAGAAATTCCGATTGTGGCTGATGAATATGTCGATATGGAGTTTGGTACCGGAGCTGTTAAGATAACCCCCGCTCATGACCCTAATGACTTTGAAATCGGAAGACGACATAATTTAGAAGAGATTAACGTTTTAAATGATGACGCAACCATCAATGATGAAGGTGGAAAATATGCGGGACTAGAACGCTATGAAGCAAGAAAGAAAGTTGTAGAAGATCTAGAAAAAGAAGGATATTTAGTAAAAATAGAAGAACATTCTCATAATGTAGGAACTCATGATCGTTGTGGTACCACTGTTGAACCAATGGCTAAGATGCAGTGGTTTGTGTCCATGGAAGAACTAGCCAAACCAGCAATTGAAGCCTTAAAAAACAAAGACCTCACCTTTGTACCGGAGCGTTTTGACAAAACCTACTTACATTGGCTAGAAAATATTAGAGATTGGTGTATTTCCAGACAAATTTGGTGGGGACATAGAATTCCGGCTTATTACTGTGAAGAATGTGGGGAAGTAGTAGTTAAAAAAGATGGAGCACCAGAAAAATGTCCTAAATGTGGTGGTACTAAATTCGTTCAAGATGAAGATACATTAGATACTTGGTTTAGCTCAGCCCTTTGGCCATTTTCAACCCTTGGTTGGCCAAATAAGACAGAAGACTTTGATTATTTCTATCCTACCGATGTTTTAGTTACTGGTTATGACATTATCTTCTTCTGGGTTATTCGAATGGTCTTTTCCGGTATCGAGCAAACCGGTAAATGTCCCTTTGATACGGTCTTTATTCATGGTCTGGTTAGAGATTCACAAGGAAGAAAAATGAGTAAATCCCTTGGTAATGGAATCGATCCACTAGATATTATTGAACAATATGGTGCGGATGCTCTGCGTATGACTTTAATTACCGGTAATGCACCAGGAAATGACATGCGTTTTTATACCGAGCGAGTAGAGGCGAGTCGAAACTTTGCTAACAAGGTTTGGAATGCTTCGAGATTTATTTTGATGAACATCGATGAACTGGGCGTAGAAACACCGGAAAAAGAAAGTAGTTATCCTGCTGATCGCTGGATTATTTCTCGTTGTAATACATTAGTTAAAGAAGTAACAGAAAACATGGATAAGTTTGAATTAGGGATTGCCTTATCGAAGATTTATGACTTTATCTGGGATGAGTTTTGTGATTGGTATATTGAAATTGCCAAGTTTAGGATTTATCATGCAGATAAAGATAAGGCTGGAGCTAATGATGCACTTTATACCTTAAAAGAGGTCTTAAAGAATAGTTTAAAACTTCTTCATCCTTATATGCCTTTTATTACCGAAGAAATTTATTCTTATTTAGTGCCAGAAGAAGAATCAATTATGATTTCAAAATGGCCGGAATATAAAGAAGAGAACCACTATCCAGTTGCTGAAAAATTATTAAATCACTTTATTGAGATCATTCGTGGCGTAAGAAATGTTAGAATGGAAATGAACGTACCAAATAGCAGAAAAGCTACCATAGAAATTATTTCTAAAGACGAAGAACTATTAAAAGGTTTAAATATCCTAAAAGAATCAGGACTTCGACTAGCTTCTGCAACAGACTTTGTTCTAAAAGCTACCAAAGAAGGTATTGCTGATGATGCCGTTTCAATTGTTGTTCCTGATGCCACCGTTTATATGCCTCTAGCAGAGCTCGTTGATCTTGTTCAAGAAAAAGCTAGACTTGAAAAGGAACATCAAAGGCTAGAAGGTGAAATTAAAAGAGCAACCGGTATGTTAAAT
>DXHJ01000113.1 GCA_019113475.1 Candidatus Dorea intestinavium | reverse complement strand
TATAACCAAAACCATGGAAAATGAAGAAATCTCTCTGGAAGAGACTTTTTCTCTTTATAGTGATGGAATGAAAGTCTTAAAAAAATGCAATGATACGATCGATAAGATTGAAAAGAAGGTACAATTATTAGACGAAAAAGGAGAAACTCATGATTTCCAATAACTTTGAAGCAAAACTAAAACAAAAAGAAGACCAAGTAAATCAGTTGTTAGAAGATTATTGCCCAAAGAAGGATTCATTTAACGAGGAAATTGTTGAGTCACTTAAGTACTCCTTATTAGTAGGTGGTAAAAGGCTAAGACCCATTTTAATGGCAGAAACTTATGCACTTTTTGGTGGAAATGAAAAAGTAATTGAGCCTTTTATGGTGGCTATGGAAATGATCCACAGCTATTCCCTTGTTCATGATGATTTACCGGCTATGGACAATGACGATTATCGCAGAGGAAATAAAACTACATGGTCGAAATATGGGGAAGATATTGGCATCTTAGCAGGTGATGCTTTGCTTAATTTTGCCTATGAAACAGCTTTTACTGGCGTAGCTTTAACCAAAAATCAAGACCGTGCTATCAAAGCTTTAAAAGTGCTTGCTAAAAAAGCTGGTATCTATGGGATGATTGGCGGACAAAGTGTTGATGTTAAAAATACCGGGAGAGAAATTAATAAAGAGACTCTCTCTTATATTTATCAATTGAAAACGGGTGCTTTAATACAAGCAGCAATGATGGTAGGTGCAATCTTAGCTGGAGCCTCACAAGAGGAAGTAAAAATAGTGGAAGAAATGGCTTTATCCATTGGCATGGCTTTTCAGATACAAGATGATATTTTAGATTTAACAGCAACGAAAGAAGAACTAGGTAAGCCTATTCAAAGCGACTTAAAAAATAAAAAAATTACTTATGTTACCTTATATGGTATGCAAGAAGCAAAAGAAAAGGTGAATTCTTATTCAAAAGAAAGCATCAAGTTATATCATAGTTTAGCAAAAGAAAATAGCTTTTTGGAATCTTTAATTGAATTTTTAATTAATAGAAGAAAGTAATGAGGTTCTCTATGTTAGAGCAAATAAAAAAAGAAAATGACATTAAAAAGATAAATCCTGAAGCTTATGAAGAATTGGCAGAAGAGATTCGTGAATTTTTGATTAATAAAATTAGTAAAACGGGTGGTCATTTGGCTTCAAACTTAGGAATTGTAGAAATGACTATGGCTCTTCATCTTTGCCTTGATCTACCAAAAGATAAAATTATCTGGGATGTAGGACATCAGTCTTATACCCACAAGATATTAACCGGCAGACAACCAGGCTTTGATGAACTTCGCTCCTATGGTGGCATGAGCGGCTTCCCGAAACCAGGTGAAAGTCCTTGTGATACTTTTGGTACGGGACATAGTTCTACGGCCATCTCGGCAGGCCTAGGATATGCTAGGGCTAGGGATATACAAGGGGAAGATTATAGTGTCTTTTCCGTCATCGGGGATGGAGCTTTAACAGGGGGCATGGCCTATGAAGCCCTAAATAATGCCGCCCAGATTAAAAAGAATTTTGTTATTATTTTAAATGATAATCATATGTCTATTTCAGAAAATGTGGGTGGAATTTCTACTTACCTGACCCGACTTCGTAGTGCGGATATTTACAATGATTTAAAGTCTAATGTTTTAACTACTTTAGAGCAAGTGCCAGTGGTAGGAGAATCCATGATTCGGCAGATTAAAAAAGCCAAAAACTCCTTAAAACAGTTAGTAATTCCCGGGATGTTTTTTGAGGATATGGGAATTACCTACTTAGGTCCTGTTTCTGGCTATAATATGGAGCGCATGATTAAAACTTTTCAGGAAGCAAAAAAAATTCAAGGTCCAGTTCTAGTTCATGTAATAACCCAAAAGGGACGCGGGTATGAACCGGCTTGTAAAGAACCAGGTAGATTCCATGGTATCGGACCTTTTGACATCGAAACAGGAACTTGTACTAAAAAACAAAACTGTGATAGTTATACAGATGTTTTTGGTAAGGTGATTTGCGATATTGCTAAGAGCAACGATAAAGTAATAGCTATTACTGCGGCGATGGAAGATGGAACTGGGCTTAAAACCTTCCATGAATATTATCCAGAGCGCTTTTTTGATGTAGGAATTGCTGAAGAACACGGTGTAACCTTTGCAGCCGGGCTTGCTAGTGCTGGTATGCGACCAGTATTTGCTGTATATTCTTCTTTTTTACAACGAGGATATGATCAATTAATTCATGATGTCGCCTTACAAAACTTACCTGTAGTCTTTGCTGTAGACCGAGCAGGTCTAGTGGGAAATGATGGAGAGACTCATCAGGGTATTTTTGACTTATCTTATTTAAGTTCTATTCCTAATATGAGTGTTTTATCACCAAAAAATAAATGGGAACTTGCCGACATGTTGCGTTTTGCTTTTAGCTATAAAGAAGGACCAGTAGCAATTCGTTACCCAAGAGGACGAGCTGGTACGGCTCTAAAAGAGCAAAGAGAACCCATTGAATACGGAAAAAGTGAATGGATTTATAAAGAGGAGAAAATAACAATTATGAGTGTCGGCCATATGTTTGATGAAGCCTTAGAAATTAGGGAAAGCTTAAAGACTCAAGGAGAGCCCATAAGCCTTATCAATGCGAGATTTATTGCTCCTATGGATACGCAAATAATTGCTGAAATTGCGAAGAATCATGATTATTTATTTACTATTGAAGAAAATGTAAAAAGTGGTAGTTTTGGCGAAAAAGTGGCGGCATTTGCGAAAATTCAGGACTTAGAACTAAAAGTGATTCCGCTTACCTTGCCCGATGATTATGTGGAGCACGGTGACGTAAATATTTTAAGAGAAAAACTTAAATTTAATAGTGAATCTTTAACAACAAAGATTCGAAAGGTAATAGATAAATGAAAGAAAGATTAGATGTTTTGTTAACAAAGAGAAATTTGGCCTCTTCTAGAGAAAAAGCAAAAGCAATTATAATGTCCGGAATTGTCTTTGTGGATGGACAAAGAGAAGACAAAGCGGGTAGTTCCTTTGATGAAAAGGTAACCATTGAGATAAGAGGCCATGTTTTGCCTTATGTTAGTCGAGGAGGACTAAAATTAGAAAAGGCAATTAAAGAATTTAATCTAGTTCTTACCGACTTAGTTTGTTCAGACGTAGGATCTTCTACAGGTGGTTTTACTGATTGCATGTTACAAAACGGAGCGAAAAAGGTCTTTGCTATTGATGTTGGCCGAGGTCAACTAGACTGGAAATTAAGACAAGATAAGCGAGTTGTAGTCATGGAAAAAACAAATATTCGCTATGTAACGCCAGAAGACATCGGGGAACCCGTTGCTTTTTCTTCGATTGACGTTTCCTTTATATCACTTACAAAAGTGCTACTTCCGATTAAAAACTATTTGACTCCCCGCGGCCAAATCGCCGCCCTTATTAAGCCACAGTTTGAAGCGGGTCGTGAAAAAGTTGGGAAAAAAGGAGTAGTAAGAGAGCGCAAAACCCATATTGAAGTGATAGAAAAGGTGTTTCATTACAGCACGAGTATTGGTTTTGATGTTCAAAAACTAACCTTTTCCCCAATCAAAGGACCAGAAGGAAATATCGAATATTTAGTGTTACTGCAAAAAAGTGAAGATTGTGGTAATATAAATAATAAAATTAATATAGAAACGACAGTTAACACGGCTTTTGCCGGGTTAAACAATAAAGAAACACAAGGAGACGATGATGAGTCGCGTGCTAATAGTAACTAATATAACGAAAGATCCAGATTGCATTACCACTTACAAGGTAAGAGATGCTTTTAGAAGTCATGGTTATGAAGTGGAACTTTGTGATAATGAACTTCGCAAAGACGTTTTAAAACAATATACGGCAGACGATTTCGCTTTTGTTATTATTATTGGTGGAGATGGAACTCTAATTGAAGTGGCTAGGTATATTAATGCTACCAGTATTCCTATTCTTGGTGTTAACATGGGAACACTAGGCTATCTTACAGAAGTAGAACTTTGCGATGTGGATAGTGCAATCAAACAAATAGCGGATGGTGATTACGAAATAGAGAATCGGATGATGCTAGAGGGCATAACCGGAGAAAAAAAAGAGGTTGCCTTAAATGACATTGTAGTATCAAGAAGAGGAGGACTGCGAGTAATCCATTTTGATATTTTTGTCAATGGTGAATTTCTAAATTCTTATCAAGCAGATGGAATCATTATTTCAACACCAACTGGCTCAACTGCCTATAATCTGTCAGCAGGAGGACCTATTGTTGAACCGACGGCTTCTCTTATTGTTATGACTCCCATTTGTTCCCATGCCTTAAATACGAGTAGCATTGTGCTTTCTAGTGAAGATGAAATTATTGTCCGCATCGGGGAAGGACGAAATCAAACAACAGAAGAAGCTTGCGTAGCTTATGATGGAACGGATACTCACACCTTGCTTACCGGTGATGAAATACGAATTAAGAAGGCAAAAGCCAAGACTAAGATCGTTAAATTAAGTAAAATAAGTTTTCTTGAAACCTTAAGAAAAAAGATGAAGGGAAATTAGAAGATGAAGAGTAACAGGCGTCAAAAGATACTTGAAATCATAAAAAAACATCCAGTGGAAACCCAGGAAGAATTAACCTCCTATTTATTAAAAGAGGGAATTACTACTACTCAAGCAACCATTTCTCGGGATATTCGTGATTTAAAGCTGACTAAGGTTCCAACTCCAGAAGGGAAACAGCGTTATAGCGTAATCGAACACACCTCCCATGAACTTAATAAAAAATATATACGTGTTTTGCGAGAAGGTTTTTTGCAGGTAGAGCAAGCACAAAACATTATTGTCATTAAGACAGTTGCTGGGATGGCTATGGCTGTAGCGGCATCAATTGATGCTATGAACTGGGATGAAGTGGTTGGTTGCATAGCTGGTGATGATACTGTTATGTGTGCCATAAGATCGGCAGAAGAAGCAATTGAAGTCATTAAGATGATAAAAGAAATTGTTAAGTAGGAGGCAATAAATGCTGCAAAGCTTATATGCTAAAAATTTGGCCTTAATTGAAGAAATTCAAGTGGAGTTTGAAACGGGACTTAATATTTTAAGTGGTGAAACAGGAGCAGGTAAATCGATTATTCTTGGCTGCATCAATTTAGCACTGGGACAAAGGGCTAATAAAGACATTATAAGAGATGGTGCTACTTATGGATTTGTTGAACTAAATTTTACAATTAAGTCGGAAAAAACGAAGCAGTTATTGGCGGAAGAAGATATCTATACTGATGAAGATTCTTTGGTTTTATCACGAAAGATTTTAGAAAATAAAAGTATTAGTAAAATTAATGGTGAAACAGTTACTTTAGCGCAATTAAAGGCGGTTTCGGCTTTACTAATTGACATTCATGGACAACATGAGCATCAATCACTTTTAAAAAAGAAAAACCATGAGGCTATTGTTGATGCCTATATAGGCGATGAAGCATCTCTACTTAAAGAAGAAATAAAAACTCTTTATACGTCTTTTACGAAAACAAAAGAAAATCTCTGTGACTTAATTAATAACCGCGAGCAAAAAGAGCGTGAGTTAGAACTTTTAGAATTTGAAGTTCAAGAAATTGAAGAAGCAAGCTTAAAGAAAAAGGAAGATGAAACTTTAGAAAAAGAGTTTTCTTTTATGACTCATGCTAAAACTATCAAGGAAAGTTTAAGTTTAAGTTATGAACTAACCGGAGAGGGCGAGTCAAATGCCTCAGAACTTATTAGTCGTGCTATTAAAAGTTTGCAGGAAAGTGAGCGATACGACAACACCCTTCGCCCGCTTCTTACCCAGCTTCTTGATATTGATGGACTTTTAAGTGATTTTAATAGAGAAATAAATGAGTACAAAAGTACCTTAGAATTTTCAGCGGAAGACTTTATTGCAACGGAAAACCGGCTAAATGAAATTAATCGTTTAAAAGCGAAATATGGGGACAGTATTGAACATATTTACGAAGAAAAAGAACGAAAAAAAACGCAAATTTACGAAATTTATCATACTGATGAGCGGATAGAAAAGCTAAAAAAAGAAGTTGGAAAGCTTCAATTAGAACTAGAAGAAAAAGCACTGAAACTAAGCGCTTTAAGAAAAGAACAAAGCAAACTTTTAGAAAATGATATTGAAACACAAATAAAAGATTTAAACTTTGAAGATACTAATTTTAAAATAGAAATTTTAAAGATGAAGGATGTTACGATTCAGGGAATCGATCAAATAGAATTTAAGATTTCACTTAATCCAGGCGAACCACTTAGGCCTTTGGCAGAGATTGCATCAGGGGGAGAGCTATCTCGAATTATGCTGGCGGTAAAAACGGTTTTAGCAAAAAAAGACGAAATAGAAACTTTGATTTTTGATGAAATAGATGTAGGGATTAGTGGTAGAACAGCACAAAAAGTTGCGGAAAAAATGGCTTTAATTGGGCGCACTCATCAAGTTATTGCGATCACCCATTTACCACAAATTACGGCTATGGCGGATCATCATTATTTAATTGAAAAGCGAGCAAACAAGCGTAAAACTACAACGAAAATCCATAAATTAAACAAAGAGGGAAGTATCTTAGAACTTGCCAGGATGACAGGTGGTACCAGGGTAACAGAAAATGTAATACAATCAGCTGTAGAAATGAAAGAATTGGCTATAAAAAAGAAAAAGAGTATGGAAGAGTAAGAGGGAAAAGGATGAAGAAAATACTGTTTGTGGCGTCAGAATCGGTGCCTTTTATAAAGACGGGGGGCTTAGCTGACGTTGTTGGATCTTTGCCGGAAGAATTTAATAAAAAAGAATATGATGTCAGAGTAATATTGCCAAACTACACGATTATTTCGGAAAAATGGAAAGAAAAAATGAAGTTTATTACTCATTTTTATCTGGACTTAAATTGGCGAAAACAATACGTAGGAATCTTGCAGTTAAAATATAATGGTATTACTTATTATTTTCTTGATAATGAGTATTATTTTTCCGGAGATGCACCTTATGGAAATATCTATGAAGATGTAGAAAAATTTGCATTTTTTTCGAAAGCAGCCCTTAGTTCCTTACCGGTCATTGATTTTAGACCTGATTTAATTCATTGTCATGATTGGCAAACAGGGCTCATTCCTGTTTACCTAGATAATTTTAGGTACGGTAATGATTATTATAAAGGAATTAAAACGATTATTACTATTCACAA
>DXHJ01000112.1 GCA_019113475.1 Candidatus Dorea intestinavium | reverse complement strand
GAGGAAGAAGAAGATGAAAGTAAAATGGTTAAACGCCCGCCAGTAGTATCGGTAATGGGACACGTTGATCATGGTAAAACTTCTATTCTTGACGCAATAAGAAAAACTAATGTAACAGAAAAAGAAGCAGGTGGTATTACTAAACATATTGGTGCTTATGTGGTAAACGTTAATGGAGAAAAAATTACGTTTCTTGATACACCAGGCCATGAGGCTTTTACAGCAATGAGAATGCGTGGGGCTTCTTCTACTGATATTGCAATCTTAGTTGTTGCAGCTGATGACGGTGTAATGCCACAGACAGTAGAGGCAATTAACCATGCAAAGGCAGCAGGCATTGAAATTGTGGTTGCTATTAATAAAATTGATAAACCAGGAGCCAATATTGACCGAGTAAAACAAGAATTAGCGGAATACGAATTAATTCCGGAAGACTGGGGCGGTAGTACGATTTTTGTACCAGTATCAGCAAAATCAGGCGAAGGCATTGATAACTTAATGGAAATGTTACTTTTAACAGCAGAAGTTCATGAACTTAAGGCTAATCCAGACCGCAATGCCAGAGGAGTTGTAATTGAAGCTGAACTGGATAAAGGTAAAGGCTCTGTAGCAACTGTTTTAGTGCAAAAAGGTACCCTTCATGTTGGCGATAGCATTGCCGCAGGTTCTGCCCATGGTAAAGTAAGAGCCATGATGGATGATAAAGGAAAACGTGTCAAAGTTGCCGGACCTTCTATGCCAGTTGAAATTCTCGGACTAAACGATGTGCCAAATGCTGGTGAAGTCTTCGTTGGTTGTGAAAATGAAAAAGAAGCAAGACATTTTGCCGAAACCTTTATTTCACAAAACAAAGAAAAATTATTAGATGATACAAAATCAAAAGTAACTCTTGATGATTTGTTTGAACAGATTAAAGAAGGAAATTTAAAAGAATTAGGCATTGTTATTAAAGCGGATGTTCAAGGTTCTGTAGAAGCCTTAAAACAAAGTCTTGTCAAGATTTCTAATGATGAAGTTGTTGTTAAAATCATCCATGGTGGTGTTGGAGCAATTAATGAATCAGATGTCATCTTAGCTTCTGCTTCCAATGCTATTATTATTGGTTTCAATGTTAGACCTGATGCTTCAGCAAAAGAAACAGCAGATCGAGAAGGCGTTGATATTCGTCTATATCGTGTTATCTACAGTGCAATTGAAGACATTGAAGCAGCAATGAAGGGACTTCTTGATCCTGTTTTTGAAGAAAAAGTTTTAGGACATGCTGAAGTTCGTCAAACTTTTAAAGCATCTGGTGTTGGTACAATCGCTGGTTCCTATGTACTAGATGGTGTTTTTGAAAGAGGTGCAAAAGCCCGTATTACCCGTGACGGAGTAGTGATATTTGATGGCAACTTAGCGTCTTTAAAACGTTTTAAAGACGATGTAAAAGAAGTAAAAGCAGGTTATGAATGTGGACTTGTATTCGAAAACTTTAATGATGTGAAGGAAGAAGACCAAGTAGAAGCTTATAAAATGGTAGAAGTACCAAGATAGGAGCGAACCGCTTATGAGAAAAAGAAGTATTAAAAACGTACGTGTCAATACCGAAGTAGCAAGAGAATTAACCTCGATACTACGAACGGTAAAAGATCCAAGAGTATCAAGCTTTGTTACCGTTGTAGCAGCTGAAGTTGCACCGGATTTAAAGACGGCTAAAGCTTATATTAGTGTTTTAGGTAGTGAAAAAGAAAAAGAAGATACCATGCAAGGACTGCGTAGTGCGGAAGGCTATATAAGAAGAGAGCTGGCAAGAACCCTCAATCTTAGAAACACACCTTTAATTGATTTTAAACTTGATAACTCTATAGAATATGGGGTTGAAATGTCTAAAAAGATCAATGAAGTGACAAGAGATTTACATGATGATGAGGAAGAAGATGTTTAATGAGATTATAAGTAAGGCTAAAACGATAGCAATAGGAGGCCATGTAAGACCCGACGGAGATTGTGTAGGGTCTTGTATGGCAATCTACACTTATCTGGTGGAAAATTATCAAGACAAAGAAGTGCAAGTATATCTAGAGCCTTTTCCAGAAACCTTTTCTTTTTTAGCTGGGACAAAGTATGTTCAACATGAGATTCCTAGGGATAAAGTTTATGATTTGTTTATTAGTCTCGATTTATCAAGTAAAGATAGACTAGGCTTTTCTGAGCCTTTATTAGAAAAAGCTAAAGATAGTCTTTGTATTGATCATCATTTAGGTGATCATACCTTTGCTAATCATAACTATGTGATAGAAGATGCTAGTTCTACTTGTGAACTAGTGTACCAGTTACTTGATAAGGAAAAAATTTCTAAAGAAGTTGCGAGTGCTCTTTATTTGGGAATTATTCATGATACAGGAGTATTTCGTTTTTCTAATACAGCACCCTCTACCTTTTTAGCAGCGTCTGTTTTACTAGAAAAAGGAATTGATGCTTCAAGAATCATAACAGAAACTTTTTTTAGAAAGACTTACGAACAAAATCAAGTTTTAGGACGGTGTTTGCTTGAAAGCAGGAGACTTTGCGAAGAACAAGTGATTTTCACTTATATGACAAAGAAGATGATGGATTTTTATCAGGTAACGACGAAAGATTTAGATGGAATCGTTAATCAACTTTTAGAGACAAAAGGAATTAAGTTAGCAATTTTTATGTATGAAGTAAAAAGCAGTGAATATAAGGTAAGCCTTCGTTCAGCTGATGACATAGATGCTAATAAAATTGCCATGTTCTTTGGAGGTGGTGGTCATAAGAAGGCAGCTGGCTTTAATATGTGTGGCACACCTTTTGATATTGTCAATAATGTGACTAGAGAGCTTGAGTATCAATTAAAAGGACCTATGGCATAAGATGATAAATGGAATTATAAATATTAATAAAGAAAAAGGGTTTACTTCCCATGATGTAGTAGCAAAACTTAGAGGCATTATAGGGCAAAAGAAAATTGGCCACACGGGTACTCTTGATCCAGATGCAACGGGGGTTTTACCAGTTTGTCTTGGCAGAGCAACGAAGGTGTGTGATTTATTGACCAATAAAGATAAGACTTATGAGGCGACTTTAGTTTTAGGAGTTTCTACTGACACACAGGATTTAAGTGGCCAAATTATTGAAGAAAAAGACACTTCTAGTTTGACAAAAGAGGCAGTAAAGAAAGCATTACTTTCTTTTGTGGGTCCCTACAACCAGGTTCCCCCTATGTATTCGGCTTTAAAAGTAGATGGCAAGAAACTCTATGAACTTGCTAGAGAGGGAAAAAGCGTAGAAAGAGCTCCGAGAAAACGGGAAATTTATAATATAGAGATTACCAAAATAGAGCTTCCTAAAGTTAAGTTTATTGTTAAGTGTTCCAAAGGTACTTATATTCGCACCTTATGTCATGATGTTGGCATAAAACTTAGCGTTGGCGGCGCTATGGAAGACCTCAAAAGAACAAAGGTGGGAAATTATACTATTGGTGAAGCTTATACCTTAGCGGAAGTAGCAGAAAAAGTAGCAGCTGATAAGTTGGAAGATATATTGCAACCAATAGCTGAAGTGTTTAGTGATTACCCAAGCGGATATTTAAATAAAAATAGGGAAAAAGAAGCTTATAATGGTGGCGCTCTTTCCTTTAATGATGTTGAGATAAAAGAAGAAATAGTGGTTGGGCAAAAGATTCGTCTTTTTAATCAAGAGGAAGAATTTGTAGGCTTATATGAAAAACAAGAAGATAACTACAAATTAATAAAAATTTTTTATATAAAATAGAAAGTTTGAGACATTATGGAATACGTATATGATCTTATGAAATATAAAAATGATCGCCCATGTGTTGTAACCATTGGAAAATTTGATGGTTTACATAGAGGACATCAGTTGCTGATTAACAAAATAGAAGAGCTTGCTTATGAATTGGATTTAAGCAGTGTAGTTTGTGCTATGGATTTCTCGTCTTATTGGGAGGAGAAAAAAATAATGCCTGAGCTTCTTATGACAAAAGAAGAAAGACGAGAAAAATTAGAGTCTCGTGTTGATTATTTAGTTGAAGCGGTTTTTAATAAAGCATTTATGAAACTTTCCGGAGAAGATTTTATTGAGAAGGTTATTAGCGAAAAACTTCATGCTCGCTATGTTGTAGTGGGAGAGGATTTTCATTTTGGCTATAAGAAGTCGGGAAATATAGAATTATTAGAACGACTAGAAGATAAATACGGCTATGAAACTATCGTGATTAAAAAGAAATGTTATGAGGGAAAAGTCATTAGCAGTTCACGCATCAAAGAATTAATTAAAGCGGGAGATGTAGAAAAGGCCAATGAATTATTAGGGTATCATTTTGCTTATGAAGGAGAAGTTATCCACGGTAACGCAATTGGACGAACACTTGGTATTCCTACAGTTAATATTTTACCCCAGGCCTTTAAGATTTTACCAATCAAAGGAGTTTATTATGCTAAGGTGATTGTTGCTAACAGAAGTTATCAGGCGGTAACGAATGTAGGTGATAAACCCACCATAGATGATAAGCACAATCTAGTGATTGAATCCTATTTATTAGATTTTAATCAGGATATTTATGGAAAAAACGTCAAAGTAGAGCTGCATAAATTTAGAAGAAGAGAAGAAAAGTTTTCTTCGCTAGAAGAAATGAAAGTAGCTATGCAAGAAGACGTGGAAGGAACAAAAGAATATTTCTAGAATTCTTTACAACCATTAAGAGTTTATGCTATACTAATCGATGTTAAAGCCTGAGTTCGGTAGTTGGATACTCCAACCGCTACTTAATTCTTGGCGTTTATTTAAGAAAAAGGAGATAATAAAATGATTACAAAAGAAATGAAACAAGACATTATTAAAACTTATGGTAAAACGGAAGGTGATACAGGTTCACCAGAAGTTCAAATTGCTATTTTAACAGCAAGAATCAACGATCTTACTGATCACTTTAAAACCAACCCTAAAGATCACCACTCAAGAAGAGGTCTTCTTAAAATGGTAGGTCAAAGAAGAGGCCTTCTTGCTTATTTAAAGAAAAAAGATATTACTAGATATCGTACATTAATTGAGCAACTTGGATTAAGAAAATAATATTTAAGAATGTAAGAGAAAGAGTCAGAAGTAGGGCTCTTTCTTTTTGCGTTTACAACAGTCCTATGATATAATATGAATGTTGTGGGCATATATTATTAAGCCGAGACCACTGAAAGGTGCATCTGTTTGATTATAGGTACTTCTTTTAGTTGTTTCGGAATGTATATGCTCAAATGAAAATAAAAGGAGATAACCATGTACAAAAAATTTGAAATGGAACTTGCTGGGAGAACACTTCGTATTGATGTTGACCGAGTAGGAAAGCAAGCAAATGGTGCAGTCTTAATGCATTATGGTGATACAGTTGTATTATCTACAGCAACAGCATCAGAAAAACCAAGAGAAGGAATTGATTTTTTCCCTTTAAGTGTAGAATATAATGAAAGACTTTATTCTGTGGGAAAGATTCCTGGAGGATTTAATAAAAGAGAAGGAAAGGCCTCTGAAAACGCAGTTTTAACTTGCCGTGTTATTGATAGACCTATGCGTCCTTTATTCCCTAAGGATTATCGTAATGATGTAACATTAGAAAACTTAGTTATGAGTGTAGATCAAGACTGCTCACCAGAGCTTACAGCCATGCTTGGCGCAGCTATTGCCACTTGTATTTCTGATATTCCTTTTGATGGCCCTTGTGCTACTTCTCAAGTGGGACTTGTTGACGGCGAATTTGTTTTTAACCCAACGGCTAGCCAAAAAGAAGTAAGTGATTTAGCTCTAACAGTAGCTTCAACAAAAGAAAAAGTGATTATGATTGAGGCAGGTGCTAATGAAGTACCAGAAGACAAAATGATTGAAGCTATTTATGCTGCACATGATTTAAACCAAAAAGTAATTGCTTTTATTGAAACTATTGTAGCAGAATGTGGAAAAGAAAAACACACTTACGAAAGCCAACCAATTCCTGAGGACTTATTTGCAGAAATTAAAAAGATTGTAACACCAGAAGAAATGGAAGAAGCGGTCTTTACTGATGAAAAACAAGTAAGAGAAGAAAATATTCGTGTGATTACGGAAAAACTAGAAGAAGCTTTTGCGGAAAACGAAGACTACTTAAGTGTTCTTTCCGAAGCTATTTATCAATACCAAAAGAAAACGGTTCGTAAGATGATTTTAAAAGATCATAAACGTCCAGACGGTAGAGCAATTGATCAAATTAGACCACTTGCAGCTGAAATTGATTTATTACCAAGAGTTCATGGTAGTGCGATGTTTACAAGAGGTCAGACGCAAATCTGTACGGTTACTACCTTAGCACCTTTATCAGAGGCACAAAGAATAGATGGTCTTGATGAAGCAGAAACTTCTAAAAGATATATGCATCATTATAATTTCCCTTCTTATTCGGTAGGAGAAACAAGACCTTCAAGAGGACCAGGAAGACGTGAAATTGGTCATGGTGCTTTAGCAGAAAGAGCTTTAGTACCTGTTTTACCAAGCGAAGCAGAATTTCCTTATGCAATTCGTACGGTCTCAGAGACTTTTGAATCAAATGGTTCTACTTCACAAGCTTCAATTTGTGC
>DXHJ01000111.1 GCA_019113475.1 Candidatus Dorea intestinavium | reverse complement strand
GGTAACTACCAGCGCGTTCATAAACACTGATACCACCAAAGACCACGATTTCTTGCCCTTCTTCCATACGAAAAGCGAGTCCGCTTCTTTGCCCTGCAAACATAACACAGGCAATGGTACCAGACTCGTCTTTTAAAGAAAAATATATATGTCCTGAGGTATGATATTTACAGTTTGATACCTCTCCTTTAACATAAATGCTTTTTAGCATATAGTCAGTTGCAAACATATTTTTAATATAATTATTCACTTGTTTTACACTATATACATGATTAGCCATTTTACTAAATAATTAGGCGAACTTTGCTAAAACACCATTAACAAAGGACGGACCTTCCTTCCCACTGTATTTCTTAGCCAGTTCAACAGCTTCGTTTATGGCCACCTTAGTTGGCACTGTCTCATCCCAGAGTATTTCATAGACAGCTAAACGAAGAATACTAAGATCTACTTTATTCATGCGGCTGGTTTTCCAACCTGTGGTTTTTTCATTAATAAGGTTATCTATCTCTTCTCTTTTGCTTATTATTTCATTCGCTTTATCTAGAACCTCTTTTGCTTCTTCTTCTTTTTGTGGAAAAATTTCAAAATAAAGAGGTAACTGTTTTATCAGCTCTTCTTTATCATAAAATTCTTGTTCAAAAACAAGTTTGAAGACATGGTCTCTTTGCTCTGTTCTATTCACTAAGCTTCCTCCGAAACATCTACGCCTACAACTCTTACATTAACATCAGAAACTGTTAATCCAGTCATACTTTCAATCGCGTTTTTAACTTTTTCTTGTACTTTTCTGGTGATTTCGATAATATTATAGCCATATTTTATATTTATTGAAACAAAAACTGTCACAACACTCTCAAGAATCTCTACTTTTATTCCTTTGGAAATAGATTTTCTTCCTAGTTTTTGAATTAAATCTTTTGTCGCATTTCCCGCCATTGAAGCAACGCCCTCAACTTCCGTTGCGGCAATACCAGCAATAATCGCCACTACTTCATCAGCAATTTGCACTTCGCCAACGCTATTTTCTGCGGTAACTGTGTAGTTATCTTTTACTTCTTTTTCCACTTCTTTATCCTCCTACATACAATTTCTTATATTATAGCAAAACTAATAGATATATACAATTTATATTACTTTTACCTATTTGAAAAGTCTTTCAAAATCAGACCTTCGTTTCTTTCTAAGGTCATCCTAATACTCCAATCATTAACAAATAATAATAAAGGTCGGTCTTTTAAATCGGTTACTTTCTTCATATCAGAAGTACCTACGATCTTATTAATATCTATATTATCGCCTTCAATCCAACGAATATAATTATAAGGTTGCATTTCTAGCCGGATTTCCACATTATATTCTGCTCGCAATCGATGTTTTAATACATCAAATTGAAGGGTTCCTACAACACCTACAATAATTTCTTCCATTCCGGTGTTCATTTCTCTAAAAATTTGAATGGCTCCTTCCTGAGCAATTTGATTGATTCCTTTAACAAATTGTTTCCTTTTCATGGTATCAATTTGTCTAACTTTGGCAAAATGTTCCGGTGCAAAAGTTGGAATTCCTTCATAAGCATAGCGTCTAGGATCTGCTGTGATAGTATCACCTATGGAGAAAATTCCTGGATCAAAAATACCAATAATATCCCCAGCATAAGCTTTGTCTACCATGTGTCGTTCACTTGCCATCATTTGTTGTGGTTGTGATAGGCGCACATTTTTGCCTCCTTGAACGTGATAAGCATCCATGCCAGCCACAAATTCGCCAGATGCAATTCTCATAAAGGCAATACGATCGCGATGCGCTTTATTCATATTAGCTTGTATTTTAAAAACAAAGGCGCTGAAGTCTTTTTCTTTTAAAGGATCGATTTCCCCTTCATTTGACATTCTAGGAAGTGGCGATGAAGTCATTTTAAGAAAATGCTTCAAAAATGTTTCTACGCCAAAGTTTGTTAGGGCAGAGCCAAAAAAGACAGGTGTTAATTCGCCCTTACTAACCATTTTTTGATCGAATTCTGCTCCGGCGCCGTCTTGTAGTTCAATATCTTCTAACAATTTTTTAATCTGCTCTTCTTTAATTAAATTTTTGATTTCTGGGTCACTAGCAGCTAATATTCTTGATTTTCCTAGCGCTGTTCCTTTATTCGTGTCATAGAACAATTCTATTTTTTGTCCATCCCGTTCATAAACGCCTTTAAATTCCTTGCCCGATCCAATAGGCCAGTTTATTGGACAAGTTGCTATCCCCAATTCATTTTCAATATCGTCTAATAACTCAAAAGTATCAAGAGCATCACGATCCAATTTATTTATGAAGGTAAAGATAGGAATATGGCGCATCGTACAAACCTTAAATAATTTTCTAGTTTGTGCTTCAACTCCCTTTGAAGCATCAATAACCATAACCGCAGAATCCGCCGCCATTAAGGTTCGGTAAGTATCCTCCGAGAAATCTTGATGTCCTGGGGTATCTAATATATTTATACAAAAGTCATCATAATTGAATTGTAAGACAGAAGAAGTTACAGAAATACCTCTTTCTTTTTCAATTTCCATCCAATCTGATACTGCGTGTTTTGCTGTTGCCTTTCCTTTAACACTTCCGGCTGTATTAATTGCCCCTCCATAGAGTAAGAACTTTTCAGTAAGTGTTGTCTTTCCTGCATCAGGGTGAGAAATAATAGCGAATGTTCTTCGTTTTTTAATTTCTTTTTCTATATTTTTTTCTAATTCGGGCATACCAATATCTCCTTTATTTCTGTGCTTTGCCACCAAATAGCCTTGTACAGTATAGCATAATTATGTTACAATTTATAGCAAATTTTAAGGAAAAAGGAGGCAACGCTATGCTCGCTCTTCTCATAGCTCCATTTTATATTTTATTAAACATTTATGTTTATATTTGGTTAATTCGTTGGATGAAGGCTTGCTCCAAACATTTTCATAAGCCCGTTGTTAAAGCAATTGTAATTATTATCTATAGTTTTTTTGCTACATCAATTTTGACGGCATTTTTCTTACCCTCACGAATCCTAAAGTACATTGCTAACATTTGGTTTGGCTCTGTCCTTTATATTATTTTAACTATCGCGATTGTAGACTTGATTCGCGTAATCTTAAAACGGCTCGTAAAGGTAGATCCCCAAAAACTAGCTTCAAGAAAGCTCTTTGTAAGTGTTGGTGCCCTTTGTATCGTAACAATTATCACTGTATCCCTTTATGGGGCTATTAATGCTCGCATTATTCGCACTACCAATTATGAAGCTACCATCCACAAAAAAGTAGAGTCTATGGATTCCATGAAAGTAGTTTTAATCGCTGATCTACACTTAGGTTATAACAAAGGCTATACTCACATGAAAAACATGGTACGAGAAATCAATAAACAAGATGCGGACCTAGTAGTCTTAGCCGGTGATATTTTTGATAACTCCTATGAAGCAGTAGAAAAACCGAAAGAAACCGAAGCCCTTTTAAGGGGAATAAAAAGCAAATACGGTGTTTATGCTTGCTGGGGAAACCACGATATTGAAGAACCTATTTTAGCTGGCTTTACCTTTGATCAAAAAGGAAAAAAAGAAGCAAGTGATAAAATGTATGAATTTTTGGCGAACTCAAATATTACCTTATTGCAAGATAAAGGCACCCTTATTAACGACTCCTTCTATCTTTATGGACGAGCAGATAAACACCGCCCTGGCAGAGGCATCACCACTCGTAAAACACCTGCCCAAATTACTGCTTCTATGGACCATAGTAAACCTATCCTTATTATTGACCATGAGCCTGGTGAATTAGAGGAACTAGAAGCCGCTGGCGTGGATTTAGATTTGGCTGGGCACACACACGATGGCCAAATGTTTCCTGGCAATCTTACTATTAAACTCATGTGGGAAAATCCTTATGGTCTGATAAAGAAAGGAAATATGACGGAAATTACTACATCTGGTGTCGGTGTCTTTGGACCCAATATGCGGGTCGCAACGAAAGCTGAAATTGTTAGTGTTGATGTATCGTTTCAATAACTTTGATTGACTATATTTTAACAATGTGATAATATAACCTAAGCAAAAGTCAAATAAAATAGTCAACCAAGGAGGTTTGTTATGTTAAAAGGAAAAATAGCGATTGTTACAGGTGGCACAAGAGGGATTGGCTATGCAATTGTCAAGAAATACCTAGAAAACGGTGCTACAGTAATTCTTTTTGGCTCCAGACAAGAAACCGTTGATACAGCGATTTCTACTTTAAAAAAAGAAAGTAATCAATGGGAAGTAGAAGGAATGCATCCAGACATTACCTCTGCCGAGGAAATGGAAAAAGCGATTCTAGCGGTAAAAGAAAAATACGGACGAATAGATATTCTTGTAAACAATGCTGGTATTGCCCAAAATACTCCTCTTTATAATTATACTGCTGACGAATTTAGCGATATTATCGATTTAAATGTAAAAGGAATTTTTTATGGCATCTTACCTACTGCTAAAATTATGAAAGAACAAGGCGGCGGCTGTATTATTAATACTAGCTCTATGGTAAGTCGTGAAGCACAAGCAAGCGGTTGTGGTTATCCTACTAGTAAATTTGCTGTAAATGGCCTTACTATTGCTCTTGCTAGAGAATTAGGAAAAGATCATATTAGAGTAAATGCTGTTGCACCAGGGGTTACTGCTACTGACATGGTGGCTGCACTTCCAGAGGAAGTTGTAAAAGCTATTTCAGCTACCATTCCCTTAGGTCATCCTGCAACTCCAGAGGCGGTTGCTGAAGCCTTTTTATTCTTAGCAAGCGATGCGGCTTCTTACGTAACTGGTGAAATTTTAAATATCGATGGCGGTGCTAGAGTTTAAATACCCTTTAAAAAAGCTGACAGATTTTTCTCTGTCAGCTTCTTTTTTTATCCTTTTATTTTAATTCTTCTGCTACATCTTTAATGCTAAAGGACATTCTGCCCATCTTGTCTTTTCCAAGGCAGACAACCTTTACTTCATCGCCAAGATGTAAAATATCTTCCACCTTGTTGATTCTCTCTTTCGAAATCTTAGAAATGTGTACCATTCCCTCTTTTCCTGGAGCAAATTCGACGAAAGCACCAAAGTCCTTAATGCTAATAACTTTTCCTTCTAAAACCATACCAGCTTCAAAGTCCATAACAATCATAGCTATAATCTTTTGTGCACGTTCGAGGTCTTCCGCATTAGTTCCCATAATTGAAATTTTTCCGTCATCAGTAATATCAATTTTCACACCTGTTTGTTCGATAATTGCGTTAATTGTCTTACCTCTTTGACCAACAACATCACCAATTTTTTGTGGATCAATTTCCATTTGAATAATTTTTGGCGCATATTCTCCAACTTCTTTTCTAGGCTCAGCAATACATTTATTCATAACTTCATCTAAGATAAAAGTTCTTGCTTTTTTAGTAACAGCAATTGCTTCTTCTACAATCGGTCTAGTAAGACCGTGAATCTTAATATCCATTTGGATAGCGGTAATACCTTTATGAGTTCCAGCTACTTTAAAGTCCATATCGCCAAAGAAATCTTCAAGTCCTTGAATATCTGTAAGAACTAGGTAGTCGTCTCCTTCTCCGGTTACAAGCCCAGCTGAAATACCAGCAACAGCTGATTTAATTGGTACACCAGCCGCCATAAGTGACATAGAAGATGCACAAATTGAAGC
>DXHJ01000110.1 GCA_019113475.1 Candidatus Dorea intestinavium | reverse complement strand
TTAGCCATAACTAGGATGTCTGGCTTTACCTGATATTTTTGCCAAGCAAAATACGCTCCCGTTCTGCCCATACCACATTTGATTTCATCAAATATTAATAAGATTTCCTTTTCATCACAAAGTCTTCGTACTTCTTTAAGATAATCTTTATCGGCTGGATAAATTCCACCTTCCCCTTGAATAGGCTCTAAAATAATAGCACAAGTTTTGTCTGTAATTTTCTCTTTTAATGCTTCAATATCATTAAAATCCACAAAATCTGTATCTGGGATAAGCGGTGTAAAAGGATCACGATAGGCCTTAGTTCCCGTTACCGATAAAGCCCCCATCGTTCGTCCATGAAAAGCTTTATTCATAGCAATAAACTCTTTTTTACCAGTGTTATTTTCATAAGCATATTTACGCGCTGCTTTTAAAGCACCTTCGATTGCCTCTGTTCCGCTATTGGTAAAGAAAACCTGATCCATTTGACTAATTTTAGTAAGTGCCTCGGCTGCTGGCTTTAAAAGTTCATGATAAAAAAGATTGGAAGTATGTAATAATTTATGTACTTGTTGACAAAGTGCTTCCTCTAATTCTTTATTACCATAGCCTAAGCCGGCAACGGCTATACCAGCGCCAAAATCTAAGTATTCTTTTCCCTTTGTATCAAGTAAATAAACCCCTTTCCCTTCTTTTAAAATAACAGGGGCACGATTATAAGTATGTAATAATACTTTGTTCGTCTCTTCGATATATTTCTTTGTATCCATCTTATTCCGCCTTATAATAGTTTTCTTCTTCGTTATTTAAAATAGCTGTTCCAATTCCTTTATTTGTGAAAATTTCCAGTAAAAGACAATGAGGAATTCTACCATCTAATATGTGAACTCTAGAGACCCCTGATTCAATTGCATCAATGCAATTTTTTAATTTTGGTAGCATACCACCGCCAATATACCCTTCCTTGATTAGTTCTTTGGCTTGATTTAGATGAAGTTCCGAAATAAGGGTCTCGGGGTTATTTTGGTCTTTATAAACCCCTTCTATATCAGTAAGAAAAGCGAGCTTTTCAGCTTTCATGGCTTTCGCTATTACATACGCCACATCATCGGCATTTACGTTATAAGAAATAAACTCCTCATCCATACCTATAGGTGCAATAATTGGCAGAAAATCTTTTTCCAATAAATCATAAAGGATCTGTGTATTAACTTTTGTTACCTCACCAACAAAACCAATGTCTTCTCCTTCGGCTAACTTTTTCTTGACTTTTAAGAGTCCTCCATCACTGCCGCTAAGGCCGATTGCCCTTACTCCTAAACTTTCAACTAAAGAAACCAAACTCTTATTTACTTTTCCTAGCACCATTTCAACGAGCTCCATGGTGGCTTCATCGGTAACACGAAGACCGTTTTTAAAAGTCGTCTCAATTCCCACTTTATTCGTCCACTTAGAGATTTCTTTTCCGCCTCCATGAACAATAATTGGCTTAAAACCTACTAATTTTAAAAGTGTAACATCTTTAATTACCTGCTCTTTTAAAGTTTCATCTATCATAGCCGAACCACCATATTTTACCACGATAATTTTACGGTTAAATCTTTGGATATAAGGCAAAGCTTCAATTAGTACCTCTGCTTTTTCTAAATATTTTTCCATTTCCCTATTTTTTACCATAATTAACTCCTATAATCTGCATTGATATCAATATAACCATGGGTTAAATCACATCCCCAAGCTGTAGCAGTAGACGTTCCTTCTTTTAATTCAATGAGGGCTTTTACTTTTTTCTCACTAAGTATTTTACTTGCTTTTTCTTCATCAAAAGACACGCCTACGCCTTCTTCCATGATTAATATTTTCCCTGCCTCACTTTCAAAATAAAGCTTTGCCTGATCCGGATTAAAAATAACTCCTGAATAACCCATGGCACAAAGAATTCTTCCCCAGTTGGCATCATGACCGGCTATTGCTGTCTTGGTTAAATTAGAGCAAGCAACCGATTTAGCAATAATTCTGGCATCTTCAATTGTCTTTGCTCCCTTTACCTGAACCTCAAAAAGTGCTGTTGCTCCTTCTCCATCACCGGCAATCTCCTTAGCTAAGTATTCGTTAATATAATGCAAAGCTTCTTGAAAAGCTGCAAATTCTGTTGTTCCTTTTTTTATAATAGGGTTTTTTGCTTGGCCATTGGCTAATAGAAGAACTGTATCATTAGTCGAGGTATCGCCATCTACCGAAATCATATTATAAGTACTAACTACGTCTTCACTTAAAGCCGCTTGTAGGGCTTCTTTTTCGATGTTTGCATCGGTCATAATAAAGGCTAACATGGTGCACATATTAGGATGAATCATACCTGATCCTTTAGCCATAGCGCCAAGTGTTACCGTCTGTTCACCGACTTTAATTTCTACTGCGATTTCTTTTGCTTTGGTGTCTGTAGTCATAATGGCCTTTGCTGCCATCTGTCCTTTTTTTAAAGTTGCTTCTTTTAAAGTCGCTAGCTTTTCTACTCCTTTTTTAATTTTATCAAGGGGAAGCTGCATACCAATTACCCCTGTTGACCCTAATAAAATCTGATGGGTAATGTGCAGTGCTTCTTGTGTGGTCTTTGCTATCTCTTCACAATAAGAAAAACCTTCTGCTCCTGTACAAGCATTTGCTATTCCAGAATTAACTACTACTGCATTAACAAGTTCTTTCGAATCCGTAATGGCTTTATCCCAAAGAACGGGAGCTGCTTTTACCACATTAGTGGTGTAGACTCCAGCACTAATGCAAGGACTAGTGCTATAAATAATGGCCATATCTGTTCGGTTTTGGTATTTAATTCCTGCTGCATAGGCTGCTGCTTCAAAGCCTTTTGGTGTGGTTACTGTACCTTGTATTTTTTTCATATTTTCACCTATTTCCCATTAAAGTTTGTAATATTTTCTTGATTTAGTAAAAATTCATAGTGGTTTAAATCTTCTCTTTGCTTCCAACCAATTTGTTTCCAAAAGGCATTTCCTTCATCATTATCCGCAAAAGCCATGAGGGTAACCTTTGTGATTTGTTCTTTTTTTAAAGCTCTCATAGCAAAGACTACCATTTGTTTACCAATACCAAGCCTTCTAAAATTCTTATGTACACAGACATGATAAAAGCAACCGATTCGTCCATCATGACCACATAAAATACTGCCGATAACTTGCTGATTATAAAGAGCTACAACACTGGTAGTCGGATTTCTATCTAAGAATCTAGTAACTCCTAGTCTAGAATCATCAATGCTTCTTATGCCGAAACCATTAATGCTCTTCCATAATGTATAAACACCGCCATAATCTGTACTTTCCATCGCCCTTATCTCTATCACTTGTTTAACCTCCTAAGGAAACATTGGTACTTGCATAAGTCCTGTGGTTTCTTTTATCCCAAACATAAGATTCATGTTTTGTATTGCTTGACCTGCTGCCCCTTTTACTAAATTATCCATAGCTCCCATAACAATGATGCGTTTATTTCTTTGATCAATCATGGTGCTTACATCGACAAAGTTACTACCCTTTACCCATTTTGTTTCCGGAAAATCTCCACTTTTACGTACCCTGATAAAAGACTCCTCTTGGTAATATTTCTGGTAAAGAGTATCTATTTCTTCTTGACTCATTTCTTTTGCCAAATTTCCATAAGCTGTGATTAAAATGCCACGATTCATGGGGACTAAGTGAGGAACAAAACTTATCGTCACCTTTTCACCGGCAAAATTACTTAGCTGTTCTTCTATCTCTGGTATGTGTTTATGTGTCGTTACACCATAAGCTTTGATACTTTCATTTACTTCACAGAATAGGTTGCCAGTAGTGGCACTTCTTCCAGCCCCACTAGTTCCACTTTTTGCATCAATTACTAAGGAAGCGGTATCAATAATTTTTTCTTTAATAAGTGGATAAAGACTTAATAAGGTACAAGTCGGGTAACAACCAGGATTTGCTATTAAGGTTGCTTCTTTAATTTTCTTTCTATTGATTTCACAAAGACCATAAATCGCTTGTTCGTTAATCTCTTGATTATAGTGTTTTATTTTATACCAATCTTCATAAACTTTGGTATCACTAAAACGGTAATCACCACTTAGATCAATGACCTTAGTATTTTTAAGGATCTTTTCATTTAGTCCTGTCGCACTATAGCCACCGGGAGTAGCCGTAAAGATCACATCGACTTGTTGACTTAGTTCCTCTAACTCTTCATCTAAACAAGTGGCCTCTACAAAATGGAACATATTTTTATAAATGTTACTATATTCTTTGCCTTCATAGGTTTTAGACCCATACCAAATAATCTTTGCTTCTTGATGTTGTAATAATAATCTAATAAGCTCTGCCCCTGCATAACCGGTTGAACCAATAACGCCTACTTTAATCATAAAAAGTCACCTCCTGAGTAATGTTTGCATAATTATACGTTTTAATTGTATATTATGCAATAGTATTTTTATATTTTTTCTTGATTTATTATAATATAGGCTTTTGTTATTTCCATTAATAATCAGTATCTTCCTATAAAATCAATTATCTTTTTAAAGATTAAATTTTCTTAGATAATCCTTTTTATTATCTAAGAATTAATTTTTATGCATTTTATACGAATGAATTGATTAAAATAGCAAAATCAAAGTATTTTTGTCTTTAAAATGTATATTTATACATATAATCAGGAAATATCTCGGCTTTTATTGGCATAATATACGATTTATGGATTTTCTATTGCATATTTATTAGTTTGGGTGTATATTTCTTGTAGACAAAGACAGGAGGAAATTTAAGATGAAAGAAAAGGTAATATTAGCTTATTCCGGTGGACTTGATACAACTGCTATCATTCCCTGGTTAAAAGAAAATTTTGATTATGAAGTTATTTGTTGTTGTATAGATTGTGGACAAGGTGATGAATTAGATGGCTTAGAAGAAAGAGCAAAACTTTCTGGAGCTTCTAAATTATATATAGAAGATGTCGTAGATGATCTTTGTGAGAATTATATTATGCCTTGTGTTCAAGCTGGTGCTGTATATGAAAACAAATATCTCCTCGGTACTGCTATGGCAAGACCAACGATTGCTGCCAAACTAGTAGAAATTGCTCGTAAAGAAGGAGCTAGTGCTATTTGTCATGGTGCGACTGGCAAAGGAAATGATCAAATCCGTTTTGAGCTTGGTATTAAAGCCCTTGCTCCTGATTTAAAAATCATTGCTCCTTGGCGAATGACCGACATCTGGACTATGAATTCTAGAGAAGAAGAAATTGAATACTGCGTAGCACATGGCATTGATCTTCCTTTTGACGTGGCTCATAGTTATAGTAGGGATCGTAATATTTGGCATATTAGTCATGAAGGACTTGATCTGGAAGATCCTGCTAATGAACCAAATTATGAAGACTTACTGCTTCTTAGTGTTACACCACAAAAAGCCCCTGATAAAGAAACTGAAATCACTCTTACTTTTGAAAAAGGTGTGCCAAAAACACTAAATGGTAAAGCAATGAAGGTGGCTGATATTATCTACGAACTCAATAAGCTAGGTGGCGAAAATGGCATTGGCATTATCGATATTGTCGAAAATCGTGTAGTCGGTATGAAATCTCGTGGTGTTTATGAAACACCAGGTGGAACCATTCTACTAGAAGCTCATAAACAACTAGAAGAACTTGTTATTGATAAAGATACTTTCCTGGAAAAAGCTAACTTAGGTAAAAAACTAGCAACTCTTCTCTATGAAGGAAAGTGGTTTACACCTCTTTGCCAAGGGATTCTTGCTTTTGCCAAAAAAATACAAGAATGTGTAACAGGAGAAGTTAAATTAAAACTTTACAAAGGAAATATTATTAAGGCTGGCACCACTTCTCCCTATTCGCTTTATAGTGAATCCCTAGCAAGTTTTACCACCGGAGACCTCTATGATCATCATGATGCAGATGGCTTTATTCAACTCTTTGGTCTTCCTCTACAAGTACGTGCTTTTATGGAACAGAAGAATAATTTAAAATAAATTTTAGAATAAGAAAGCTGACTCCCTAAGGAATCAGCTTTCTTTAATTTCTAATCGTTAATAATATTACCTTTTTTAACATGGGGCTCTAAAAATTCTTTAAACGCATAGTCCCAAAGCTCTTTAGCATTTGCTTTTGTTTGTTCATTTCGCTCTTCGATTGAAGATAATTTTACTTCATGCTCTTTCCAAGATTTTCCTCCTGATGCTGCATTTAGTATCATCGGTTGGAAACGATCAAGAGCCCTAGCAAACTGTGCTTCTTTACTATTGCCAGTTTCAAATTCAGCAAAAAGATTCATAAACTTTTCTTTTTGATCATCTGGTAAAAGTCCAAAGATTCTCTTTGCTGCCTTTGCTTCTCTTTCTTTTTGATCACGCTTTGCTGCTTCATCATAAGCATAAGTATCACCTGCATCAATCTCCACTAAATCATGGATTAAAAGCATTGAAATCGTTTCTAAGACATCAATTTCTGGTGCTACATGTTCACTTAAAAGTAAAGCCATAATGGACATGTGCCAGGCATGTTCCGCATCATTTTCTTTTCTTGAGCCATCACAAATATAACTTTGTCTATAAATACTTTTTTCTTTGTCAATTTCTTCAATAAATTGCATTTGCTGTTCTAAGCGTTTCATCTACTAGCCTCCTATGCTGTTCGATCAAACTGTGAATTATAAAGGTCTGCATAAAAACCTTGCTTAGCTAATAATTCTTCGTGGGTACCTTGCTCGATTACATCACCATGATCCATAACCAGAATCATATCTGCATCACGAATGGTCGATAGTCTATGGGCGATAATAAAACTTGTTTTACCTTTTGTCAAGTTCTCCATTCCTTTTTTAATGCGGATTTCCGTTCTTGTATCAACCGAACTCGTTGCCTCATCTAAAATAAGGATTCTCGGATTAGCTAAAATAGCTCTAGCAATGGTTAAAAGTTGCTTTTGCCCTTGGGAAACATTACTAGCCTCTTCATTAAGTTCCATATTATAACCACCAGGAAGAGTCTTAATGAAACGATGAGCATGAGCTGCTTTTGCTGCTGCCACTACTTCTTCATGGGTGGCATCTAACTTGCCATACTTAATATTGTCTTCAATGGTTCCTTTAAAGAGCCAAGTTTCTTGAAGAACCATACCAAACTCACTGCGCAGATCATCTTTTTTGTATTGTGTTATATCCCGATTTCCTAAGATAATTTTACCACTGTTAATATCATAAAATCGCATTAATAGTTTTACCATGGTGGTTTTACCAGCACCTGTTGGGCCAACAATTGCTACGGTTTCTCCCTCTTTAATTGTAGCGGAGAAGTTATTAATAATCGTTCGCTCTTTCGTATAACCAAAGGAAACATTTTCAAAAGTTACATTGGTTGGTTCATTTTCTATTGGGTAGGTAACCTTACTATCTTTTAAGTCCTCTGGTGCTTCCAGAAAATCAAA
>DXHJ01000109.1 GCA_019113475.1 Candidatus Dorea intestinavium | reverse complement strand
TGGCATGTCGGAAGTGGTCTCTCCTTAGTCTTAATGATTTTTATTATTTTAAGTATGGCTTTAATTAACAAATACGATAAAGATGGGGAGGGTAATGTATTCTAATGAAAAAGTTTTTACAAAGATTTTATTTAACCCTCATTTTACTTCTTCTTTACGCTCCTATTATTACCTTAGTTGTTCTATCTTTTAACAACTCCAAAACCAGGGCTAAATGGGGGGGCTTTACGGGTAAATGGTATGTTTCACTTTTCCATAATGAAGAGATTATGAACGCACTTTTTACCACTTTGACGATTGCTCTCTTAAGTGCCGTAATTGCCACTTTAATCGGTACCCTGGCAGCCATTGGTCTTAATGCACTAAACAAAAAGTTTCGCAGCTTTGCTATGGGGGTAACAAATATTCCTATGCTGAATGCGGATATAGTTACGGGAATCTCGCTCATGCTATTATTTATCGCTTTGCGCTTTTCTTTAGGCTTTACGACTATTTTACTAGCGCATATTACTTTTAATATTCCCTATGTTATCTTAAGTGTTATGCCAAAACTTAAGCAAATTAACATTCGCAGTTATGAAGCAGCTCAGGATCTAGGAGCTTCTAGATTTTATGCTTTTCGTGCTGTAGTTTTACCAGATTTATTTCCCGGTATTTCTTCAGGATTTTTACTGGCTTTTACTATGTCTTTGGATGATTTCATTATTACTCACTTTACCAAAGGACCAGGCGTTGATACCCTTTCTACTAAAATCTATAGTGAAGTAAGAAAAGGGATTAAACCAGAAATGTATGCTCTTTCTACCCTTCTTTTTGTAACCATTTTAATTTTATTATTATTGATTAATTTATCACCTAAAGAAAAGAGTGAAAATAGCTCGAAAAAAGTCCGTAAAACCATGCATCTGATTCAAAGAAGAATTATTCCCGGCTTTATTGCCGTTCTCTTTATTGTCGGCGGGGTTTATTACGGCCGGGAGTCTTCTGGCAAAGGCAATGAACAAGTCATCGTCTATAACTGGGGAGAATACATGGATCCGGAAGTTTTAACACTCTTTACAAAAGAAACGGGTATTGATGTGGTCTATGAAGAGTTTGAGACCAATGAAATTATGTATCCTAAAATCAGTTCCGGCGCCATTCCTTATGACGTAGTTTGTCCTTCCGATTATATGATTCAAAAGATGATTGAAAACAACCTCTTAGCAAAACTAGATTATAGTAAAATACCCAATAGTAAATACATTGACCCAACTTATATGGAGCAATCAAAGCAGTTTGATAAAACCAATGAGTATTCTATTCCTTATTGCTGGGGCACCGTTGGTATCTTATATAATAAAACCAAGGTAACAGAACCTGTGGATAGTTGGAGTATTCTTTGGGATCCTAAATACACCAATGAAATCCTAATGCAAGATTCAGTTCGTGATGCTTTTGGTATTACCTTAAAGTCACTTGGTTATTCCCTTAATTCTACCGATCTTGATGAATTACAAGAAGCAAAAGAGGCACTCATTAAGCAAAAGCCTCTTGTTCAAGCTTATGTAGTAGATCAAGTTCGGGACAAAATGATTGGCGGGGAAGCCTCTCTTGGGGTCATTTATTCCGGAGAAGCACTTTATACCCAATCTGAAAATAAGGATTTAGAATATGTCATACCAAAAGAAGGTTCTAATGTTTGGATTGATTCTTGGGTTATTCCTAAAAATGCTAAAAATAAAGAAAATGCGGAGGCTTTTATTAACTTCCTTTGCAAACCAGAAATTGCCAAAATGAACTTTGATTACATCACTTACTCCACACCAAATATGGGCGCAAGAGCTTTAATTGAAGATGAAAAACTACGTAATTCTAAAGTCGCTTTCCCTTCGGCAAAAGACTTAGAAAACTGTGAAACTTTCCAATATATTGGTGACAAATATGATGCTTTATATAATGAACTTTGGCGAGAAGTAAAAGGTAAATAAAGAAAGGTTCTTGTCTTCCTAGTTGAAAAACAAACTAGGAAGGCAAGAACCTTTTTCTTTCGTTAAATTTGAAAAACTCCACCACCAACAAACTCCCGAAGTAAGGAATTGGCCGGTACATACTCGGTGCCAATGGTAAGAAAATAATCTAAAAACTTTAATAGCCTTTTTGCTTCTACATATTCTGGTGCTTGGCGCTCAATGGAAAAAAGCTGTGCTTCAACATAAGGTTTTAAAACTGATAGTTCATATATAAGGGCCGAGTTAAACATAATATCCGCTTCTTCTTGGAAGGGGAAAATATTGTTTTCCTCTCCTCTGCGAACAGATTCCCACATATCAATGGTTTTTTTAGCATCTGCTCCTCTGGTTCTGGCATCACGGACAATCCTTCGGATTAATCTACCATCCGTTGTAGGGATACGATTATGCTCATCGATATTTAACTGAGTTAAAGCACTAATATAAATTTTAAATTTATTGTCATCTTTTAAGCTATAACTCATGGCTGGATTTAGACAGTGAATTCCTTCAATGACTAAGATATCGTTTTCCCCTAGTTTTAATGGCGGATTTGTGTAGGATTTTTTACCAACAATAAAATCAAAGGTTGGTATCACTACTTCTTCATGGTTTAAAAGTCTGGTCATATGATCATTAAAGAGCTTAATGTCAACCGACTCCAAACATTCAAAATCATAGTTACCATCTTCATCAAGAGGTGTTTTTTCCCGTTCCACAAAGTAATTATCTACTGCAATCGGGTGAGGGGTCATTCCATTTGCCTTTAACTGAACACTTAGGCGATGAGAAAAAGTGGTTTTTCCTGAAGAGGAAGGCCCTGCAATTAAAATAAATTTAAGGTTGCGATCCTCGGCAATCCGCGAAGCAATTTCAGCAATCTTTTTTTCCTGTAAAGCTTCTTGCACTAAAACCAGCTCACTAATACTTCTGCCTGTGATTTTATTATTTAGTTCCCCTACTGTTTGAATCCCTTGCATATCTCCCCAGTGGGTAGATTGTTTTTGTACTTCAAAGAGCTTTGAGGAGGGCGTAAAAGGCTCTAGTTTCTTGGTATT
>DXHJ01000108.1 GCA_019113475.1 Candidatus Dorea intestinavium | reverse complement strand
CAATTGACCGAAGAAGCCTTAGTAAATGCTCAGGCGATGATTGAGGAAAAACATATCTATGATGATCAGGTAATTTTACTTTATCTTCCTAAATGTCATGAAAGCTTAGCGGGAATTGTGGCAGGAAAAATCAAGGAAAAGTATTATAAACCTACAATTATTCTTACTGATGGTAAAGAAGGCGAATTAAAAGGATCAGGAAGATCAATTGAAGCTTATGATCTTTATGAAGGCATTGCTAAATGTAGTCATCTACTTCTTCGCTTTGGCGGGCACAAACAAGCAGCTGGCCTGTCTTTAAAAAAAGAAAACTTTTTGCCTTTGAAGAATAAGATGAACCAGGACTGTGAATTAACGCCAGAGGACTTTAAGAAGAAAATAGTGATCGATATGGAGTTACCTTTCTCGGAAATTACCACAGACTTTATCGAAGAACTTGCTCTTTTAGAGCCTTTTGGTAATGGCAATAAGAAGCCGGTTTTTGCACTAAGAGATGTTACCTTTTTAGATACAAAAGTGATAGGGAAAAACCAAAACGTTTTAAAAGCAATGGCGAAAGATTCACGAAATCAAGTAATAGAAGCTATTTATTTTAACGGTGATGCTAAAGAAGTGAAAGACAAAATAGGTGGAGAAAAATTAAATGTTCTATTTTATCCCTCGTTTAATTATTATAATGGTAAAACAACAAAGCAATTAGAAATAAAAGATTATAAGATAAGGAAGGCGTAATGAAAAAAGAAAATAAAATAGGAAAGATATTAATTATAATTTTAGGGGCATATTGCTTATCGCTAGTGCTTGGAGCTTGGTATTATTGTTTGAAAGGCGAAGTGCTAATTAGTAAAACTATTATAATAAAAGTTGCATTTTTACCATCTACTTTAATAGGCTCTTTCCTGATAGCTTTATTTCTTAGCATTTACTATAAATTTCAAAAAACTATTCTTGATTTTATCTATAAGTATAGATTTTTAATAGCGTTTATAGTTTTTATTGCGTGTGTTTTATTTGAAATTTCTGGTTCTTCTATTGGAGCATGGGCAGGATATTTTAAGGAAAAAGAAGCGGGCGTGTTATTTGGTGTAAATAGAGCGATTAGATCCGATGAATGGGCCGTATCAACGCCGATGGCACTATCCCAATATTACGGAGATAACCCATTTTCGTATTTTTCAAATATTTTTAGGGGAACGAAAACTGATATGTTCCTTGTTTATGGACAAGCGGTAAAAGATATTGGTATGATTTTTAGACCCTTTTATTTAGGATATTTATTTTTGACTCCAGCTAGGGGAATGGCTTTTTTTTGGTGTGGTAGATTAATAGCTCTTACTTTAGTTAACTTTGAATTTGGTATGCTTATATCAAATAAGAGAAAAGATTTAGCCTTTGTTTATACTCTGCTTATTTCTTTTTCACCAGTGGTTCAATGGTGGTTTGCTATTAATGGTCTAGTTGAAATGTTAATTTATATTCAATTATCAATTTTAATGCTTAATAAGTATATGGAGGACACGAATACTAGGAAGAGAATTTTATACGCTTTAGTTATTATGATCTGCGCAGGAGGGTTTATATTAGTTTTGTATCCTGCTTGGCAAATGCCGTTCTTTTATATATTAATAGGGCTGATTCTTTTTACGTTTATTGTTAAAATAAAAGAATGTGAAATGAAGAAAAAGGACTGGGTTGTAATTGTAATTATAACTTTAATATTTGGAATATTGATGTATCATATTTATGACAAATCACAAGAAACATTAAAAACAGTCTTAAATACAGCTTATCCAGGAAAAAGAATTATTCAAGGTGGAGGAAGAGGAAGAGAAACGATGGATTATGTCTCGAATCTTTGGCCGACATTGACTAATCTAGGTTTAACTGGAAGTGCACCTGAAAGTGCACGGTTTATAAGCTTTTTTCCACTCTCGTATATCATGGCACTATGGATAGTATTCAAAGAAAAAAGAAAAGATTCATTTCTTATCATTTTTATGATTATAACTGTTTTTTTAGGATTTTATTGTGCGTTTGGATTTTCTCAAAAGGTTGCGATAGCGACAATGTTAAGCTATTCCACAGGCGAACGAGCACTAATTGCGTTTGGATTTTCTAATGTTTTATTGTTTATTAGATCTTTAGCCATGATAAAAACGCGGATGAATAAAGCTTTAGCTTTATTGGTTGCTGGTGTATTAACAATAACAATTTCCTTATTTTCGTATAGTATCAATCCAAACTATTATTCCAAATTGATTTTTTTGCTAACTGTTGTTTTGTTTTTACCAGCTTTTTATGGGGCGCTAGCAAACTGGTGGGATATCGGCAGAAAATCACTTATTTGGAGTTTATCTGTAATTGCTATTATTAGTGGAGCAATGGTTAATCCTATCCGAACTGGAATATCAGATATTGTTGAGTTTAAAGAGTTTAAAGAAATAAGGAAAATTGTACAAGAAGATCCTCATGAAAAATGGGTTATTAATGGATTAGGTTTTCCTATGTTTAATTTTACGATAATGAATGGGGCTCCTACCATAAATAGTACCAATACTTATCCTAATTTAAAATTATGGAATTCTTTAAATGTACAAAACCAAAGTCAAGATTTATATAATCGTTATGCTAATTTAAGAGTAGAATTAACGGAAGATAGGGAAACATTTTTTGAATATAACAATCCAGACTCTTTAACTGTTTATGTTAATATAAAAGATTTTAAAAAGTTAGGTGTTAAATATGTGTATTCACAACAAGATATAAGAAGTCTTGACTTTGGCCCGTATTTAGTAGAAAAAGTAGGAACAAATATCTATAAGGTGTACTAGAAAACACAGATATATTGTGATATACTTAATTATTATTGCGAATTAAAAAACATCAAGGAATTATTAAGAATGGAGCTAAATTAAAATGAAAAAAATAGAAGATTATGTGATGAGTATTCCAGACTTCCCAGAGCCAGGGATTATTTTTAGAGATATTACCAGCGTATTACAAGAGGCCGAGGGTCTTCATCTGGCAATCGATTTAATGCAGGATAAAATCAAAGATTTAGATTTTGACCTTATTGTGGGGCCAGAATCGAGAGGTTTTATTTTTGGTGTACCCATTGCTTATAATCTTTATAAGCCTTTTATTCCTGTAAGAAAAAAAGGAAAATTACCTAGAGAAACAGTCAGTGTAGAATATGATTTAGAATATGGATCAGCTACCTTAGAAGTGCATAAAGACGCGATAAAGCCAGGTCAAAAAGTAGTAATTATTGATGATTTAATGGCAACAGGTGGTACCAATAGAGCTATTATAGACTTAGTAGAATCACTAGGTGGAATCGTAGTTAAAACGGTCTTTTTAATGGAACTTGAAGGACTTAAGGGACGAGATAAACTAAAAGGATATAATGTAGAATCAATTATTGCATATCCGGGAGCATAAAAGCGCAAAAATATGGAAGGAGGTTATAAGATGTCAAAAGAGAAAACAAATGAAATAATAGAGCCTGTTGTGACTGCAGACTATATAGAACAAGATAGTAAGTTAGGAATGGACTTTGTTGATGGTCATATGGTAAAATCACCGGCTGACTATGAAAAACCAGATGTTCTTTATGACATGCTGATTGCTAGAATCAGAAAATACCATCCTTCTACTGATGTAACTCTGATTGAAAAAGCATACAATCTAGCAAAAAAGGCCCATGGTGACCAAAAGAGGAAATCCGGTGAACCTTATATTATTCATCCTCTTTGGGTAGCAACAATTCTTGCTGACTTAGAAATGGATAAAGAAACCATAGCGGCGGGTATGCTTCATGATGTAGTTGAAGATACAATTTTTACAGAAGAAGATATAAAAAAAGAGTTTGGGGAAGAAGTGGCAGCACTAGTTGATGGTGTTACCAAACTGGGACGACTTTCTTATTCTCGAGACAAATTAGATGAACAGGCGGAAAATCTACGAAAAATGTTTCTTGCCATGGCTAAAGATATTCGAGTAATCATTATCAAGTTGGCAGATAGACTTCATAATATGCGAACACTAGAGTTTATGCCTCCTCATAAGCAAAAAGAAAAGGCTAGAGAAACTTTAGATATTTATGCACCTATTGCTCAAAGACTTGGTATTTCCAAGATTAAGACAGAACTGGATGATCTTTCGTTAAAATATTCTAACCCGGAAGTTTTCAATGATTTAGTAGAGCAATTAAATACGAAAAAAACGGAAAGAGAAGAGTTTGTTCAACATATAGTTAGAGAAGTCTCTAGCGAAATGAAGGAAGCACACATTGACGGTATCGTTAATGGCAGGGTTAAACATTATTTTAGTATTTATAAAAAAATGGTTAATCAAGATAAGTCGCTTGATCAAATCTATGATTTGTTTGCTGTTCGAATTATTGTCGATACAGTAAAAGATTGTTATGCGGCGCTAGGTGTTATTCATGAAAGATATACGCCGATACCAGGGCGTTTTAAGGACTATATAGCGATGCCTAAGCCAAACATGTACCAATCTCTTCATACGACTTTAATGAGCTCAGTAGGGCAGCCTTTTGAAATCCAGATTCGGACAAAAGAGATGCATAAAACGGCGGAATATGGTATTGCTGCCCATTGGAAATACAAAGAATCCGGTGATCAAGGAGTAAATAAAAGAGATACGGAAGAGGAAAAACTTACTTGGCTTCGTCAAATTCTTGAATGGCAGCAAGACATGTCTGATAATCAAGAGTTTTTAAATCTGTTAAAAGGCGATTTGGACTTATTTGCTGAAGATGTTTATTGCTTTACGCCTCAAGGCGATGTTATTAACTTGCCAAATGGATCAACTCCTATTGACTTTGCTTATGCGATTCACTCGGCTGTGGGAAATAAAATGGTTGGAGCAAGAGTCAATGGTAAACTAGTAAATATAGATTATAAACTTTCTAACGGTGACAGAGTTGAGGTTTTAACTTCACAAAATTCTAATGGACCAAGCAGAGATTGGCTGAATATCGTCAAGAGTACGCAAGCTAAAAACAAAATTAACCAATGGTTTAAAAAACAAAATAAAGAGTCTAACATTGTAAAAGGAAGAGAACTAGTTCAAGCTTATTGCAAAGCTAAAAACATCACACTCTCCGATTTAACGATAAATAAATATCAGAAAATTGTTCAAAGAAAATATGGATTTAATGATTGGAACGCAGTACTAGCAGCAGTAGGTCATGGTGGCCTAAAAGAGGGGCAAGTTGTTAATCGTCTTTTAGAAGAATACCACAAAGACCACAAAACCCTTATTACAAATGAAGCGGTGCTAGAAAAAGTTGCTGAAGGCAATAAAAATAAAATTCATATTGGTAAATCAAAAAGTGGAATTGTTGTAAAAGGAATTGATGACGTGGCTGTGCGGTTTTCTAGATGCTGTTCACCCGTACCTGGCGATGAGATTGTGGGCTTTGTCACAAGAGGTCGCGGGCTTTCTATTCATCGTACAGATTGCGTAAACATTCTTCATCTATCGGATATAGAAAGAGCAAGACTAATTGATGCAGAATGGGAAGAAACCGTAACAGATAGTAAATCCACAACTTATTTAGCTGAGATTAAAATGTTTGCTAATGACAGACAAGGGCTTTTGATGGAAATGACAAGAGTTTTTACAGAATTAGAAATCGATGTTAAAACACTTAATGTTAGAACGAATAAACATGATAGAGCGACAATTGAAGCAGGCTTTATTGTTCACGGAAGAGAAGAACTGGATAAAGTAATTAATAAACTTCATCAACTAGAAGGTGTTCTTGATATAGAAAGAACAACTGGCTAAAGCTTATAAAGGAGTATTATGAAAATAAAAAGTTTTGTGGTAGGAATTGCTGGAGCTAATCTGTATTTAATCACCAATGAAAAAACAAAAGAAACAATTGCTATAGATCCAGGTGGAAACTTAAAAAAGATTGACGATTATATCGAGGAAAATGGACTTATTTTAAAAGCAATTTTACTAACTCATGGTCATTTTGACCATATTATGGGAATTGAAGAAATGAAAAAACATGGTGAAGTTCCGGTTTATATTGCTGAACCAGACTTAGAGCTGTTAGAAGATGGCGATAAAAATCTTTCTACTATGTTTGTTAATGAAGGCTTTATTTATCAGGGCGCAACCTCTTTGCAAGATGGAGCCATTATTAAAGAGGCTGGCTTTACCCTAGAGCTCATTGAAACTCCTGGACACACCGAAGGATCTTCTTGTTATTATTTAAAGGAAGAAGGAGTACTATTTAGTGGTGATACCTTATTTAGAGCTTCTGTGGGTAGAACTGATTTAGTAGGTGGAAGTGATAAAATAGGACCTTCTATTAAAGAAAAATTGTTTGTACTTCCTGATGAAACCGTTGTTTATCCCGGTCATGGCGGCGCAACAACAATAGGTTATGAGAAAAAAAACAACCCTTACGTATAAGAAAAGAGGTAGCCGGTGATAACAATAACGGTAACAAAGGAATCCTTTCTATACAATATATATCATATGATTAAGGCTTTTTATCCAGCGAAAGAAATTACTTCTAAGGTGGACGAAAAAGCCTCTCATTTTGTCAAGATTCAATTTGATGAAGGAGAAGATATTGTATATGATTTTTTTGATAAGAAAATAATTGATAAAGAATTATATAGGCAGCTTGTGTTAAAAACAAAAACAACTCTTCCTTGGGGGATGCTGATGGGCATTAGGCCAACGAAACTTGTGACAGCAGATATTTTAGCGGGTATGACCAAGGAAGAAATTATAAAAAAACTAAAAAATGAAAGATTTGTAAGCGAGGAAAAAGCACTTTTAGCTTACGAAATTGCTAAAAGAGAAGAAGAAATTTTAAAACCTTTAAATTTAATTGACGGATATAGCTTTTATGTGGGGATTCCTTTTTGCCCTAGCGTCTGTTCTTATTGCTCGTTTAGTTCAGGAGAATATAAGGCGCATCAAGATGTAGTACCAGGTTATCTAAATATGCTTTGTGAAGAAATTAAAATAAAAGCCAATCAGATGAAAGACCAAGTCTTAGATACGGTCTATATAGGAGGTGGAACTCCGACAGCACTTAGTGTAAAAGAATTAGAAAAAGTATTAAAATGTGTAAAAGAAAATTTGGATTTAAAAAAGACCATAGAATTTACGGTAGAAGCTGGACGACCGGATAGTATCACAAAAGAAAAACTAGAACTTTTAAAAGAATATGGTGTTGGTAGAATTTCTATTAATCCACAAACAATGAGGCAAAAAACTTTAGATTTGGTGGGAAGAAAACACACGGTAGAAGATACGATTCAAAGATTTCATGAAGCAAGAGAATTAGGCTTTGATAATATTAATATGGATTTAATTTTAGGACTTCCGGGAGAAACTATAGAAGATGTAAAAGAAACGATGAAACAGATAGAAACTCTCAATCCCGACTCATTAACCGTCCACACTTTAGCAATTAAGAGAAGTTCTCGATTATCAAAAGTAGAGACGCCTGCAAAAATTATTGAAGAAATGGTGGATTATTCTTATCAAGAGGCTAGAACTATGAAACTTCTTCCTTATTATTTATATCGTCAGAAAAATATTGGTGGAAATTTTGAAAACATTGGTTATGCGAAGGTTGACAAAGCCGGCATATACAATATACTTATTATGGAAGAAAAACAAAGCATTATTGCTTGTGGTGTAGGAGCAACAACTAAAATAAAACTAAAGAGCAAGCAAGTTATTGATGGAAAAGAAACCAATCTTATTCGTAAAGAAAATGTAAAAAGTATTAAACAATATATAGAAAGAGGAAAAGACCAATGGCTTTAAAGAAAAAACCAGTCACCGGCATGAAAGATATTCTACCAAAAGAAATGGAAATAAGAGATTATCTTATTGCGATGATTAAAGATACCTATAAATCATATGGATTTGTTGATATAGAAACTCCTTGTGTGGAACATCTAGAAAATTTAACCAGTAAACAAGGTGGAGATAATGAAAAGCTTATTTTTAAGATCTTAAAACGTGGCGAAAAATTAAAACTAGAAAGCGCAAAAACGGAAGAAGACGTAGCTGATGGTGGACTTCGCTATGACTTAACCTTACCTTTAGCGAGATTTTATGCCAATCATATGAGTGAGCTGCCAGCGCCTTTTAAAGCGTTACAAATTGGCAGTGTTTGGCGCGCTGATAGACCACAAAAAGGACGTTATAGACAATTTACACAATGCGATATTGATATCCTTGGTGAAGCAGGTCCTCTTTCAGAAGTCGAACTAATTTTAGCAACAACTGGTATGCTAGGAAAAATAGGTTTTAGTAATTTTACTCTTTGCATTAACGACCGCGAGATATTAAGAGCCATGGCTGCCTATAGTGGCTTTAAAGATGAGGATTTTGATGGGGTATGCATTATTCTTGATAAATTAGATAAAATTGGTGAAGACAAGGTAGCCAAAGAGCTTATGGAGCTAGGGTATACCACAGAAAATACCAAAAAATATTTGGAGTTATTTAAAGAAATAAGTCCGAATGAAGAGGGGATTGCTTATTTAAAAGAAAAATTAGCAGGATCTATTAATACAAAAATCTTAGACCGCCTTTCTTTTATTATTACCTCCGTTGCTGCAGCTAAGGAGTGTGAATTTAAGATTAAGTTTGACCCTACCATGGTGCGTGGTCAATCTTACTATACCGGAACTATTTTTGAAATTACGATGGATGACTTTGGTGGTTCCGTAGCTGGTGGTGGTCGCTATGATAAGATGATTGGAAAATTTACAGGATTGGACACACCAGCATGTGGCTTTTCGATTGGCTTTGAACGGATTGTAATGATTTTATTAGAACAAGATTATCAGATTCCAAGCCAAGGAATAAAAACAGCATATTTGCTGGATAAAGATCTCTTGGATGAAAATGTTTTAAAAGTACTAGCAAAAGCCAAAAAAGAACGGGAACTAGGTAAAACTGTTTTGGTAGCTAACATGAAGAAAAATAAAAAATTCCAAAAAGAGCAACTAGCAGAAGAAGGTTATGAAGCAATCATAGATTGTTATAATGATAGCATAGATCATATTAATGAAAACTAAGGAGATATAAAATGCAAGAATCAATGAAAGGCTTAAAAAGAACACATCGATGTGCAGAACTTAGTACATCCAATATAGGTGAAGAAGCAACTATTATGGGTTGGGTTCAGAAAAACAGAAACAAGGGTGGTTTAATTTTTGTTGATGTAAGAGACCGCTCCGGAATTATTCAAGTAGTCTTTGAAGAAGAGTCCATGAATAAAGAAATAATCGATAAAGCAGCTTCTCTTCGTGCAGAATTTGTCATAGCAGTAAAAGGTAAAGTGGAAAAAAGAGCAGGTGCAGTAAATGAAAACATACCAACTGGTGACATTGAAATTGTTCCCAGTGAACTTCGCATTTTATCTGCAGCACAAACACCACCTTTTCAAATTGAAGAAAACTCTAAAACAAAAGAAGAGTTACGACTAAAATATCGCTATTTGGATTTAAGAAGACCGGATATGCAAAGAAATTTAATTATGAGAAGCAAGGTTGCAACTCTTACTAGAGCTTTTTTAGCAAGTGAAGGTTTTCTAGAAATTGAAACCCCTGTTTTGGTTAACAGCTCTCCGGAAGGCGCAAGGGATTATTTAGTACCTAGTCGTATTCATAAAGGCGAATTTTATGCATTGCCACAATCACCACAACTTTTAAAACAACTTCTTATGTGTTCTGGTTATGATCGCTATTTCCAAATTGCTAAATGCTTTAGAGATGAAGACTTAAGAGCAGATAGACAACCAGAATTTACCCAAATCGATATGGAGTTATCTTTTGTTGATATTGAAGATGTTATGGAAGTTAATGAAAAACTTTTAGCATACTTATTTAAAGAAGTATTAGGCGTTGAGGTTTCACTGCCAATAAAGCGAATGACTTGGATAGAAGCCATGAATAGATTTGGCTCAGATAAGCCAGATCTTCGTTTTGGCATGGAATTAGTAGACGTAACTGAGATAGCGAAAGAGACAGAGTTTGGCGTATTTACTGGAGCTATTAAAGATGGTGGCAGTGTTAGAGGTATTAATGCTAAAACAAAAGGAAACCTAGGCAGGAAACAAATTGATAAATTAGTGGCTTTCGCTAAAGATTTTGGTGCGAAAGGCTTGGCTTATATAGCAATAGCTGAAGATGGAAGTGTTAAGTCATCTTTTAGTAAGTTCTTAACGGAAGATCAACAAACAGCTTTAATTAATGCCTTGAAGGGTGAAGCGGGAGATTTATTATTATTCGCAGCTGATAAAAATAAAGTAGTGTGGGATGTATTAGGAAATCTTCGTCTTGAATTAGCAAGACAGATGGATTTAATGGATAAAAACACATATAATTTTGTTTGGATTACCGAATTCCCACTTCTTGAATTTAGTGAAGAACAAAATCGTTTTGTCGCTATGCATCACCCCTTTACTATGCCTATGGATGAAGATTTAGATAAGCTAGATTCTGATCCAGGAAGTGTTCGTGCCAAAGCTTATGACATTGTCTTAAATGGAAATGAAATTGGTGGCGGTAGCATTCGTATTTTCCAAAATGATATTCAAGAAAAAATGTTTGAGGTTCTTGGTTTTACTAAAGAAAGAGCTCATGAACAATTTGGTTTCTTACTAGAGGCCTTTAAATATGGTGTACCACCTCATGCAGGCCTTGCTTATGGCCTAGATCGCCTTGTAATGCTAATGGCTAAAGAAGATAGCATTAGAGATGTTATAGCCTTCCCTAAGGTAAAAGACGCGTCTGATTTGATGTTAGAAGCACCAAGCAGAGTAGATGCAGAACAACTTGATGAGTTAGGACTAGAAGTAGAAAAAACAGAAGAGTAATAAGTGAAAGCCCGGAGAGTTAGATCTCCGGGCTTTAAAATAAAATATTAAGCAATAAAAAAAGGATTAGAAAATCTAATCCTTAGAGCGACAGACGGGATTCGAACCCGCGACCCCGACCTTGGCAAGGTCGTACTCTACCAACTGAGCCACTGTCGCATGACTTGGTGTTCCTTGGAACATTTAGTATATTACTATAAAGCAAAAAGAAAGTCAACAGGTTTTTTGAAAAAAATATTTTTTTTTCAAAATCATGCTTTGCTAATATAGTATAATGCTATTAGATGTGGTAAAGTTAGAAAAGAACGGTTTTTTACAATAGGGAGAAAATCATAAAGAATGAATAGCAAATTAGAAACAGAAAAAATTGGAAAATTAATGCTTAAGTTTGGCATACCGGCTATTATAAGTATGCTAGTAGGATCTTTATATAATATTGTAGATCAAATTTTTATTGGCCAGGGAGTTGGAATACTTGGAAATGCAGCCACTAATGTCGCTTTCCCTATTTCAATTATTAGTACTTCAGTTGCGCTTTTACTGGGAATAGGTGGAGCTTCAAATTATAATTTGAGTTCTGGAGAAAAGGATAGTGAAAAAGCGAATAAGTTTATGGGTAATGCTCTGATGCTTCTGGTTATCGTGGGTTTAATTATTGCTTTTATCGTATTAATTTTATTAAACCCCTTACTTCACCTTTTTGGAGTGACGCCAAAAGTACTTCCCTTTGCGCTAGATTATACGAGTATTACGGCTTTTGGTATACCTTTTGTTATCTTAACAATTGGCTCAGGCCATTTAATAAGAGCAGATGGCAGTCCAGGGTATTCTATGCTATGCACGGTAACAGGAGCTATCTTAAATACGATTCTTGATCCTATTTTTATTTTTGGCTTTAAGTGGGGAATAAAAGGGGGAGCTTTAGCAACTGTAATTGGTCAAATAGTATCAGCTATTTTAGTTGTTTGGTATTATAAAAATAAGAGTAATATAAAGTTTAAGAAAGAATACTTTAAAGTGGAAGGATCTTACTTTAAAGCAATTGCTGGTCTTGGCATGGCAGCGGGGATTAATCAAATAGCGATGGCCATTGTGCAAATTGTTATGAATAATGTTTTAAGATACTATGGCGCAAAGTCGAACTATGGTCCAGAAATTCCGCTGGCCGTAGCAGGAGTTATTTCAAAAGTAAATATGGTCTTTTTGTCTATTTGCATCGGTGTCGGACAAGGTTGTCAACCAATTTGGGGTTATAACTATGGGGCTAAAAATTATAAAAGGGTTAGAGAAACTTATAAGAAGGCTGTTATTGTTTGTTTGAGTACCGGAACGATCTTCTTCCTTTTATTTCAAATCTTTCCTCATCAGATTGTGAGCCTTTTTGGCGATGGCAGCCCTGAATATTTCCAATTTGCTCAAAGATACCTTAGAATTTTTATGTTTTTCACCTTTTTAAATGCAATTCAGCCAATGTCATCGGGATTTTTCACTTCGATAGGAAAAGCCGTTTTAGGAGCTACAGTCTCTTTAACCAGACAGTTTTTATTTTTAATACCTTTGATATTGATTTTTCCAATATTTATGGGCATTGATGGCGTTATGTATGCAGCACCTATAGCAGATCTTGCGGCTGCGATTATTGCTATCTTCTTTGCCAGTCGTGAATTAAGGAGGATGAAAAGGGCAGATGTCAAATCTTAAAAAAGAAATTTCTACAGGAATATTGATTAAGCAAATTAATAATATTTACGAAAAGGATTTTAATCAACTTTTGAAGAGTATAGGAATTACAGCTTCACAGTGTGCAGTCTTAGATTTCCTTTTTTATACAGAGTTGGAAAAAGTTAATCAAAAAGATATAGAAAAGGCTCTTAGTTTGCAAAATCCCACCGTAACAGGGTTACTAAAAAGATTGGATGAAAAAGGTTATATATTAGCGATGCCAAGTAATACAGACAAAAGGTGCAACAATATTTTTTTAACTGAGAAGGCTTATGATGTTAGAAGGGTTATTGAAAAAAGAAGAACTTTAATGGACAAGTCTTTAATGCTTGGTATGACTACAAAAGAAAAAGAAACTTTTTTAAAAATCTTAAAGAAGGTTCTTTACAATATTTCATAAAAATGTGTTAGGAGGATTTAAAAATGAGTTATGCAGATCATTTATTTATTAATATGTGTCAGGAAATTTTAGAGCATGGCACTGATACAAAAGGCGAAAAAGTAAGGCCAGTTTGGGAGGATGGAAGTTCTGCCTATACAATCAAGAAATTTGGGGTAGTGAACCGTTATGATTTAGCGAAAGAATTTCCGGCACTTACTTTAAGAAGAACAGCAATAAAAAGCTGTACAGAAGAGCTCTTATGGATTTGGCAAAAAAAATCCAATAACGTTAATGAATTAAAAACAAGAATATGGGATAGTTGGGCAGATGAAAATGGTTCAATAGGTAAAGCCTATGGCTACCAGATGGGAATTAAACATCAGTACAAAGAAGGAATGTTTGACCAAGTGGACCGAGTTCTCTATGACCTTAAAAACAATCCTTACAGTAGACGAATTATGACAAGTATTTACACTTTTGAAGATCTACATGAAATGTCTCTTTATCCTTGTGCTTATAGTATGACTTTTAATGTCACAAAAGAAGCAGGAGCAGACAAGCTTACCTTAAACGGCATCTTGAATCAAAGATCAAATGACGTTTTGGCAGCAAACAACTGGAATGTGTGTCAATATGCCATTTTACTTCATATGTTTGCACAAGTTTCAGACATGAAGGTGGGAGAATTTATTCACGTAATAGCAGATGCTCACATTTATGACAGACACGTGCCGATGATTAAGGAGCTAATAGAAAGGGAGCCATTACCAGCGCCTAAATTTTGGCTAAATCCAGAAATAAAAGATTTTTATGACTTTACTCCAGATGATGTGAAGCTAATTGATTACGAAACTCATGAACAGATTAAAGGAATACCAGTAGCAATTTAGGAGGAAATATGAATTTAATAGTAGCAGTAGATAAAAATTGGGCAATTGGAAAAGACAACAAACTCTTAGTGAGTATTCCTCAAGATATGAAATATTTTCGTGAAACAACGAAAAATAAAATTGTTGCCATGGGACGAAAGACGCTGGAAAGCTTTCCAGGCGAGAAGCCTTTGCCTAATCGAACAAATATAGTCCTTACTAAAGATAAGAACTATAAAAAAGAAGATGTGACTATAGTTCATTCCATTTCAGAAATGGTAGAAGAATTAAAAAAATATGATCCAGAAGATGTTTATATTATTGGTGGAGCAATGGTCTATAAAGAAATGCTTCCTTATTGCACGAAAGCCTATATTACCGTGATTGATCATAGCTATGATGCAGACACCTATTTTCCTAATTTGGATATAGATCCAGAATGGAAAAAAACAGCGATTAGTGAGGAACAAACTTATTTTGACCTGGAATATGTTTATACTATTTATGAAAGAGTGAAATAATGAGAATTTTAAATATTTCAGCACAAAAGCCGCATAGTACCGGAAGTGGGGTATATTTAAGAGAACTAGTCAAAGTATTTCAAAAAAAAGGATACCAGCAAGGAGTAGTTCCTGGTGTTTATACTGATGATAAGGTAGAGTTTCCTAGAGAAGTTGCTTTTTATCCAGTTTACTTTAATCAGGGAAAATTGCCCTTTAACATACCAGGTATGTCAGATGAAATGCCTTATAAAAGTACTAAGTATAGCGAAATGACTAGTGAGATGGTGAAACTATTTAAGGAAGAATTTTTACAAGTTATAGATCAGGCTGTCAAAGAATTAAATCCCGATATCATTTTATGCCATCATCTTTATCTTTTAACAGCTTTTGTAAGAGAAAAGTATCCTAATAAAAAAATATTTGGTATTTGTCACAATACCGATATAAGACAATTTATTAAAACTGATTTAAAGCGGGATT
>DXHJ01000107.1 GCA_019113475.1 Candidatus Dorea intestinavium | reverse complement strand
AAAAAAGCAGTTCGCCTTTTTTTAAAACCACTTTTTGCTCATCAATAAAATGGGTTGTTTCGCCTTGACACATATAGATTACTTCCACGTAATTGTGTCGATGCTTAGGAAAATGGACAAACCGCGTATGGGTCCGAATTTGTATTAATTTCCCTTTTTCCAAGAGTCTCTTACTATCTACCACTAAGTCAGAACTTCCCGTATAAATATCCCGATCAATATCTTTTTGTCCCTTTAAGATTTCTTCTTCTTCCTGCGTAATAATAGAAAGTCTTTTGATCAATTCCTTATTCATTTTCTCCTCGTAATACTTCATCGGTAAGGCTTAAATATTCCTTTGAACTTCTGCTGCTTTTTTTATAAGAAATAACCGGTTTGTTATTATCTTGGGACCATTCTATTTGGGAATCAATCCGAATGACTGTTTCAAATACTGGCGTATCTTTTATTTCTTTAAGCGATTCTATGGTTTGTTTATAATAACTTTTTCTGGTATCCACCTTTGTCACCAAAATTCCGGTGACTTTTAGGTTCTCATTGATATTTTTAACTTCTTCTAAAAATTCAAACATATTGCCTATACCAAATAATCCCCAAGGAGTTGCCTCTACCGGAATAATCACTTCGTTTGCTGCCACTAAGATATTCATCACCCAACCACCAAGAGTCGGTGGTGCATCAATAAGAATATAGTCATATTGCTCGCTATCGATAATAGATTTCAAACATTTTTTTAAGATAAATTCTCTTTGCCATTTAGAAAAAAGCTCATATTCAATAGAACTCATTAAGGTAGACGAGGGTATAATATCCAGGTTCGCAAAAGCTGTTGGTAAAATATATTTTGCTAAATCCTCTTGATTTTTAATGGCCATATAAAGGTTCTTTCCATTTTCAGCATAGGAAAGGACAGTTTCTTCATCCATTAACGAAAGGGATAAATTAAGTTGCATGTCGCCATCAATTAAAAGAACTTTCTTGCCTTTCGTTGCCAAACCATAACCTAAATTTGAACAGGTCGTTGACTTACCACTTCCCCCTTTATTATTTGCAAATGCGATAACCCTTGTCTTCATAATTAATCTCCTATTTTTATTAATCTAAATGAAATACAGGCTTAAGATCTATTGCTACTGGACTGTTATCTTCATTAGTTTCCATAATGTCAGCCATAAAGTCCCACCACTTGCGATTAATCGCCGTATCTGCACCTTTTGCCCATAATGCTTCATCTTCAATTTCAATATAGCCATAAAGAATATTCGTTTCTTCATCCAAGAAAATAGAATAATTAGCCCCACCGTGTTCGTGAATCATGTCTCGCATTTCCGGCCAAAGTTCATTATGTCTCTTTTCGTATTCTTTTGCCATACCATCATATATTTTCATTTTAAACGATTTTCTTATCATTGTCTAATCTCCTTTCGCTATGAAGTAAGGGACCCAGTAACTGGGTCCCCTTAATTTGTTCTTTTATTTTAGTATACATCTTTCCATTCGTCGATATTTGAAGGATCAAATTTAAATGGAGGTCCAAGGATTACTTCTGTTCCGCCATCAGCTGCTTTAACTACTTCATAGTCGCCCATGTCACCAGCTGAGAATTTATCACCTACAGCACCTGTGATATCACCATTAACTAAAGCCATTGCTGTGTAAGCACAAGCACTTCCTAAGTCAATTGGATTCCAAAGGAACATGTAAGGGCATGATTTATCAGCGCCATCGCCAATGTATTCAGCCATTTCTGAAGGTAAACCAAGTCCGGTAAGTTTTACAGATGATTTCTCATCTTGAAGAACTTTTGCTGCTGAGTTAACACCTACTGTTGTAGGAGCACAGATTACTTTAAGATCTGGATATTTAGAAAGTAATGCTTGTGTTTGATCAGTAGATTTTTGTGGTTCATCATCGCCATAAGCAACTTCCACTAATTCTAATTTTGAATACTTATCATCTTTCATAATTTCTTTCATTGAATCAATCCAAGCATTTTGGTTTGTTGCTTGTGATGTTGCTGAAAGAATAGCCCATTGTCCTTCGCCACCTGAGATATCAAGAACTGCATCCATAAGTGATTGACCAACTTCTGTAATACCTGCTTGGTTAACAAATACTTGACGGCTATCTGGGTTAACTGCTGAATCAAGACAAGTAACTTTAATACCTGCATCCATTGCTTCTTCTAGTGCTGCTTGTAAAGCGTTTGCATCATTACCAGCAATACTGATTGAGTCTACACCTTGAGAAATAAGTGATTGAATAACTGTTACCTGTGCATCTGCTGTTGCTGCTTCAGGATGTTTTACAATAACTTCTCCGCCGGCATTTTCAATAACTTTAGAAAATCCTTCTGCCATTTTCTCCATGTAAGGAATTCCTGCTGCCTTTGTTACCACTGCATAAGTTCCTTTTCCGTCGCCCTTTGTTTCTTCCTTAGCAGTGTCTGAGCTACCGCCATCAGAGCTTTTGCTGCCACACCCTACTGCAAAGCTGGCAACCATTGCTACGCATAATAATACGCTGACAATTTTTTTCTTCATTGAGATAGTTCCTCCCTTTTCTTTTTTATACGAAGCACTTAATTGTGCTTGTATTCTTTTTTGTTTTACTTCATTGCTGTCTTTTTTGACTTTAGTTTCAATTGGTTCATAATGTTTGGTAATAAAACGGAGAGTATTAATAAAATTCCGAGGATAATTAAAATTACTTGTGGATTCATATTAATAAGTCCCAAGCCGATACGTAAACAAATAATAATAAAGGCTGCAATAATTCCACCAAGAAGTTTTCCTTTTCCTCCGTTTGTTGAGATACCACCAAAAACAGCCATAGCAATGGCATCCATTTCAAAGCCATTTCCCGTTGTTGTATTGGCACCATAGAGTACGGATATTAAAAACAGTGCTGCAAGTCCTGTCATAAATCCTGTTGTTGTAAAAACGATTAAACGAATTTTTTGTACTTTAATACCGGCATAATAAGCAGCTAAACTATTAGAGCCTATGGCATACATCTTTTTACCAAAAGTTGTTTTTGCTAGTATCACTGTAAAGATAATAGCAAATAAGAGAACAAGGAAAAAGATATAAGGCACATTTCCTACTTTTCCAGCTATCATCCGGAAACCATCTACGTTAGTTAAGGAGATCGATCCCCCACTACCTAGGGCAATTTCGGCAATACCACGGAAAATAATTTGGGTTGCTAAGGTTACAATCATCGGTGGTAGTTCTGTAAAAGTAGCTAAGATAAAACCATTAATAAAGCCACAAATTGTACCCGTTAATAAACAAACTAACACAACAACGATAAAAGGTAGCCCTTTATTACTAGCAAAGCAGGCCATAGTTGCTGATAAACAAACAATTGCACCAACCGATATATCGATATCTCCCATAACCAAAATATAAGCCATTGGTAAAAGCATAAATACTTCTGTTAAATACTTAGGCATTTCTCTTAAAATATTATTTAACTGATACATAGGGGAAAGGCTCATACAGAAAATATTAACGGCTATAAAAAGTACCACTAACATTCCTTCCCAACTAAGAATTCTTTTTTTCCAAACCTTTTGCGGGGTATTGGCAATGGTTCTTCCTGATTTTCCTGCCATAATTACATTTCCCTCGCTTTCAGATTATTTTTATCTAAAGATCTTTGTGTTAAAACATTTAAGATAATAACCGCTAAAATAATAACACCCTTTACTGTATTTTGCGCAATGGATTCAATGCCTACAAGTGGCAACGCTTTTGCTATAATCGCTAAAACCAAACCACCAAGTAAGGCTCCAACAACGCTTCCTCTACCACCTTGCATACTAACACCACCAATAACACAAGCCGCAATAACATCCATTTCTTTACCAAATAACATGTTAGGCTGAGCCGATGAGTAAACCGATACCGCTAAGGCTCCACATAAACCAGCTAAGAGTCCCATAACTACAAAAACATATAATTCAATGTTACTAGCATTAATACCAGAAATTTGTGCTGCTTCTTTATTACTACCAACAGCATAAACTTTTCGTCCTAAAGTGGTCCACTTCATCACCACAAAGAAAATAACATAAACAATAATAAGGACCCAAATTACTTTATTTAATCCTAAAAATTTCTGTAGTGCAAACTCTTTAAAAGAGCCTAAATTTTCAGCACTTGCCCATTGTTCGTTGGCTACAAGATAAGCTAACCCACGGTAAATGTACATCGCACCCATGGTGGCAATAATTGGTAAAACCTTACCCTTCGAAACGATTAAGCCATTGATTAGGCCGCACACACCACCAATTGCGATAGCGATTAAAAACAAAGCTAATGTATTAGTAACAACACCATATTTCATCAGCATACCTACTGACATTCCTGCCAATGCTAAAGTAGATGCTACGGAAATATCAATACCTCCTACCAGTAAAACACCTAACATTCCTACGGCCATAATCATCGTTGCTGTATTATTTTTTAGCATATCGGTTATGGATTTGTAGGTCATAAAAGAAGGACTTTTTATGGTAATAACAACACAAAGGAGAACTAGTACTATCAATAAACTGGCTTCTCTAGAGGCTGTTATGGTCTGTATAATAGACTTTTTTTGTTTCATCTTTATTTCTTCCCCCTTACTTTGCTGCCTTTTCCATTGATAATCCCAAGATCTTTTCCTGAGTGGTTTCATCATGTTCTAATTGTCCGGTGATTCGGCCATTACACATAACGATGATGCGATCAGACATGCCAAGAATCTCTGGCATTTCCGAAGAAATCATAATGATACCATATCCTTGTTTCGCTAAATCACCCATAATCTGATAGATTTCTGCTTTTGCCCCAACATCAACACCTTTGGTTGGCTCATCCATAATGATGACTTTCATCTCTTGTGCTAGAGCTTTTGCTACCACTACTTTTTGTTGATTTCCACCAGATAAAGAAGAAGCTGGGTCAAAAATGGTAATTGCTTTTGTATCTACTGATTCTAATAAGTCTTTCGCAATTTCTCTTTCTTTCTTTTCATCGTTAAAACCTGCTTTGGCGTATTTTCCCATAATTGGTAAAGTAACATTTTCGCCTAAGCCCCAATCCATAATAAGACCTTGTTTTTGTCTATCCTCTGGTAATAAGATAATTCCATTTTTCATGGCATCAGAAGGTTCTTTAATTCGTACTTCTTTTCCTTCCAAGTAAAGTTTTCCGCTATCTGGTCTAGTTACACCACAGATGCTTTCTACTACTTCCGTTCTTCCCGCTCCTACTAGTCCAGTTAGACCAATGATTTCTCCAGCATGAACAGCAAATGATACCTCTTTGTAGTAGCCAGTTCTGCTAAATTTTTCCACTCGCAGTAACTCTTTTCCAATTTCCACTACGGGTTTGGGGAATAAGTCGCTGATTTCTCGACCTACCATTTCTTTAATAAGCTCTGCTTCTGTAGTCTCTGCTACTACATGAGAATTAATATATTGGGAATCTCTAAAGACGGTTACTCGGTCTGCTAGGCGAAACATATCTTCAAATCTATGCGAAATGAAAATAATCGAAACACCCTCTTCTTTCAATTTATCCACAATTCTATATAAATTTTCTGATTCTTTTTTTGTCAGCGCTGCTGTTGGTTCATCAAGAATAATAATTCTGGCATTGGTCGAAAGCGCTTTGGCTATTTCTACCATCTGCTGTTGAGCTACTGATAAGGTTCCCATTTCATCTGTGGCCTTAAAGTCGGCATTTAGTCTTCCTAATAATTCTTGGGATTGCTTGTTCATTTCTTTCCACTGAATCATGCCAAACTTTAACACTTCATGACCTTTAAATATATTTTCAGCTACCGATAAGTCCGGATAAGATGTGGGGTGTTGATACACCGCCGCTATTCCTGCTTCTTGTGCATCCTTTGGTTTTTTGAAGTTGACTTTTTCACCTTCAAGAAACATCTCTCCTTCTTCTGCAGTATGTACACCAGTAATAACTTTAATAAAAGTTGATTTTCCTGCTCCATTTTCTCCCATCAAAGCATGTACTTCCCCATGCTTTAGTTGAAAGTGTACATTGTTAAGGGCTTTAACACCTGGAAATATTTTGGTAATGCCTTGTAGTTCTAAGATATATTCAGACACGGTTATTTCCCTCCTTTACCTTTCTATATCAAGTCTAACATCCTTGTTTTTTTCTTAAAATGGTAATATTTTTCGATTCAGGGTAATATTTTTTCATGTTGCATATCTGGTTTTTTTTATCTATAGTATGGGTATGATGAAAATATTAATAGTAGACGACGAAAAGATAACTAGAGAAGGTATTATCGCTTCCATCAACTGGGAGGAACTTAATATTTACAAAGTACTAGAAGCTGAGGATGGCCTTAGTGCACTTTTGCTTGTCAAAAAAGAGGCTCCCGATATCATTCTAAGTGATGTACGGATGCCCCGAATGGACGGAATTTCTTTTGTAAAACAAGTTCGCAGTATTTTGCCAAATACTAGTATCATTTTCATGAGTGGCTATTCTGATAAAGAATACTTAATGGCTGCAATTAAACTGCGTGCGGTAAGTTATGTCGAAAAGCCCTTAAATCCTAGTGATATTGAAAGAGCAATCTTAGAAGCCAAAGAAGAGCATTTATTGCAGATCAAAAATAGCCATAACGAAAGTTTAGATATTTTCCAAAAAACTTCCTTACTGGCTACGCTTTTAACGCAGCCTTATCTAGAAGGACGAAAAGAAATTCTAAATTTACAAAAAGAACTAGGCTTTACTGGTAAACAGGCCTTTTTAACCTATATTGTCGAGCTAGATAGCGAGAAAAAAAAGTATTTGGATTTAACAACTTTTATCTTGGATTTTAATCATTACCTAAAGGGGCTAAAGCTAAAACTACTTTCTACGATTCTGCATGATTCCTATTATGTTTTTTCTATTTATGGCGACCCCCTAAAGCGCAATTTGTTACAAAACGAAATTGAAGAAACTTTAATTGCTAACTTTAGACCTCTCCATAAATTTTACATCGGCAAAGGCCTTATCGTTGACGATTTAGTAAAAGGGTTTCACTCTTATACTGCTGCTGTTATTGCTCTTCAAAGTAGCTATTTTTTTCCCGTTCAATCTATTTTAAAAGCGAGTAACGAACTTTTAAACGAAACCAAACCTTATGATGAGTTCTCCCTTGATTCTTTTAACACTTTTAAGGAATTACTTTTAGAAAAGCATGAAGAAGAGACTTGTGATTTACTTGCTACCATTTTTAATTTTTATTATTTAAACCCGACGGCTTTACCAAGTCAGGCAAAAGGTTTGTATTTTCGCCTTCTGGCCATCTTAAATGATGTTGCAAAAGAATCAAATGTCTATAGTTTTTCTGAGGAGAGCCACATTTTAAAAGGGGAGACGCAAATTGTCGAAGCCCTAGAACGCTGTTTTTCCTACCAAGAATTACACCAGCTTTTAGTTATGGGAACTAAGGAATATTTTCAGCTCATAAAAGATTCTGCCCAGGAAGATTCAACAATCAATCTCATTAAAGATTACGTAAGCCGGCACTATGCTAATGAAGATTTGACCGTTAAAGAAATTAGTGAACATGTTTTTCTTTCCGTTTCTTACATGTGCACTTATTTTAAAAGTCAAACAGACAACACCTTAAACCAGTATATTACCGATTACCGCATGAAAAAGGCTCTCTCCTTATTAAAAGATCCGCGTATCCAAATTTCTGATATTGCCCTAAAAGTAGGGTATAAAAACAGTAACTATTTTACCAAAAGTTTTAAAAAATACACTGGCGTAACACCTTCTAATTATCGGGAGAATTTATTGAAATGAAAAGACTAATTGGTAAGCTAAAAAGCACTTATAATAACTATAAAATTCAAAAGAAATTAACTTTAAGCCATATTATTGTTTTGTCAATCCCGATGATTGCTTTATTAGTTGTTTTTGGGGCCAAGTTTTCCGATATGATTATTTCGGATACAATTCGAAAAGAACAAGTTGCCTCAACTAAAACAGCCCCACTTATTGAGGATAAGTTAAATACTATTGTGGCCGCTCATGATGAATTAATCGCAGAGCCTTTTTTTAAGCAAATTGTTAATCCGTATCGCCAAACTTCTTTTGAAAAGCTCGGAAATACAACGGCCGCAACGAGATTTCACAACCTTACCACCAAACTTCTTGAAGAAGGTAATATTACAGCCGTTAAGCTTTTTGTCGATTTACCCTTAACTGATGGCGTTTTTAACGCTAGCAAAGTCAGTAATGAAATGCTCCCTATCAGCAGTGCTATGGGTACCTATTGGCACGGTATCTTTAAAGGTGACCCCACTATTACTAGCCTTTTTTGCCCCTCTTTTTATTTAAGCTCTAACGAAATCGAACGTTTTGGTAGTATGGCTTATATTACCAAGTTTAATATTACCGAAGGTAATGCTTATCATAGTTGTTACATGGCAATCTATTTTCCCACCGAGCTGTTACAAGGTATCTTAGAGGAAAATCTCTCTTTAAACACTACTGTTGCTTACATTATCAATGACAGAAATAGCATTGTCGCTGCTAGCAATCTTGCTGAGGCCGGAGCCTATCATTTTAGCTATGAAGAAGTAGAAGACCAATTTATGTCTACTAATAATTTTATTACTAAAAATATGGTCGGAGAAAAAGTTTATGCCGGCTTTTATAAGTTTCGCACGCCTAATTGGTATTATGTTGTTGCCATGCCAAGTAGACCTTTACAAGCTAAAAGTATTCTGTATATTGTTGTCTTTATCCTTGGCTATCTCTTTAGTATTATTATTGCCTTTTTGCTAGCAACTAAACTCTCAAAGTCCCTTACGAATCGTCTTTCGCTAGTTTCTGCGCAGATGGAAAAAGCCACAACTTCTCTCCCAGTTCCGCTTCCACCAGCTAAGGAAACCGATGAAATTGGGGATATGATTAACGCTTATAATTATATGTCAACAGTGATAAGAAAGCTTTCCAAGCAACAACAAGTTGCTGCTGAAGAGCTGCGAATTGCTGAGTTTAATTCACTCCAAGCACAAATTAATCCTCATTTTTTATATAACACCATGGACATGATTAACTGGCTTGCCAAAAAGGGAAAAACTGACGAAGTAACAAAGGCCATCCAAAAGCTTTCTAAATTTTATAAATTAACCCTGAGTAAAAAAGGCAGCTTTAGCACCATTGGTGATGAAATCGACCATGTTTCGATCTACGTCGAGCTACAAAACATGCGTTTTGATGACTCCATTAATTTTATCGTTGATCTATCCGATGATTTACTGAATTATCCAATTCCTAAACTTACTTTACAACCACTTGTGGAAAATTCAATCTTACATGGAATCTTAGAAAAAGATACTCCAACAGGCACCATTGTTATAACGGGCTGGGCCAAGGATGATTTAATTACTTTGTTAATTTCTGATAACGGTATTGGTATGGATGCGGAAACACTGGCGCACATTCTTGATAGCAAAGAAAGTATCCCTGGTAAGCAAGGGTCTAATATTGCCATTTATAATACCAACCAAAGAATAAAAGTTATTTATGGTAAAGAATATGGGCTTCATTATCAAAGTACAAAGGGTGCCGGTACGGAAGTGGAATTAAAGCTAAAGGCGGCGATTAAAGATTAAAAAAGGAAGAAGAACAACTTTATTCTTGTTGTTCTTCTTCCTTTTTTTCTGGTAAATATATGTGAACCTTATCAATTCTATTTTTATCTAGCTTTTCAACCACTAATTTGATTCCTGAGGTTGTGGTAAAACTGTCATTAACTTCCGGAAATCGATCAAGATGCTCGATAATATAGCCACCTAGTGAATCATACTCCTCCGATTCCAAAGTCGTTCCAATGGCATCATTTAAGTCATCGAGGTTAATTGATCCTTCCACAATATATTCATCTTTTCCAAGTTCATGAATTTGTTCTTCGTTTTCATCATATTCATCATGAATCTCACCGACGATTTCTTCTAAAATATCTTCTAAGGTAATAAGCCCAGCTGTTTCGCCATATTCATCTAAAACGATAGCTATATTAAAAGAAGAGTCTTTCATTTCAATTAACAATTCTGAACTATTCTTGTATTCATAAGTAAAATATGCTTCTCGCATAATATCTTTAACTGCAAATTTTTCCTTATCATCATAGTATAATAAGTCTTTAACATTAATGGTTCCAATTACATTATCTGTAGTTTCTTGATAAACTGGCAGTCTTGTATACTTATCCTTTTTAAAGAGTTCAATGATTTCATCATAAGTGGCGTTAATATCAACAAAGGTAACATGGACTCTTGGTACCATCACATCCTTTGCTTTTGCATCTCCTAAATCAAACACATTATAAATCATCTCTTTTTCGCCAGACTCAATAACACCTTCTTCTTGACTTACATGAAGCATGGTCCGAAGTTCCATTTCTGTCAAAGTATCTTTATGTGATTCTGGATCAATTCCTAAAATTCGTAACACACCTCCCGATAAAACATTAATAAAAATACTAATGGGTGTTACAATTTGTATGTAATAGTAAATAATTCTAGCATAACGAAGAGAAATTTTTTCTGCTTCAAAAGTTGCCATTGTTTTTGGTGTGATTTCACCAAATATTAAAATAAGAATTGTTACAATTGCACTTCCTATTGCGACAAACTTTCCACCAAATTGGTACGCAATCGTGGTGGTAAGAGAAGCTGCTGCTACATTTACTATGTTATTACCAATTAAAATAGCACTGAGCATTTTAGAAGGTTTTTCTGTTACCTTTAAAACCATCTTAGCCCGCTTATTTCCTTCATCTGCTAACGAACGAAGTTTAATTTTGTTTGTGGTTGTTAGCGCGGTTTCAGCCGATGAAAAAAATGCTGATAATGCCAACAATAATAATAATACTACAATTTGCCATATACTACTGGGGTCCAATAAAATCGTCACAACCTTTCCTTATTTGTATCCCTTTTTTGTTACTATTTAATATAACTTAATCACCGCTATTTTGCAACTATCCAAGGGCCCAAGATTGAACTTCATAATATTTTAGTGTATTATTGAAGGTATATAAAACATAGAAATGAGGCATATTATGAATACTTTTTATAACAGTCTTTTAGATATAACATCCCCAAAAAATATTTTTCAAAATGAACCAATGAAAAATCATACCACCTTTAAAGTTGGCGGAAATGCCGACTATTTTATCTGTCCAAGCACTCCTCAAGAAGTTATTTCCATCATTCATTTGTGTCAAGAAAACAACTTACCTTTTTATGTAATTGGTAAAGGTAGCAACCTTTTAGTTGCTGATAGTGGTTATCGTGGCGTTATCATTCAAACGAATAAAAACTTAAATCATCTCGAGGTAAAAGGTAATGAAATCATCGCCCAAGCAGGTGCAAGTCTTTTGGCCATCTCTGATTTGGCAATCGAAAATTCACTGACTGGCTTTGAATTTGCTTCTGGTATACCAGGAAGTCTTGGGGGTGCTTGTATTATGAATGCCGGGGCCTATGACGGAGAAATGAAGCTAGTCTTAAAAGAAGTAACAGCTCTTGATGAAAATTATGAACTCAAAGTTTTTAAGGGTGAAGAAATGGGGCTTGGTTACCGCACCAGTATTTTTTCCCAAAAAGGTTATATTGTCCTTGCTGCAGTCATCGCCTTAAAAGAAGGTAATCAAGAAGAGATTCAAGCAAAAGTGGATGATTTAACCAAACAAAGAGAAAGCAAACAACCTTTAGAATACCCTAGTGCTGGTAGTACTTTTAAAAGACCAGTTGGTCACTTTACTGGTAAATTAGTTCGTGAAGCTGGGCTTAGTGGAAAAATGGTTGGGGGAGCTATGGTTTCAACCAAACACAATGGCTTTATTATTAATGCCAAAAACGCTACTGCTGCCGATGTTGTTAATTTAATTGATTTAGTAATTGCAACGGTAAAAGAAAAATTTGATGTTACTTTAGAACCAGAAGTCAAAAGAATTGGAGAGTTCTAATGAAAGTATACATTGTAACAGGTATGTCTGGGTCGGGCAAAAGTTCGGCCCTTAAAATCTTGGAAGATCTAGGCTTT
>DXHJ01000106.1 GCA_019113475.1 Candidatus Dorea intestinavium | reverse complement strand
GGATGTGAAAAGCAGTACAAACAGGAAGAAAGTGAACTTTTTACAAAACTTGCTCAATATTTTATGGATATTGCCTCTGTAGTAGAAACAGCTAAAACGACAGAAATAGCAGAACTTATTCAAAGTGATTTAAAACATGGTTTGGTTGATGTTAAAACAACAGCAAGTGCGAAGGGTGATCGCGGCGCACTAAGAGCGAATACCTGGAGCGAAAAGGTAACTCGTATTTTAAATAGTTTACTACAAAGATATGAGAAAGAAGGGGAAGCTCTTCTTGCCGATACCGAGATTTGGGTATGTACTGCTTGTGGATTTGTCTTTATCGGAGATGAGGCTCCCACACTTTGTCCGGTTTGCAAAGTTCCTTCTTGGAAATTTGAAAAAATAGAAAGGAGGAGTGCCCAATGAAAAAAGTTGCTGTTAGAAATATAAGACTGTGTACAAAAGATTGCCTTTGCCTTTACGTTTGTCCTACGAATGCCACGGATACAGAAAACAGTATTATCGATGTTAATAAATGCATTGGCTGTGGAGTTTGTGCCGAGGCCTGTCCTAGCAAAGCTATTTCTTTAATACCGGTAGAAATGCCACCACAACAAAAAAAGGATGAAGAAGTAATAGCTGCATTAAATGCATTAGCTAAAAGCAAAATAAAACAAGAAAACATTGCGCAAGCACTAGCTAAGAAAACAGAAAACGAAGGACTCAATCGTCTTATGCGAGCTTTTGCAAAATCAGCTAGATTAAATGCCGAAGATTTACTGCGTGAAGCAGGTTTTATGTTGCCGCAAAGTGCAAATGCAAGGAACCTATTAAAAGAGCTGATTGCTCATCCACCAACTGAAGATTTTCCCCTGGAAGTAGCAAAAAGACTTTTAGAGTTAATACCTTGTAACGAAAACCCGCCAAAGGAGAAAGCGACAATGAAAAAATTCAAATGTAAAATTTGTAATGCCGTTTTTGAAGTAGCAGAAGGAGTAGAGCCTATTTGCCCAGTCTGCAAGGCAAAAGGTGAAAACCTGGAAGAAATAAATGAAAATAGCAAGAACAAATACGCCGGGACTCAGACAGAAAAAAATTTAGAAGCAGCCTTTGCTGGCGAATCACAGGCAAGAAATAAGTACACTTATTTTGCTTCAAAAGCCAAAGAGGAGGGGATGGAACAGATTGCCGCTCTCTTCCTTAAAACAGCAGATAATGAAAAAGAACATGCCAAAATGTGGTTCAAAGAAATGTCTGGAATTGGAAATACGGCAGAAAACCTAGAAGCAGCTGCTGAGGGAGAAAACTATGAGTGGACAGATATGTATGATGGCTTTGCTAAAACGGCTGAAGAAGAGGGCTTTCCGATTTTAGCAGCGAAGTTTAGAATGGTAGCTGCCATCGAAAAACATCACGAAGAACGTTATCGGGCCCTATTAAAAAATGTGGAAATGGCCAAAGTTTTTGCCAGAAGTGAAGTGAAAGTTTGGGAATGCCGTAGATGTGGTCATATTGTAGTTGGTACCTGTGCTCCGGAAATATGTCCCGTTTGCGCTTATCCTAAGGCTTATTTTGAGATTAATACGGAAAATTATTAGTTAGAATAATTAAGAAAAGAGATGCCATCATTTGATGGCGTCTTTTTCGTTGACAAAAGACTGGTAAAGAGATACGTTAAATCATAAGTACAAGTAGTAAAAGGAATGCTACTTGGGGAGGAATGATATGGAGGAACTAACGTTATCTAGACAATATGCAATTCTCGCTTTAGATGGTCAGGATAGTCTTCACGATTCACTGGCTAAAAGCGCAGTTCTTAGAGCAGTGGCAGCAGCTCTTGTTTTAGAAGCAGGATTAGAAAAAGAAAAAGTAGAAGAAGCCGTTTTCACGGCGAAAGGGTTAAAGAAAAGAGAAGCAAAAAAATTGGAAAATGAAATAGTATTATTTCTAAAGGAAGAAGATTTGCTGGAAGAAGTACCAGATATCTTGGGCTGTGACATTAATTATTATACAGCAGGACTGGAATTAAAGGCCTATAGAAGTGAAAAAGAGACTTATGTTACTAGTAAAGAGGGACTTAGAAAAGAACTACTAGAAGAGCAGGAACCACAGGAAAAAACGATCCTTTTATTGTGGCTTCTAAGAGAAAGTGGCTGTCTCCATGAATTATTTTCTGCTTTAGAACAAGAAAAAGTACAAGAAAAAATGTTGGCATTAACCCTACAAAATGAGCTTTATAAACTAGTGTGGGAAGCGCAGTTTCACAGTAGCTTAGAAAGCCTTTCTAGTAATTTTCTAAAAGCTAAAAGCAATTTATTTAAGAACCCTTTTTTACAGGGAATTAATCTGGCCTTTCCTTATTTAGAAAGAAGGAAAGCTATTTTCATCGATATGGTTGTTTTAAATACGACTGTTATGAATCGAAGAGAACAAACAATAAACTTTCTCAAAGAGATGGGTCAGCAAGTGGAAGAAATGAAAAAGGGAGAGATGGCGGTTCTAAAAATCAACAATGCTCTTTATCAGATCTTTCCCATGACAAAACGCTATAGTATGGTACCAGTACAAGGAGTATACCTAGTACCAATCTATTATTAAAAGGAAAAAATGAGGATTAAGCAATGAAACGGTTAAGAACAGGAATTATAGGCTGTGGGAAAATAGGAGACTTTCATGCTAAGGCTTATAGAGAGATAGAGCAGTCACAGTTTGTCGCAGTGTGTGGTAGAGAGCTAGGAAAAACAAAGAATTTTGCCGATAAATATCAGGTCAAAGCTTATACGGATGTAAAACAAATGATTGAAGAATGCGATTTAGATGTAGTCAGTGTGTGTACACCTCATCCTCTTCATGCCAAGGCGGCCGTTTGGGCAGCAGATTGTGGCTGTAACGTAATCATCGAAAAACCCCTTGCTTCCTCGCTTCAAGATTGTGATCAAATTATAGAAGCTGGAAAAAGAAATAAGGTGCAAATAGGGATGATTGTTCAAAGGCGTTATTACAAGCCCAGTCAAAGAATAAAAAAAGCCATTGAAGAAGGAAAAATAGGGACTCCTTCGCTAGGACTTGTGACTATGCTCGGGTGGCGAGACCGGGATTATTATGATAGTGATCCTTGGCGCGGAACCCTAAAAGGGGAAGGAGGCGGTGTTTTGATTAATCAAGCACTTCATCAACTTGATTTATTGCAGTGGTACATGGGCGAAGTAGATGAAGTTTATGGCCTTTGTAGTAATATCAATCACGACTATTTAGAAGTTGAAGATACAGCGGCTGCCGTTATTCGTTTTAAAAATGGCGGAATTGGTAATATTGTGGTCTCCAATAGTCAAAATCCCGCACTTTATGGCAAAGTCCATATTTTTGGTAGTAATGGCGCTGGAGTGGGAGTACAAACTGATGGTGGTGCAATGTTTTTGCCTGGTAAATCGACTATTGAAGAAGCCCCTTATAATGATTTATGGACGATTCCTGGGGAAGAAAAAAATAGTGAAAAGTGGAAAAAAGAAGATAACGACTTTTTTGCCAGTGTTGATGCTACCAGTTATTATCACAAGAAACAAATAGAAGATTTTATAACCGGAATTTTAACGCAGAAAAAGCCTTTTGTTGATGCCAAAGAAGGAAGAAAATCAGTAGAATTATTCACGGCTATTTATCAAGCAACGAAGACAAATCAGGTGATTAAATTTCCTTTTGATAACTAGAAAACTGATCTTATTGAAGGAATTTTCCGGTTATTAAGCAAGATTCTCTTTTAATTTGGAGAAAAGTAAGAAAGTCCTATTAATATGAAGAAAATGCGGTTACAATTACCGAGTATTAAGACTAGTATTTTAATTGTAAGATGCGATAAGTGTCGGAAATAAATGAGGAAAAGTGTACTTAAAGAGGTAGACTAGAAGGAGGATATGAAAATGATCGATCAAAATTGTGGTTATTGTGTAGGAGGAGAAGCACTTGCTAAGTTTGGTATTCCTATTTGTGAACTTAAAGTTAGTAGCTTAATTCTTTTTAAGGAACAAAGCAAACCAGGACGTTGTATTGTGGCATTTAACCGTCATGTAGGAGAAATGGTGGACTTATCAGAAGAGGAACGTAGGGATTTCTTTGAAGATGTAAATAAGGCAGCAAAAGCTATTCATAAGGTATTTCAGCCCGATAAGTTAAATTATGGAGCTTATGGTGATACAGGAAGTCATTTACATTTTCATTTGGTACCAAAATATGCGGGAGAAGATGAATGGGGTGGTACCTTTTTAATGAATCCTGATAAAAAATATCTTACCGATGAAGAATATCAAGAGATGATTCAAAAGATAAAAGCGGAGGTTGAGCACGATGACAACTAAAGAAACAAGAGGGATCTTTGTTCGGTGTTATTATATCTTTTTTGTCAATGGGATACTAACGCTTTTAATCGGTTCACTTCTACCCTTTATTCGTGATACCTATGGTTTAGATTATCAAATCGGTGGTTTTCTTGTTTCTGCTCACGCCATTGGTAATTTAGTATCTAGTTTTTTAGGCGGTATTTTACCGATTAAATTTGGTAGAAAGAATACATTGATATTTTTAGGTACTTTTGGTGTTATTGCGTTTGTTTTAATGACCAGAACGTCAAATCCAGCTTTACTAATCCTAGCCTTTTTCTTTACCGGCGTAAACCGTGGAGCAGTTAGTAACTTTAACAACTCGGTTGTCAATGAAGTAGCAACAGGTAAAGCTTGGGCGCTAAATTTATTACATGCAGTTTTTTCTATTGGCGCATTTCTAGCACCCTTTTTAGTGCTTATTTTCACCAAGAACAATCCTCACAACTGGATGTACATGGCGTTGACTGAAGCAGCCTTGATTTTAACATCCTTACTGATTGTTTTCTTTATGAATGTGCCAAATAACTATCCAGCAGCAAAAGATGGATCAAAAACTGATTGGTCCTTTTTAAAGAATAAATATTTTATTGTCGCAACTGGAATTATTTTCTTTTACCTTTGTGCAGAGCAATCCATTAATGGTTGGCTTGTTACCTATTTACAAGATTCAGGCATCTTAAGTAGCCAGTTTTCCCAAGTAATGACTAGTGTCTTGTGGCTGGTTATTTTAATTGGTAGACTACTAACCGCTTTTGTTTCGACAAAAATTAAAAAGCAATATTTATTATTAGGTACTAGTATTGGTTACGTAATCTTTGCTTTAATTTTATTATTTGTTCACCATTCGGTGATTACTTCTATTGGTGTTGTCGGGGTAGGCCTTTTCATGGCCGGAATCTATGCTACTACGATTGCCAGCATTGGCGACGTTGTCAAAGAATACCCAACTTGCCTAGGAATGCTTCTTACCATTGGCAGCTTTGGGGCAATTATTATGCCAAGTATTGTCGGAACCGTGGCAAAGCATACCGGCATTAAAGGTGGTATGGCGGTTATTATTATTGCCATTGCTATTAACATGTTATTTATGGTAGCAAATGTTATTATCCGTAAAGATGAAAAACAGTTATAGAAATGAACTATTAAAATATTTACTTATCAAAAATAACGATTATCACTTTCTTTAAGCTACTTGCGGTTAAAGTAAGTACTTACTATAATACCTAGGGAGTGGCTAAAGCCCGATAATAAGGAGGATGAAGAAAGTGAAAAGAAAAATAGTATTATTAGGTGCGACAATTCTTTTAGCTGGTACACTGGCTATGGGATGTGGTAGTAAAGAGGAAGCAAAAACAGAAGATACGAAAACCGAAGAAAGTGCTAAAACGGACGATGCGAAAGAAGAAAGCGAATGGCAATATGTTTCTGCCGACGAGGCACTAAAAGCAGCTAAAGCTGGCGAGACTCATATTCTTGACGTAAGAGAATGGGATAACTATGTAGAAGGCAGACTTATTAATTCACAATGGTGCCCAATCTTCCCATTAGAAGACGAATCATTAGTTGAAAAAATGACAACTTATGCTAAAGATAAGCTAATGGATGGTAAAGAAATTTATATTGTTTGCAATAGCGGACAACGTGGAGCACAAAAAGCTACAGGCGTTTTAGAAGATGCTGGCATTGATAAAGATTTAATCTATACCGTTGAAGGTGGCGCTAAAGCACTTGCAAAGATGAAAAATGCACTTACAACAAGTCGTGTTGATGAAAACATTGACTGGCAATATGCCGAAGCAAAAGATGTAATCGCTGACAAAGATGCGCAAATCATTGACGTTCGTGATGATGAAAACTTTGAGGCAGGTCACCTTGCAGGTTCTCTTCATTCCGACCTTACTGATGTTGAAGATGTAAAACTTCAAAAGTCACTTGTAGAAATGTCTAATGATCTTGATCCAGCAAAACCTGTCTATTTCATGTGTTACAGTGGTAACAAATGTGCAAAAACAGGAGTATCTCTGTTACAAGATGCTGGATTTAAAGCGGATCAACTTTTCATTATTAAAGATGGTGCCAAAGGTGCAGATGCAAAGGCAGCTTTTGAAAAGTAAGCGCAGCTAAACTAAATAAGAAGTTTCAATTTTATCTAAGAATTGCTGACTAATGTATTGACCCAGTTTTAATCTGGTTGATTCGTTGGTCAGTTTTTTTTCACCACTATTGTAATCAACAAAAGCCATAGCACACCAAGTAATGCCTCTTAAACAGGTGACTTCTAAATATGTATTGATTTCTTCTTTTAAAGAAGAAGTGGGAAAACGATTGTCAACCCTTGCAATATAGTAATCAATATTCTTATTAATCTCTTTAGGACTTAAAAACACATCAGTTTTCCAAAAAGTGGTTGTAGGGGCAAAAAAATGACCAAGGTCTTGAGCGGGAGAAGCATAAATAGGTTTTTCCCAGTCAATTAGATAGTTTTCTTTGCCTGCTCCGTTAATTAGAAAATTAGTATTATTTAATTCAGTATTAATAAGGCAACGATAGGGAGTAGAAGTTATTGATAGACTTTTACTTTTTTTTGTCAAATGATTCAGCATTTGCTTTACCCTTGTCACTACTTGCGGCTTTGCTAGAGAAGAAGTCTCGTAGTGAGAAAACATTTTACGACACTCTAAAAGGATTGCTTCAACGGGTGAAGACGGTGTAACAAGGCCATGATTTTGGGGTAATTTTAAGCTATGGATATCGGCTAATATCTCCATGGCTAAAGGAATGTCTGTGTGGTAATTTAAAGGTTCTCCCGGCAGATATTCCATAATTAAAACATCTGTTTCGATAACTTTTTTGCTATCATCAAGCAGATAGAGAAGCGGGGTCCTTTTCGTTTTAGCTAGTAGTTTAAGCGCATTTGCTTCATAACGAAGTTGGCTTTCTAAATCCATTTGACTACCAAAATTCATGCGTAAGACATAGTTCTTTTTCGTAACAGGATGAAGAAAAACCACATTTAGGTTGTATTCTCCTTGAGCGAGGAAGTCCCAAGAGACATTAGCTTTAGTGGGGATTTTTAGCCTGCTTTTAAAGAAGTCACTTTCTAAGTAGCGGGTAATTAAAGGGTCAATTGTCATAAGAAATTCCTCCATAAGATATTATTTGGTAAGTTTTATTTAAGAAATCTATTAATAAAAGCAAGATATTCAAAATACCGATTAGACGAAGCGAGTCAGTTAAAATATACTAGGTATGAGCTTTAGTAAAAAAAGGAGATAAAGGAAATGAAAGAAACGAATAAGGAAACTGTTAAAAAAGGAAAATGGACCCTACGTATTATGGTAATCCTACTTATTTTAGCGTCTATTTTAAGCTATTTTTTAGTCCCTTCTGTAAAAAAGGAAGCAAATAAAATATTTGCTATGTTTGCAACCGGTGACTTTGAGGTTATTAAAAATTTTGTGGCTTCCTATGGGGCTTATGCGGCAGCGATCTCCTTTTTATTGATGATTTTACAATCTGTCGTGGCACCTCTACCCGCTTTCCTTTTGACTTTTGCCAATGCTAATCTATTTGGTTGGTGGCAAGGAGCAATTTTATCCTGGAGTAGTGCTATGGCCGGAGCAGCGCTTTGCTTTTTTATTGCCAGAGTACTAGGTCGTGACGTTGTAATCAAGCTAACAAGTAAAGGAGCCTTAGAAAGTATCGATAAGTTTTTTAACAAATACGGTAAGCAAAGCATTCTAATTGCCAGGCTTCTACCCTTTGTCTCCTTTGATATAGTAAGTTACGCGGCAGGGCTTACGGGTATGTCTTTTCTCCAGTTTTTTATTGCTACAGGAATTGGCCAGCTACCAGCAACGATTATTTATTCCTATGTAGGTGGCATGCTCACTGGTGGAGCAAAAATGTTGGTAACAGGTCTCTTTATTCTTTTTGCGCTATCAGCCTTTGTCTTTCTTTTACGAAAAATTTATCAAGACCGTGATAAAAAAAAGAAGGAACAATAAAACATTAACGGATGTCTTTATACTTTTTAGCAATTAAATCGGGGGCAACTCCGTTTCGATAAGCGGAACGAAGTCTTGCCATCTGAGCCATTAATAAAAGTTTCTTTAAAAAGCCTTGGGGATAACGTCTAGCGGAAGTTGCAATTGTTTTAGTGGCAAATCCGGGACGAATTCCTAGGCTTTTTAAGGTTAGAGATAACTGGTAATCCTCCATAATGGGAATATTAGGATACAAGCCAATCTTAAAGAAAAGAGTACGGTCAATAAAAATCCCTTGATCGCCAAAGATAATTCCTCTTTTCATTCGTCTATTAGATAAATGCTCATTGATGCGCATTAAAGGGCTCTTAGAGAGAAAAGAAATACCAAAGCCACCAAAGGAATGACCAATCATAACTTTTCTAATTTCAGTTAAAAAGTTAGCAGGCAAAAAACTATCACTATGAAGAAAAAATAAGATGCTACCATGACTTATTTTGGCGCCAGCATTCATTTGATTAGCCCTTCCTTTACCGGAGAAAAGTAAAGTGAAATCGGGATAAATTAATTCTTTAGTTAAATCAGTTGAGCCGCCATCAACAAAGATGATCTCACATTCTTTTCTAAGCGGCCACAATTGTTTTTGTAAGTCCTTAATAGTTTTTTCTTCATTATAAATGGGGATAATAATGGAAATCAGCTCTTTTTTTATTAGGAATTTTTGTGTTCGAGTAAAAGTATAATGTTTAGAAGAAGCTGTTTGTAAACGTTTTCTGTAACTTTTGATATCTGCCAGCGTATCCATATCATGCTTTTTTGTTAAAATTCCTACCGAATAATTAGGAGTGACAGAGTCATAAGCTTCTTTAAACACTTCACTATGGCTATAAGTTTTATCTTTAAAAAGTTCTTTAATAGGCTTTTTCATGCCAACTAAAAAATACCCCCCATCAAAAGTGGGACCGAGAACAACGTCTTTATTTTTTAAAAAAGAAAAGGCTTGCTTTAAATCTTTTTTACTAACTTCTGGCACATCGGTTCCTAAAAGAAGGCAACAATCATAGACTTGTAAAGCATCAAGTAAAGCATAGTACATACGTTCACCAAGATTAGTTCCTCTTTGGGGGATAAATCTTACATTTGCTGGGAACAAAGCTTTAAAAGAGGCAAAATCACCATCTGCTAGGTAACTAAGAATAATGTCTTTTTTGCAAGAGGCACAAACATCATAGAGGTCCCTTAAAGTAGCGATATGAAAGTCTTTACATTCTTTAGGAGAAAAACTCGGCATAAGCCGAGTTTTTGTTTTTCCTTCTGCTGGTATCCTAGTAAAAATAATAATGGCTTTTTTCATTATAAAAGCTTCTCCAAAATTTCAATAGAATCTAAAACTACAGCTGGGCAAGTGATAAACAATAAATTTTCTTCTAGTATTTTTGCTCGCTCTTCCTCTTTACTAATATCATAGCCAAGAATCCCTTTGCACATGCAAGAATTATATTTTTTAGCTATTTGGTTTCTAAATTCTTCTGTTTTTGTGAGCAAAAGTTCTTTGTCATTTCCATATTTAAGGCCTAAAACCATACCGGCGCCAGTTACTGCGCCACAAGTTTCACCTTGATGCATGCCGGCACCAAAAGCAGCAGAAATGCGATGAGCTAAATCTTTATCCATCGCTAGTTTATCAGCAAAGGCTTCCAAAACAAGCTGGGAACAATCGGTTCCCTCGGCAAAAGCCGTATTTATATCATTTTTTGTCATAATTTTCTCCTAATTTGTAGCACCACCACAACTTGATCCTTGACCAGCTGTGCAAGCATAACAGTGATTCTTAAATTGTATTTTACGAGGAGAATAATCCTCGCAAACAAGATCAAAGATGGTCTTATCAGAAGTGATTTTTAAGTCAATTGCTTGGTTAAAATCACAGTCATAAACAGAACCATCATAGCTTACTGATAATTGAAAACGGCACATCATGCCTTCAAGTGTAGCCGGATTAAAGCTTTCTTCTAGTTTCTTTAAATAACCATCATAATTATCACTTCTTTTAAGGAAAGCACCAAAACGTCCCACGGGATTATTAATAATGGTAAAAAGATGATTAAAATCAATAGCAAAATCTTTCTTTAAATGGTATTTGTATTCGGCTTCCATAGTTTCTTGGGGCGGAGCGAAGAAAGCACCTGAGGGATTATAGACAAGGTTTAAAACCAGTCCCTCTTCCCTGCCATAACCTAATTGATTCAATTTTTGTAAGATTTCGATAGAAGTTTCAAAAGTTCCATCTCCCCTGACTCGGTTCATAGTATCAGGACGATAATAAGGAAGAGAGCAGACAACCTCTATCTTAAGCTCTTTATATAAATCGAGAAAATGAGCGTATTTTTCCTCTTTTAAAATTACTAAGTTTGTCCGGACAATGACATGAGAAGAAATCTTGGCAGCCTTTCGCAGAAGCTTTTCAAAATTAGGGTTCATTTCTGGAGCACCACCGGTAATATCGATGGTTTTCATTTTATATTTCTCGAAAACTAAAAGACAAGCTTCCATAACAGACCAAGGCATGATTTCGGTACGTTTTGGCCCAGCCTCTACGTGGCAGTGTTTGCAACTTAAGTTACAAAGCTTTCCTAAGTTCATTTGCATAACATCTAAATTCTTAGCAGTATAAGCATAATCAGAAGCGATTAAATGCTCATTAAAATCCATTACATCACTCATAAGATTATAACTCCAATTTCTTGACAATATTTTTCATTTGCACGCCGTGAGCTAAGGTAGCACCGCCTCTTATTGCTGCTGCTACATGAATGGCTTCGGTCATTTGAGTTTCGTCTACACCCATGTTTAAACAAGTGTTAGTGTAAGAATCAATGCAATAAGGGCATTGAATGGCCGTTGCTACAGCAAGGGCGATTAAAGCTTTTTCGCGAGCAGTTAAAGCACCTTCAGCGAAAACATCGCCGTAGTAATCAAAAAACTTTTCGGCAAGGCTTGGGGCCTTTTCTCCGATCGTTCCAAATTTTGCTAAGTCTTCAGGATTGTAATAAGTATTCATTTGTAATCTCCTTTATTATTTATATTTTGTTTTTATTCTATTCACTAAGGAGTGCTTAATATCAGCAACTTCTCTGGTTTTTAATAGTTCTGGTAAAAGATGGTGAACCTCTTTAGCGCCAGATCGAGAAATATTGCCGCCACAAGTTCCACAATAGGTATAAACGTTTTCTAAAGATTTCTTTTTTAAATTTTCCAGTAGAGTTTTTGAAAGTTCCGGCTCAGTTAGATGAGCACAACCGCCGACACCACAGCATTGAATTCCGGAAATATCTTTTACCTCACCGTCTAAAAAGGGGAGGATTTCCTTTTTCCACTTAAGGGATTCTTTATCAGGACAAGGAATAAATAAATTAAAAATATCTTCTTTGATAGTGCCCTTGAAGCCGATTTCGTGAAGTTTTTCATAAATACTCGTAACTTTTACTTCTAATAAAGGGGAAAGATAGTAATAGCAATTAGGACAAAGGACGACAATTTCCGCAATGTTATTTTCTTTATAATAACGATTTTGTCTGGCAATAATTTCATTAGCTTCTTTTTCTAAGCCAAGTTCAGCAATCGGTTTACCACAACAGTCATAGGCAATCCCAATCTTAAAATGGGATTTTAAAAAAGTATAAAGGCATTTCGTTGTTTCCGGGTAAAAAGCCGGAAAATTACACCCAGGGAAAAGGATAATTTTTCCCTTTGCCCTTTTATAATTTTTGAAAATATAGTTTTGCTTTTCTAGCCGCAGAAAGTGATAGCCTTTAATTTTACCTTTATTTTTTCTTACTGCTTTTTGTCTTGCTCTTAAAATAACTTCTCGACCATCAATTCCTACAGGACAAACTTCAGTACATTTTCCACAAAGATAACAGTGATAAGCAAGGTCATTAATTTGTTTGCTGTCTCCAAAATCTAAGTTGTATTTTGTTAAAAACAAGCAATTTTCTGTGCACTTTTTACAATGGATACATAAAGAAGTATCAAGGGTTCTATTTCTCTTCATGGAGGTTCTCCGTATTGACAAATTTTTTCTTCAAATAGCGGCCCAAAATAATCATAGCAACAGCTAAAACCATAGTAATTGTAATTAGTAATCCTCTATTTTCTTTATCCGCAATCCCAGCGGCCCCAATGGTATACATGGCCGTACCAGGAATCATAAAAAGAAAGGAAAATATTGCATAAGTGGATAACTTCATATCCGTAATCCCATAAGCAAAGTTTTGTAAATTATAGGGAAAAAGCGGAACGAGCCTTGTAATCATTAAAATAAAGAGATCATTTTTACTATTATTATTAAAAAGCAGACGGTTTAGATAGTCATTCTTTTGAATGAAAGGTTTCAGACCATCTTTTAAAAAGAATCTTCCAATGATAAAGGAAGCAATGGCACCAAGGGTAGCAGCAATAGTGCAAGCGAGGGTGCCTAGAAACGGACCAAATAGCAGGCCAGCGGCAATGGCAAAAGTAATGCCAGGAAGTGCCAATAAAACGGAACCTATTATAGTTAATCCGATATAAATAAGCAGAGCAAAAATAATATTGTCTTTAATAAGACGCTCCAAAAAAGCCAGATGATCTAGAATATCTAGATAACCTGACAAATTCAATATTTTATTAAGTAGAAAAACACTAAAAAACAGGGCAATAAAGATGATTATTTTCTTATTTTTTCTTATCCAATTCATAATATATTCTACTATATACATCGCTAACGAAAGTGTAAAATAGGTTTTATCTATAGGTGAGATTATTGATAGATAAATATTATAACAAGTCTTTTTAAGGCGCTAAAGGTAGCACGATATGCACAAAAACTTGCACATTTGCCTAATAAGTTGTATTATAGAAAGACCGCTAATATGAAAGGATACATAAATCATGAAAATAAGAACCCATTTTTTCCGTTCTTTTATAATGATTACTATGGTGATAATATTGGCTTTAAGTGTTTCTAGTACCGGTTCTGCAACCGAATTAGAGAAAAAAGCCAGCAGTCTAAATAATCAATTAAGTACATTAGAAGCTGAATTATCGGAAGCTACAACGAAGATGCAAGAGACAGCGGCTGAAATCGAGAGCCAAAAAGCCTCTTTATCAGAAGCTGAAGCAACGAAGCAAAAGCAATACGAAGATATGAAGCTTAGGATTCGCTACATGTATGAGAACGGACCCCATGCAATGTTAGAAACAATTGTTGAATCAAATAGTTTGGCAGCCATTCAAACAAATGTAGAGTATGCACAAGCCATTACTGAGTATGATCATAATATGCTTGAAAAGTATAAAGAAATCTACGAAGAAGTTCTGACAAAAGATGAAGAGCTTCAAACAAAGCGTAGTGAATTGGCCTTATTACAAACAAGTCTTGATAACAAAATTAAAAGTGTTGAGAAGACTTTAGCTTCTACAAACAGTGCGATTGAACAAGAAAAACAAAAGAAAGCTTTAGAAGAAGAACTTAAAAAAGCACAACAATTAGCTCAGGTTTCTTCTCCTAGTGTTTCTCAGAAAGAAGAAAGCAAAAAAGAAGAACCGACTAAATCTGAGGAACAAAACAATAATATCCAACCAACACCACAACCAACACCGACTCCTGAGCCAACACCAACACCGGTACAACCAGAAGAAAATGGTTCATCAGGAAGCAGTGCTCTTTATAGCTTGGCACAATTTATGCGAGCTGGTCGAATTAACTGGAATGGTTATACTTTTACTTATTACTCACAAAGCGTTTTACCAGGTGGTGCACTTCAGATACCGGGCAGACATGTTAATGCTGATGGATACGTAAGTGATGGATCTGGCTATATCTGTTTAGCTGGCTCAGCCCCCATGGGAACCGTTTATGATACACCTTTTGGTTATCAAGGAAAAATTTATGATCGAGGCACCAGTGGCAATCATTTAGATGTTTACATTCGCTAAATTAAGATTAAAAAGACATTTTCTATGAAAGTGTCTTTTTTTTGTTATAATGAGGGCAAGAAAGGGAGGAAAAAAGGATGATTAATTTTGACAATGGTAGCACTTCATTTCCTAAAGCCCCGGGAGTTGGTAAAGTCATGGCTGATTTTATTGAAAAAGGGGCCTTTAATATTAATAGAGGAAATTATGAAGGCTCTTATAATGTGGAATTAGAAGTATTAGAGTGTCGAGAACGGTTAGCGCGTCTATTTGGCTGTAAACATTCAAAAAATGTGATTTTTACCCCTAATATTACTTATTCACTAAATATGGTTTTAAAAGGTGTCTTAAAAAAAGGAGACCATATTATAACTAGCAGCATGGAACATAATGCGGTAATGCGTCCTTTAACACAATTAAAAGAACAGGGTGTAAGTTTTGATCTCCTTCAAGCAGATGAGGAAGGAAGCATTAAAGCCTCCGATATTAACGAGCTAATTAAGGACAATACGAAAGCCGTAGTGATGCTACAAGCCTCCAATGTCTGTGGGACTATTATGCCCATTCAAGAAATTGGTCAAATTTGCCGGGAAAGGAATTTACTGTTTATTCTTGATACGGCGCAATCAGCAGGAGACTTACCTATTAACATGGAAGAAGAGGGGATTGACTTTTTAACCTTTACTGGACATAAAGCACTTTTAGGACCACAAGGAATCGGCGGTTTTATGCTTTCAAAAAAAGGCGAAAAAGAGATTGAGCCTCTGATTAGTGGGGGAACAGGCAGTTTTTCTAATTTATTACAAATGCCGGAAATTTTACCCGATCGTTTTGAAAGCGGTACCTTAAATTTGCCAGGAATCTTGGGTTTAAATAAAGCTTTAGAATATTTAGAAAAACGAGGAATAAGAGCAATTCATCAAGAGAAGATGAACTTAACAAAGCAGTTTTTAGAAGGACTTAAAGAAATACCAGCAGTAAGGATTGTTGGTAAGAAAAGTATAGCTGGTCGAGGAGCGGTGGTCTCGCTTGATTTTAAGGGAAGAGATAATGCTAGGGTCGCTTATCAATTAGAAAGTGAATACCAAATTTTAACGAGAGTAGGTCTTCACTGTGCACCAATGGCTCATAAAAGTTTAAAAACCTTTCCAGAGGGAACGGTACGCTTTTCTTTTGGTGCTTTTAATCAAGAAGAGGAAGTACTTACGTGTCTAAAGGCAATTAGAGAAATAGTTTCTCTATAGAAAAAAATAATAATTGCCGGCAACGATACAAAACAACAATAAGACGAATATCCACCATAGTGCTAGTATGGTAATAGGAAAATATATATTACTAAGGAGGATAAAATGGCTGATAATCAAACAATGTGGAAAGAACTAGGAATGGATTTGGAAATGCATGATGTCTTATGTGATGTTTTGCCACAAGCATTTGGGGATGTTTACTTATCACAAGAGAACAGACCAGAAAGTATGGATTTCTTTGATATGGTGGTTGCGGATATTCATGGCATTAGACCAGCGGAGCTTATCGAAGCACAAAAAAACGGCACCAAAGTTTTTGGGACCTTCTGTGTTTATGTACCAGATGAAGTAATTATTGCCGCTAAGGGAATTGCTACTGGACTTTGTGGTGGCTCTCAGTTTTGGGTGCCAGGGGGAGAAAAGGTACTGCCAACCAATACTTGTCCACTAATTAAAGCTTCTGTAGGAGCAAGACTTGATCGGACCTGTCCATTTTTTAGGATTGCGGATGTATATATAGGAGAAACAACTTGTGACGGTAAGAAAAAAGCCTGGGAAATTCTGGGGGAAGATGTTCCTATGTATGTTATGGATTTACCACAAATGAAGCGAGCAAAAGACATCAAGGCTTGGGAAGAAGAAATAAGATCTTTAATGGAAATGGTTGAAAAAGAAACCGGAAATAAAATTACCGCTGAATCACTAAAGAAAAGTATTAAAATTATTGGTGATAAGAGAAGAGCATTAGCAAGACTTTATAACTTTAGAAAAGAAGAAAATGTGCCTATTAGCGGAAGAGATGTTTTATTGATTTCCCAAATTGCTTTCTATGATGATCCGGTTCGTTTTGCAACCATGACAAATAAGCTTTGTGATGAGCTAGAAGAGCGAGTAACAAATGGCGTTAGCGTTTGTAAACAAGGAGATAAACGAATTATGGTAACGGGTACGCCAATGGCAATTCCTAACTGGAAACTTCACCAATTAATTGAAACCAGTGGAGCAATTGTAGTCTGTGAAGAAACCTGCACGGGAACTCGTTATTTTGAAAATTTTGTGGATGAAAAAGCAGAGACTATAGATGAAGAAATCGAAGCCTTAGCAGAACGTTACATGAAGATTAATTGTGCTTGTTTTACCCCCAATACGGGTAGAATCGATGATATTTTAAGACTGGCTAAGGAGTATAAAGTAGATGGTATTATCGATGTAAACCTTAAATTTTGTAATTTATATGATACAGAAGGATTCTTAGTAGAAAGAGCCATGAAAGAAGCCGGCATTCCGGTACTAGGTATTGAAACTGATTATACAGATAGTGATGCCCAACAATTAAGAACAAGAATTAGCGCTTTTATCGAGATGCTAAATAATTAATGATGATGAATTATATTTTATTTCCTAATCACGATAATGCGATGCGTCTCTACCGAGAATTAAGGAAAGAAACAATCTATGCTAAAATTGCTCCAACACCAAGAAGCGCTAGTAAGTGTTGTGGAGTTTCTTTAATTGTCAAAAAAGAAAATTTGCGACAGATTCAAGAGACTATTAAGGGTAAAGAAATTAGTATTGAAAAAATAGTGGAGATAGAAGAAGACATTAACCCGCAAAGGGATAAATACTGCTAAAGGATGAAGAAAATGTTTTATGTAGGAATTGATATTGGCTCTACCGCATCAAAGGTTGTGGTGCGAGGAGACTTAGAAGAAAAATTTGTAGTACCAACTGGTTGGAGTAGTAAAGAAACAGCAGAGGCGATTCGAGAGCATCTTTTAGAAGAAAACATCGATGTAAGAGCAGATAATGTCAAGGTGGTGGCTACCGGGTATGGGCGAATAGCAGTAGATTATGCAGATCATATTATAACGGAGATTACTTGTCACGGGCGCGGCGGTAAAGAGCTAGCAGGTGATTCATGTGGTATTATCGATGTAGGTGGTCAAGACACCAAGTGCATTATTTTAGAGCAAGGCCTAGTAAGTGATTTTATTATGAATGATAAATGCTCAGCTGGTACCGGAAAATTTCTAGAAGTTATGGCTAATCGGCTAGGAATTGGGTTAGACGAACTGTTCTTATTAGCAGAAAGTGGCACGGTGCTACCCATTAGCTCCTTATGTACAGTCTTTGCAGAATCGGAAATTATTAGCTATATTGGGGAAGGCAGAAAAAGAGAAGATATTGCTGCCGGAATTGTTGACTCTGTAGCCGAAAAGGTAGCACAACTTAGTAGAAAGAAAAACCTCCCAGCTAATCTAATTTTAACCGGAGGTTTAAGCGAAAATGATTTTTTCGCCACTCTTTTAAGTAGGAAGTTAAAGCAAGAAGTAAAAAACCAAAAGTTGGGAAAGTATGCAGGGGCTTTAGGTGCTTCCTACTTAGCCCAGGAGAAGCGGTAAAAACATTAATAGATAAAAACTATAAAAGATGAATCGGTATCGAAAACAACAATAAGACCTTTTTCATTAAAAATGTTACTATATAAAAAGAAATTCAAAAAAATATAGGAGAAATAAGAGATGAAAAAGAAAATTATTGCTCTTTTGCTAATGGTAACCATGGTTTTTAGTTTGGCAGCCTGTGGTAAAAAAGAAGAAGTAAAAGAAGATACAAAGACAGAGGAAACCGATTCTCAGAAAGAAGCAGCCACCGAGAAGTTAGAGGGAACATTAAAAGTTGTTACAACCAGTGAAGAATATCAACCACTTTTTGACAAATACACCGAAGAGGTGGGTCCTAAAGTAGAGTTTATTTCTATGTCTTCTGGAGAAGTACTTTCAAAACTAAAAGCTGAGGGTGGCACGCCAGCAGCTGATCTTTGGTTTGGTGGCGGCATTGATGCTTTTATGGATGCAAAAGCAAATGATTTATTAGAGCAAGTTGATTTTGCTGCAAGCAAAGACTTAGCCCCTGAATACAAAGATAGTGACAATTATTATTTCTCTAAAGGCCTTACTGTTGTTGGCTTTATTGTTAATGAAGACATCTTAAAAGAAAAAGGTTTAGAAGAACCAAAAAGTTGGGATGATTTAACAGATCCACAATATAAGGGTGAGATTTTGATGTCAAATCCGGCAATTTCAGGAACAAACTATGCGGTAGTAAATGCGCTACTTCAAGAAAAAGGTGAAGAAGCAGGCTGGAAATATTTTGAAGATTTAAATGAAAATGTTGCTTATTATTCAAAAAGAGGATCAGATCCAAGCACAAAAGTAGCAGCTGGCGAAGTGGCCATTGGTATTACTTATCTAGATGGTACTCTTGATGAATTGGAAGAAAGTGCTAATGTTAAAGTAATTTATCCAAGTGATGGCATGCCTTATGTACCAGAAGGAGTAGCAGCTTTTGCTAATGCAGATAATACCAAAGCTGCAAAAGCTTTTATTGAATGGTTCTTTAGTGATGATGAAAATCAAGTAATGTTAGCTGGAATTGATAAGAAAAATACTACACTTTTAGTAAAACCAGAACTAAAAGGTTTAGAACTTGATTTTGATCAAGCACAGCTGATGAAAGAAGATTTATCCTTATTTGGTTCACAAAGAGATACTATCCTGGAAAAATGGGAAACATTAATGGGAGACAAAGGTGAAGAGTAAGCAAGAAGTTAAAATTACGCGGGAGCAGTCAAAAGGCTCCCGCCTTTTTATCATTATTGATAAATTAATGATTATTGTTTTGATTGTAGCAATTTTATTATTTATTTTATATCCTATCTTATGTGTGGTTTTGCGCAGTGTTAAAACCCCAACAGGCATAAGTTTTTCTATTTATCAGGAATTGTTTGGTAAGAACAAAAAGCTTTTATGGAACAGCGTTTTTGTGGCTTTTTTAGCAGGAGTATTTTCTACCCTATTATCAGTGGCGGTGGCTTCTTTTGTGGTGTTTTTAAAACCTAAAGCGAAAGCTATATTTTCCACCTTTTTATTGATTACCATGGTATCACCGCCTTTTGTTTCTTCACTTGCATATATTCAACTCTTTGGGAGAAGAGGCAGTATTACCCATGGACTTTTAGGCCTTTCCTTAAATCCTTATGGCTTTATCGGCGTTGTTATTATGCAAACTATTTATTTTTCTTCTTTAAATGCCTTATTATTAATCGGTTTATTAGACCGAGTCGATGGAAATTTATTACAGGCTTCTAAAGATTTAGGCGGGAAAAATTCGAGTACCTATAGATTGGTTTTATTGCCCTTAATTAAACCAGCAATCTTCGTTTGCTTTTTACTTTCGTTCATTCGCTCGATGGCTGATTATGGTACGCCGGTGGTAATAGGGGGAAGATATGAAAATCTTGCAACGGCAATTTATATGCAGTTAGTGGGCTTTTCGAATTTAGAAAAAAGCGCAGCCATGAATGTTTTGCTCTTAGTGCCGGCCATTATAGTTTTTATTTTTTATCGTTACTTAATGAAAAAGAATGAGCGCTGGTTAGCCCGGGAAAATAGTGAAGCCAAGGTAGAAAAGGCTGAGTATCGACCGGGTGGCTTCATTGGTTTTTTGATAATCGCATTATCTTTGCTTTTTTATAGTGTAATGACCTTACAATATGGGTCTATTTTCCTGAATAGTTTTAGTAAGTTAAAAAAGGGGAAACGACATTTTTCCTTAGAACCCTTTCAAAATATGATGAATCGCAGTGCAGACACGTTTATTCGTAGCATTACTTATGCCTTAATTGTGGCTCTAGTGGGCAGCCTTATTGGCATATTGCTTTCTTATTATATTGACCGCAGAAAAATTTATCTAGGTAGTTTCTGGGATTTTGTGGTAACCATTCCCTATATGATTCCTGGTTCTTGTTTTGGGATTGGCTACATCTTAGCTTTTAATAGTCTGCCTCTTAAACTAACGGGAACAGCGGTGATCGTTGTCCTCAATATGATTTTTAAACAATTATCAATTACTACCAAAGTAACTTCGGCTTCGCTTACCCAATTATCCACAGAGTTAGATTTAGCAGCAGCTGACTTAGGGGCAACAAAGCCCCAAATCTTAAAGGATATTATCTTACCTAATATTAAAAATGCCTTTATGGTAGGCTTTGTCAATAATTTTACTAGTGCAATGGTAACAGCAGGAGCAGTTATTTTCTTGGTGACGCCAGGTCAAAAAATCGCCGTATTTACCTTGTTTGATGCGATTAATACGGGAAAATATGCGGAAGCCTCGATGATTTCTACTGTTTTGATTTTTTGCACCGTCGTGGTGAATTTGTTGTTTATTGGTTTAACCAAAGGAAAAAAGAAAGGAGCACCTTATGTTTCTAACATTGGATAAGATTAGTAAAAGTTTTGATCATCATAAAGTAGTAAAAGAACTAGAGATTGGCGTAGAAAAGGGAGAAATTCTTTGCCTTCTTGGTGCTTCAGGTTGTGGGAAAACCACCACCCTTAAGATGATTGGCGGTTTCTTAAAACCTGACAGTGGTCGAATTTTAATTGAAGGTGAAGATATCACGACAGAAGATCCACAAAAAAGACCTGTTTCCACTGTCTTTCAGTCCTATGCTTTATTTCCGAACATGACAGTTGAAAAAAATGTTATGTACGGCCTTAAATTTAGAGGTTATAAGAAAAGAGAAGCACTAAAAGAAGCTACTAAATTTCTAGAAGCGGTGGGCTTAAAAGACTACGCTAAAGCAGGGGTAGGAGAAATATCCGGAGGACAAAGACAAAGGGTAGCGCTTGCTAGAGCCCTAATTACTAGACCTAAAGTATTATTATTAGATGAACCTTTAAGCAATTTAGATGCCAAACTACGAATTAAAATGCGGGAAGAAATTAAAGAGATTCAAAGACAATTTGGAATTACAACTATTTTTGTTACCCATGACCGGGAAGAAGCCATGGTAATTGCTGATAAGATTGGGATTATGCATGAAGGTAGATTAACACAAGTTGGCTCACCAAAAGAAGTATACTTACAACCCAAAGATGAATACACCATGGGTTTTTTAGGACCGATTAATACTTTTACTACGAAAAGTGGAAAAATAATAAAGTGTCGACCAGAAGATTTAAGTATCTCTTTGGAGAGAGAAAATTCTGAGGCAGTCGGGACCATTACGAAATCCGAATTCTTAGGATTTTATAATCAATATTATCTTCGTGTACGAGAAGATATTATTCTAATTAGAGAGCAAGAAAACTTTTCTTTGCAAGTAGGAGCTGAAGTAGGAATCAAAATCGACAATGGCATAAAAACCAAATTAATAGTATAATTAAAGGACACTTCTTGGTGAAGTGTCCTTTTTATCATCACCACAACATCTTGATTAAGGAGGGGCTTATGAGTGATTATATTCTGAATGGAATGGCAATTATCTTTGCCATACTTACGATTATTTTATGGAGTGGAAAAGGCAGTTTTTTAATTGCTGGCTATAATACGGCTAGTAAAAGAGATAAGGCAAAATATGATGCAAAAAAGCTAGGTAGAGTGACCGGTAGTGGACTAGGTTTTCTTGCTATTGCACTTTTTCTAATGAATGAATTTGGCGAGGAACATCCGCTTTTAGGAACCCTTCTCTTTATTTTTATGATGTTAGCTATAGCTGTAATGCTGGTTTTGGCCCATACCTACGCCAAAGTAGAAAATCCACCGCAAGTAACCATGACAAAAGAAGACCATAGAAAACACAGTAGAAATAACATTATTGCCTTAGTACTGGGCCTTGTCGCTTGTTTTATTGTTGTGCTACTTTTATTTAGAGGAGAGATAAGCTATGAATTTAAGGATGATTATCTACGGGTAAAATCGGGCTCGCTAGTGAATAAAAAGATTGATTTACAGGGGATTAAGGAAATAACTCTAGAAAGTGATATTGACCGCGGCGACCGTGTTGGCGGCAAAGGGAACCTTAAAGTAAGCGCTGGTAATTATAAGAATGAAGCCTTTGGTAAATATTACTTATTTGTTTATAATAAAAACGATGAATACATTGTTATGAAAGATGACGAAAATGTCTATGTCTTAAATCAAGAGACAAAAGAGGAGACGAAAGAGCTTTTTGAACGATTACAGCAAATAAAATAGACGTGAAAAGATCGGCCTAAACAAAATCTTAAGCCGACCTTTTCTATTAGAGGATTAGGAAAAACTAATTTGTAAGTGTTGATAAGAAGATTGGTAAGGTCATTTGTTCTATTTGATCTTGCAATTCTTCAATTTCATCAATGTGCTGATCTTCATCAGCGAGTATTTCCATTAACATATCACGAGTCGCGTAGTCTTTTACTTCGCCAGCCAAGATAATCGCTTCATTGTAAGCTTTAATTGCTCCCGCTTCAGCGTCGTGATCATGGTCTATTTGTTTTGCAACTTCGGCACCAATGTGGATGTGTTTTAAATCGGTAACAATGGGGGTACCTTCAAGGAAAAGAATTCTTCCGATTAATCGTTCAGCATGGATCATTTCTTTAATGGCACGTTTCTCGATTAGGCTGTGTAATTTGCCATAACCCCAGTCCTCGCACATTTCTGCATGAACCATGTATTGGTTGATAGCGGTTAGTTCATCTGCTAATAGAGAATTAAGTGTGTCAATCAATTTTGGATCGCCCTTCATAATAGATCTCCTTTCGTCTCCGTAAGTTTTATTCAAATAGTCAGAATTTATAATTAACTATGTGTAGTTGTATGATAATATAAGCGAGAACATTAATCAACACAAGAAAGAATTATTTTATTGTTATTTTATGAATATAAAAAAAGGAGAATATTTTGGAAAAGATAAAACGCTGCCCTTGGGCAAAAGATCAAGAAATCTATCTTGCTTATCACGATAAAGAATGGGGTGTTCCTCTTCATGATGAAAGAGGATTGTTTGAGATGTTAATTTTAGAAGGTATGCAGGCGGGACTATCCTGGATTACTATTTTAAAGAAAAGAGCAGCTTTTAAGGAAGTTTTTGATAATTTTGAGCCAGAAAAAGTCGCTCTTTATTCAGCAGATAAAATAGCAGAACTACTAAAAGACGAGAGAATTATCCGCAATAAACTAAAAATTAATGCAGCAGTGAATAATGCTAAGAGCTTTTTAGAGATTCAAAAAGAATTTGGGAGTTTTGACACTTATATCTGGCGCTATGTGGATAATAAACCGATTGTGGGACACTGGAAAAGTAGCGAAGAAGTTCCTATTACCACGCCCTTGTCAGATGAGATTAGCAAAGATTTGAAAAAAAGAGGGTTTAAATTTGTTGGCTCCACCATAGTCTATTCCTTTATGCAAGCAATAGGTATGGTGGATGACCATTTAACGGATTGTATTATTTATCAAAGAAGGCATTAACAATTACCTAAAAAGACTTGGTTTAAATGCTTTCTGGCGACGGTAGCCAAGGCTAATAGCTCTTTAATATCCGTAGCCTCTTTATCAAGCATTTTATAACGAGGGAAAAAGCGCGTCAGGTGCAAAGGAATATCAGGTGAGAGAGAAGCAATCCATTTTGCTTCTTTTTCTATTTCTGCTACAGAATCATTTTCATCTGGCACGATTAAGGTGGTTAATTCGATGTGGCATTTTGGCGCAGCTTTTTTAATAAAAGCTTTGACGCTTTCAAAGTCTCCACCGACTTTTTTATAATAGTCTTCACTAAAACCCTTTAGATCAATATTCATTGCATCAACGAAAGGCAAAAGAACTTCTAATACGGCTGGCGAGATACAGCCATTGGTTACGACGACAACTTGCAAATCATTTTTCTTTAAGAGTTTGGCACAATCTAGAACGTATTCGTAACTAATTAATGGTTCATTATAGGTAAAAGCAGCCCCGATATTACCAAAAGCCTTTTGCTTTATGGCCTCTTCTAATAAAGCATTAGGAGAGAGGTAAATAGTATCCTTATTCGTCAGAGTTTGCATGGAAATATCATAATTTTGACAAAAGGCACAGCGTAAATTACAGCCATAACTACCAACAGAAAGAATTTTGCTACCAGGGAAAAATAATCGTAGTGGTTTTTTCTCAATGTCATCAAGAGCCATAGCCGTGATGCGACCATAATTATCGCAAATAATTTCTTGGTTACTATTTTTTCTGGCCCCGCAAAACCCCAATTGGTTGGGTGCCAGTTGACAGTGGCGAAAACAGACAGGACAAGTTAGTTTCATAAGAGCCTCCTTTTAGGTGTGGCGAATAACTTCAAAGCGTTCTAATTTTAAATTTTCATCCTCTTCAATACCCGCTTTTTGCTTGGCTATTTCCACTTGTTCTTTGACGCTATTAACACCCTCTAGATTCGGCAGTAGTAAGCCGCGCTTGCCGCCTTTTGTGACAATTACACCATAGCGCTTTACATCGAGTTGATTAAGAGAAGTAATTGCCTCTAAAGGTCCTAAAATATCGACACTTATTTCTAGCTTGTCTAGTTCAATTGGAGCAACGGGTAAAAAACGGGGATCAAAGGCAGAGGCTTCAATGGCGTTTTGGATAATTTCTTCCCCTAGAGAATCTTTGGTGGGTAAAATGGTGCCAATACAACCTCGAAGCTGCCCTTCCTTTTTGAGAGAAACAAAAACGCCAGCCTGGCTTTGATAAAAATCATCAGGTAGACCTTTTGGCAAAGGCAGAGCATTGCCTGAAGCTAGATAAGTTTTAATCGTCTCTTTCGCTAGTTGAACATAAGGGTTAATACTGGTTAAAGGCGTGTATTTAACGACGCCGTAACCAACTCCAAAGGGACCTTCATAAGAAAGAGTTTTGGCAGCAACTCGGGTATGGCTTAAGATTCCCGCCAAAATGGTAAAAGAACGATGACCACATTCGCCGGCTTTTCTGAGAAAGTTATCGGTAAAGGTAAGGAGTTTAGAGAAATCTCCAGAGCCCATAATGGCCATAATTTCTTTGTCGTATAAAGGCCCTTCAGGTGTAAATTCATAGGGGCCGCTATCTTTTAAGTGATGAGATAAATCGCCACTCGCAATAATAACCACCTCTCGTTTTAACTCCCGAATTACCTGGTTAATTAATTCTCCAAAATGATAATGCTCTTCGAGAGAAAGTCCGGCAAGACCAATTCGTACTAACTTATAATTTTGCCAGTACTTGTTAACAAAATAAAGGGGTACCATGGTGCCATGATCTAGTTTTGGTTCTAACTCCCCTTTAGTTCCAGCGGGAAAGTCTTCTTCTTTACAAAGAGTAGAAAGAGCTTTCGTAAAATCTTCATCATAAGGAAGCTCCATCTTAACATCACCGGCTAGAAAAGGAGAAAAGTCACCAAAGGCTTTGGTACCTGGTGAGATATGGAAATAATCTTGATAAAGAGTTTGATGGGGAGAAATAAGGATAATAGTTTCCGGTTTTAGGTTACCAATTTCTTGTCCCACTTCTTCATAAGCGGTGATGGTATCAGCTATTCCTCTTTGCCTACCATCGCCAATTTCGGGGATAATAAGGGGTGGATGAGGTACCATATATGCTGATTTTATACTCATAAAAATCACAACCTTTCATAGTCTCATCATACCATTTCTTCTTCTTTTTGGGTAATAAACTTCGAAAAGATGAAAGAAATAAAAAAGACAGCCGCTGCTAGCGACTGCCCAGTTTAAAAGGATATATGTTTTGCTAAGGCGATAATACAAAGAAGTAAGGCTAGTGGTACATAAATATATTTGCCTAAGTTGTACCAGAAGCTACCATATTTTTTCTTTTTAGAGCCTTTATTGATTTCTTCCAATAAGTCTTTCTTTTTCATAATCCAGAACCAAGAGAAAGCACCAAGAGTAGCGCCGATTGGAATAATATAAATGGAAACAATATCCATCCAAGGACCCCAGGAACTAATCTTTTCCATGTTTATGCCAATGCCTAGACAAAGGACACAAAGAATGACTAAGACGATTTTACGATTTAATTTACCAAATTTATGGAGCAAGGATTCACCAACGGCTTCAAACATGTTTTGCAAGGAACTAACACCGGCAAAAATCATGGCTGTATATAAGATAATGGCAAATAGTTGACCAAAAGGAATGTCTTGTAAGATGGTTGGTAATGTTACAAATAAGAGTCCCGGTCCGGCCCCTACATCTAAGCCATAAGCAAAAGAAGCGGGAATAATAACAAGGGCTGCTAGCATACCGGCAATAGTATCAAAAAGTGCTGTTTGTTTGGCGGCGCTTACAATATCTTCGTCATCACCTAGATAAGCGCCGTAGACAATCATGCCACTACCGGTAACGGATAAGGAGAAGAACGCTTGTCCCATCGCCCAGACCCAGGTCATAGGATCTTTTAAGTACTGCCAATCAGGAGTAAACATAAATTTATAACCTTCTAATACACCGGGTAAAAAGGCCACTCGAACAGCAAGAACTAAAAATAAAATAAAAAACATCGGCATAATAATTTTATTGGTTTTTTCAATACTTTTTGCTCCCAGCATTAACGTTAACAAAGTACCAATAACAATAATAATGTGGAAAGGTGCCACGCTATAAGAAGTGGAAGAAAAGCCTTCAAACCACTTACCAGAATCAATTTTCATAATGGAACCAGTTAGGGAGTCAATTAAAGCTTTTAGAACGTAAGCAATAATAACAGCATAACCAATGGCGATGCACATAGAACCAGCAAGAGGTAGCCAACCCACATATTTTCCTAGTGTTTTATGATTGCCTGATTCCCAAGCCTTTTCGTAAGCACCTAATGTTCCAGTTTTTGCTCTTCTGCCGACAGCATATTCTGCCGATAAACCTACATAACTAAAGATAACGACAAAGATTAAATAAGCTAGCAAAAAAGCGCCGCCACCATTGGCCCCTACTTTATAAGGAAAGCCCCACACATTGGCCATTCCGACAGCAGATCCAACAGTTGCTAAAATAAAGCCCCAGCGGGAGTGAAATTTTTTGGTATGGTCTGATTTCATATAGTAATTCCTCCGATTTTAAGATTCACTCTATCGCTATAAAGCGTTGCAGTTTAATGCGATAAAGCTACACAATATTATAAGATTACTCCAAATCTGATAAAAAGTCAATTTTTTAGTATGTTAAAAATTTACCATTGTTAAATTAGGAAATACTTGCTATTATAACAAGTGAAGAACGGCAAATTAAGGAGGTATTTTGATGGGATTTTTAAAAGATAAAACAGCAATTATTACAGGAGGCGGACGTGCAGTATTAAAGGATGGCTCTTGTGGTTCAATTGGATATGGTATTGCAACAGCTTATGCAAAAGAAGGAGCAAATCTAGTTCTTACCGGTAGAAATGTACAAAAACTAGAAGATGCCAAAAAAGAATTAGAAGCAAACTATAAAATAAAAGTACTTGCTGTCCAAGCAGATGTAAGTGTTGGTAGCAACAATGAAGAAGTGGTACAAAATGTAATTGATAAGGCTATTGCCGAATTTGGCAGAATTGACGTCTTAATTAATAATGCCCAGGCTTCTTATTCTGGTGTAACGATTGCTGATCAAACAACAGAGCAATTTGATTTAGCAATCTTTTCAGGACTTTATGCAACCTACTATTACATGAAAGCTTGCTATCCTCATTTAGCAAAAACCAAAGGAACGGTTATTAACTTTGGTTCCGGAGCTGGATTATTTGGTAACTTTGGTCAAGGCTCTTATGCAGCAGCGAAAGAGGGAATTAGAGGGTTGTCAAGAGTAGCAGCAACAGAGTGGGGCAAAGATGGTATTAATGTTAATGTTATTTGTCCACTTGCTTGGACTGCTCAATTAGAGAAGTTTGAAAATGACTATCCAGATGCCTTTAAAGCAAATGTTCATATGCCGCCAATGGGACATTATGGCGATGTGGAAACAGAAATTGGTCGTCCATGTGTAGCCCTTGCTTCCCCAGATTTTAAATATTTAACTGGTGAAACCCTTACTCTAGAAGGTGGCTTAGGTCTTAGACCATAGTTGATTGTATCAAAGAGCAAAAAAAGAAAGCAGCAAAGTGCTTTCTTTTTTTTATGATTAAATTAAAGGATATTTCGTTGTTAATAGGGCAATAATTTCTTGTGCTTTGGGAATGTTATTTTCATCTTCAGCGACAAGAGCAATTGCTTTAGCCACTTGTTTCATTTCTTCTTCTTTAAAGCCTCTAGTGGTAACAGCAGGAGTTCCCAGTCTAACCCCACTGGTAATGCGAGGTGACCTTTTATCACCGGGAATGGTGTTTTTATTAGCTGTAATATGGGCTTTATCTAAACGCTCTTCTAATTCTTGACCGGTTAAAGCAGAGTCATTTAAATCGATTAAAAGGAGATGATTGTCCGTGCCCCCAGAAACTAGTTTTAAGCCATTCTTAAGCAGTTCTTCGCCAAGTACTTTAGCATTTTTTAGAGTTTGCTCTTGATAAGTTTTAAATTCTGGTGCGAGAGCTTCTTTAAAACAAACGGCTTTAGCCGCAATAACGTGTTCGAGGGGTCCCCCTTGAATACCAGGGAAAATAGCTTTGTTAAAATTAAACTTATCTGCTGCCTCTTGATTTGCTAAAATCATCCCCCCTCTTGGACCTCTTAGGGTTTTATGCGTGGTAGTCGTAACTACATCAGCATAGGGTAGAGGACTTTGATGTAAACCGGTTGCGACAAGGCCAGCAATGTGCGCCATATCCACCATTAAATAAGCGCCACAGGCATCAGCAATTTCCCGGAAACGCTTAAAGTCAATGGCCCTTGGATAAGCACTAGCCCCAGCGATAATCATTTTAGGCTTTTCTTTTAAAGCCAGTTCTAAGACTTTGTCATAGTCAATCAAACCATCTTCATTTACCCCATAAGGGATAATATTATAAAAACGGCCGGAAAAATTAACTTTTGAGCCATGAGTTAGATGACCACCATGATTTAAATTCATTCCTAAAACGGTATCACCTGGTTCTAATAATGCATAATAAACGGCCATATTAGCTTGGGCTCCAGAGTGGGGTTGAACGTTTACATAATCACAATGAAACAATTCTTTCGCTCTTTTAATTGCTAGATTTTCGGCAACATCAACCCATTCACAACCACCATAGTAACGTTTTCCCGGATAACCTTCAGCATACTTATTGGTAAAAGGACTACCCATAGCTGCCATAACAGCTTTACTTACCCAATTTTCAGAAGCGATTAATTCAATGTGTGTATTTTGGCGCTGAATTTCCTGGGAAATTGCTTCGGCAATTTCTGGGTCATAATTACTAATTTCTGCAAAACTATACATCTTATCTCCTCCTTTTCAATAATCCCGATAATTAAACCTCATTATAGCATTATTTAGCACATAAAAATACAAATATTGACATTTGTATCTCTAGTGAGAGGAAAGTCTTTCGATTATACTAAAAGTAATAAAAGGAGGATGTTGTGATGAAATATGGTTATTTTGATAATGAAAAAAGAGAATATATTATAGACAAAGTAGATGTGCCAACTTCATGGACGAACTATTTAGGGGTGGAACGAAACTGTGCCGTTGTCAATCAAACAGCTGGTGGTTATATGTTTCATAAATCTCCAGAACATCACCGTATGACCAGATTTAGAGGCAATGCGATTCCTATGGATCGCCCCGGTTTTGATATATATTTTCGTGACCAAGAAGATGCAGATTATTGGAGTGCTACTTGGCAACCCGTAGCAAAACCTTTAGATCAAGCCACTTATCGCTGCGCTCATGGTCTTTCTTATAGTCGTTATTACGGTGAATATAAAAAGATTCAAAGTGAACTAAGGCTATCCATTCCGCTAGGGGAGGATGTTTTACTTTGGGATTTAAAAGTGAAAAATACAGATGAAAAAGAAAGAACACTGCGTATCTTTTCTTTTAGTGAATTTTCTTTCCATGCGATTAGTAGTGATAACCAAAACTTCCAAATGAGTATGTATAGTGCTGGTGCTGATTATAAAGATGGTATTATCGAGCAGTATCTCTTTTATGAGCCAGGAAAAGAGCAGTACTTTACTGCTTCCTTTGAGCCTGATGGTTTTGATACTTTAAGGGATCAATTTATTGGCCTTTATCATACAGAAACAAACCCCCAAGCCGTAATAAAGGGCCAGTGTTCAGGCCTTTGTGAGGAAGGAAACAATCACTGCGGTAGTTTAATGAAAGAAATTACCTTAAGTCCTGGTGAAGAAGTGCGTTTTATCTATATGCTTGGGACAGGCAACCGTGAGAAAGCGAGAGAAGTTAGAGAGAAGTACAGAGATTTAAAAGAGGTGGACCGCTCTTATGAGGAAATGGCCAATATGTGGGAAGATAAGCTTTCACGATTACAAGTACAAACACCCAATGAAGGCATGAACACCCTACTTAATACTTGGACCCTTTATCAATCAGAAATCAATGTTATGTTTTCTAGATTTGCTTCCTTTATTGAAACGGGAGGAAGAACCGGACTTGGCTACCGTGATACGGCCCAAGACGCTATGACCATTCCTCATTCTAACCCTAAAAAATGCAAGGAGCGTATGATTCAGCTACTTCGTGCTTTAACCAAAGAAGGCTATGGGGTGCATTTATTTGAACCAGAATGGTTTGACCCAGAGGCAGAGCCGGAAAATTCTGATTCACCAACAGTTGTACCAGTTCCGCTAGAAAACCGGGTTCATGGTATTGATCAGGCCTGTTCAGATGATGCTTTGTGGCTAGTACCTTCGATTATTGAATACTTGAAAGAAACAGGTGATACAGACTTTCTTACTATGGTGCTAGGTTATGCGAATGGTGGAGAAGATAGTGTTTATGATCATATGAAAACCATCTTGGAATTTTCTCATCGAGAAGTCGGAGCGAGTGGAATTTGTAAAGGTCTGCGCGCTGATTGGAATGATTGCCTAAATCTTGGGGGCGGCGAAAGTGCCCTAGTATCATTCCTTCATTACTGGGCGATTACCAACTTCCTTGAATTAGCAAAGTACTTAGGAAAAGAAGAGGATGTAAAACACTTTACGAAAATGGCAAAGACAGTAGAAGAGGCTTGCAAACAGCTTTGGAATGGCAAGTGGTATCTAAGAGGTTATACCAAAGATGGTACGGCTATTGGCGGCAAAGAAGATAAAGAAGGAAAAATTCATCTAGAGTCTAATGCTTGGGCAGTTTTATCAGGGGCAGCACCTGTTGATAAAGGCCAAATCGCTCTTGATAGCATTAAAGAGCATTTGTTTACCCCTTATGGAATCCGTCTCAATGCTCCAGCCTATACTGTTAGAAATGATGATATTGGCTTTGTGACAAGAGTTTGTCCAGGGCTTAAGGAAAACTCTTCCATCTTTAGTCATCCCAATCCTTGGGTTTGGGCAGCAGAATGTAAACTGGGTAATGGCGACCAGGCAATGGAGTACTACGACGCCTTAAGTCCTTATAATCAAAACGACCAGATTGAAACAAGACAAGCAGAGCCTTATTCTTATTGTCAATTTATTATGGGACCAGATCATACTGCCTTTGGCCGGGCTAGACATCCTTTTATGACGGGAACTGGCGGCTGGGCTTATTTTTCCGCTACTCGTTATATTTTAGGTATCAGACCAGGCTTTGAAGAACTAGTCATTGATCCCTGTATTCCAAAGGACTGGGAAGGATTTTCAGTTATTAGAAAATGGCGAAGTGCGACCTACATTATTAAAGTGAAAAACCCTGATAAAGTAGCAAAAGGGGTAAAGACCATTGAAATTGATGGACTAAAGGTTGATAAAATTCCGATGTTTAAGGATGATAAAATTCATAATATAGTCGTAACCATGGGTTAGGAAGGTGTAAAGATGATAAAATTTGGAACAGGTGGCTGGCGTGCTATTATTGGCGATGAATTTACAAAAGAAAATATTCAAATTTTAACAAAAGCCATTTGCAATAAAATGGTAGAAGAAAAAGTGAATCATGAAGAAGTGGTGCTCGGATATGACAGAAGGTTCTTATCGAAAGAATCCATGCAATGGGCAGCAGAAGTTTTTGCTGGTGCCAACATTAAAGCAAAACTAATTAATAAATCAGTTCCCACACCAGTAGTTATGTATTATGTAATGAAAAATAAACTGCATTATGGCATGGTCATTACGGCCAGCCATAATCCGGCTATTTATAATGGGATAAAAGTCTTCACCTATGGTGGACGTGATGCTGATGAAAGACAAACGGTAGAAATTGAAAATCACATTAAAAATGTAACCAAACCAGTTCCCACGCTTTCTTATGCAGAAGGAAAGAAAAAAAGCTTAATTGAGGAGATTTATCCGCTCAATGACTACTTAGATAGTATTATTAAAAACATTGATATGGAGGCCATCAGAAGTAGAAGCCTGCGCATAGCGCTTGATCCAATGTATGGGGTAAGTGAGACTTCATTAAAAACCATACTTTTAACGGCGAGATGTGATGTGGAAACCATTCATGAATATCATGATACGCTCTTTGGCGGACGGCTTCCGGCGCCGAATACGGAAACCATTAAAGATTTACAGCTTCACGTTACTTCTCATAACTTGGATTTAGGCATTGCGACAGATGGCGATGCAGATCGCCTGGGAATTGTGGATGATACAGGACGATTTTTACACCCCAATGATATTCTTGTGTTATTATATTACTATCTCATAAAATACAAGAAGTGGAAGGGACCAGTGGTTCGTAATATCTGCACCACCCATATGCTTGATATGGAGGCAAAATCTTTTGGTGAGGAATGTTATGAAGTGCCGGTTGGTTTTAAGTATATTTCGGCTAAGATGCAAGATACCAATGCTGTTTTAGGGGGTGAGTCTTCAGGAGGCTTAACCGTAAGAGGACACATTCATGGGAAAGACGGTGTATATGCAGCTACGCTTTTAGTAGAAATGATAGCTGTAACAGGTAAGAAACTATCAGAACTTTATCAAGAAATTGTCGCTGAATTTGGTGAGCTTTACATGGAAGAGCGCTCCTATAGCTTTACGAAGGAGAAAAAGGAAGAAATTCATCAATCTCTTTTAGTCGAAAAGAAGCTACCCAATCTGCCTTATGAAATAGCGAAGGTTTCTTATCTTGACGGCTGCAAGATTTATTTTAGAAATGGCGGTTGGGTCTGTGCTAGATTTTCAGGAACAGAACCCCTTCTTCGAATATTCTGTGAGATGAATAATAAAGAAGATGCAATTGAAGTTTGTAAGATTTTTGAAGGAGATCTAGAACTTTAATTTAACCGGAGCTAAAAGATGATAAAAAAAGAAAAGCGAAAGTTAAAATGGAACATGATAAGGTTATTAATACTAGGGTGGATTATCCCCATGGTATTAATAACTTCTGTCATGTTTATTTTATTGGACATTCGTAGTGAACAATATATCGAAAGAAAAGCCGCCCTTTCGACAGAAAAAGCGGCAGAGCTCATCAAACAAAATTTAAATATAGCCTTATCAGATTCTAGGGGAGCTTCTTATATGTCTATGATTGAAGAAGGGTATAATGAATACCTCCAGAACCAAGATAGTTATAAGCTTTATACAACAGTGACCCGTTTTTTATCGGATCAATATCGTTTTAATGCTTATTTTCACACAGCCATGTTAGTTTTTAATGAGTATCCTAAGCGGGTCTATTACACCAAAAACGATATGGAACTAAAACATGCCTATGACAAGGTAAAAAACTTTGAAGTAGAAGCTAAAGATATTTTATTAGCACAAGCTAAAAATCTGGGGACCAATACTTTTGTTACCAATATTGATGATCAGGTCTATTTGGTACGAAATATGCTAACACGAGATTTTAAGCCCTTTGCTCTTTTGGTGATGGAGTTAAATCCAACCAACCTTTTTAAGAATATAGAAAGCGTTTTAGGTTATCGCAACTATTGCGTTTACATAAATGATGATTATCTCTATGGTAATGGCCAGAAAATCTCTCCATCGCAATTTAAAAGTGATGGGAAGATAACCAAAGTAGCAGGGGAGACCTACATTAAGCAATCCATTAAAGCTGATGGCCAGCGCTATGACATTATTACGCGCCTTGATTTAAGCGAATATAAGCAAGAAGAAACTTCCATTTTTTATTTATTAGGAGTGGTTCTGCTGTTTTTACTGCCGTTATTTTTACTGGTATTTCGTTTCTTTAGAAGAGAAATCAATCAGCCCATTGATGAGTTAACCCTGGCTGCTAAGCAAATCGAAGAAGGCAACCTAGGCTATAAAATGGAAGAAATTAATAGTAGTAAAGAGATGGGATATTTAAGTGAAAGCTTTAACCACATGTCTTTAGAGTTAAAGCGCCAGTTTGATATGATTTATTCGGAGGAGATTGCTCTTAGAGATGCAAAAATCAAAGCCTTGCAATCACAAATTAATCCCCACTTTCTTAATAATACGTTAGAAATTATTAACTGGGAAGCTAGAATGAATGGTGACTATAAGGTTAGTACGATGATTGAAGCCTTATCTACGATGCTAGAAGCTACTTTAAATCGTAATAAGAAAGAAATGGTTTATTTAGCCGAAGAACTAAGTTATATGAACGCCTATTTATTTATTGCTGAAAAAAGACACGGGAAAAAACTAAAAGTAGAACGAGAGATTGATGAAGAACTCTTAGGGGTCTTGGTGCCACGTCTTATTATTCAACCAATCGTCGAAAATGCTGTCGAACACGGTCGCGGAAAAGACAACAATATTCACATTAAAATACAAATTGTCAAAGAAGGCTCTTATTTGTTAATTCGGATTATGAATCACGCTAAATTAGCCGAAGAAGATCGTAAAAAAATAGAAAATCTTCTCAGCGAACAGCCAGAAATCCCTACGGGAGCCATGAATATCGGGATTCGTAACGTAAATCTTCGTTTAAAAATTCTGTACGGGAAAGAGTGTGGATTAACGATTATAAGTAACCAAAAAAATCAAACAATTAGTACACTAAAACTTAAATGGGAAAGTGAACAAGAATAGACAATAATTCACAATGCCTATCATTTACCAGGGTTTCTTTATAGGTTAAGATTGAGATAGAAATGAGATCTATAAAGGAGGATATAGAATGAAAAAGAAAATTGTAGCAACATTAATCGCATGTATGCTCGTGGGATCACTCGCAGCTTGTGGCAGCAAGAGTGATGATAACACAGCAGCAAAAGAGGATGACAAGGGCAAAGGTGTTACGCTAAATGTAGTAACAACTTATGCAGGTAATGACGGAAATGCCGAGAACTTCCAAGAGGGCGTAAAAGCTTGGGAAGAAGAAACAGGTAACACCGTTTCTGATTCTTCTCAAACTTCAGATGAAGCTTTTAAAGCAAGAGTTGCGGCAGACTTTCAAGCGGGATCAGAACCGGATGTATTATTCTACTTTAACGGGGTTGATTCAAACAGTTTTGTAGAGGCTGGTAAGGTTGTTTCTATCGATGATATTCGTAAAGAATATCCAGACTATGCAACCAACATGAAAGATGAAATGCTTGGTGCATCACCAGTTGATGGCAAGAACTATTCTGTACCAGTTAATGGTTACTGGGAAGGTTTATTTGTAAACAAAGAAGTAGTTGAGGCAGCAGGCGTTGAAGTTCCAGGAAAAGATACTACTTGGGATGAATTTATGGAAACTTGCCAAAAGATTAAAGATGCTGGTTTTAATCCAATTGCTGCATCTTTAGCACAAGTACCTCACTACTGGTTTGAATATACAATCTTTAATCATGATTCAGTAAAAACTCACAATACTTTACCAGAGTCAGTAGATGATGAAAACGGTAAAGCTTGGGTTGCTGGTATTGAAGATATCAAAACATTATATGAAAAAGGATTCTTCCCAGAAAATACTTTATCTGGAACCGATGATGAAACAGTACAAGGATTTATTGATGGAAAATCAGCATTCTTATTAGATGGTTCTTGGAAAGTTGGCGGAATTGAAGAAGCTACAGATAATATTGATAACTTTACCGTAACTTATGTACCAGCTAAAGGTGATCGTAAAGCAACTGATCTAATCGGTGGCTTATCATCAGGATACTATATCACTAAAAAAGCTTGGGATGATGATGCAAAACGTGAAGCAGCAGTAAGCTTTATTACTAAAATGACATCTGATGAAATGGTTTCTAAGTTTGCGGGAACATCAGCAACTGCTCTTAAAGAAGGTGCAGACGTTGATGAAAGTACACTTACAAGCCTTGGAAAAGATGGTTACCACATGATTTCTGATATTACAGGAATCGCCGGAGCTGTTCAAGATCAAGTGCCAACAGATGCAAGAGGACCTGTATTTGATGGAATGCCAGGCCTTGTAAGCGGAGACAATGATATTAAGACAGCCGTAAGTGAAGTGCTGGAAATGGTTAAAGAAATTCAAGAATAGTTGAAATTTTTCTAACATATCAAGGACTGTCAACACAGTAGGGGTTGGCAGTCCTCTTTTTAAAAGGAGGATGAAATGTCGAACATTTATCGCAATAAGAAGCCACTTTTGGTGTTTCTAATACCTGCATTTGCATTTATGCTTGTATTTTTATACTATCCTTTTTTCGTTAATATATGGAACAGCTTTCAAAACATAAGGGGTCTTGGTAATGCTGCAAAGGGTCTTAACTCACCTTGGTATTCAAACTATGTCAGAATGTTTACTGACAAGAATATGCTCACAGCATTAAAAAATACCGCAATTATGGTAGTTGTCACTTTGATTTTTCAAGTAGGAATTGCCTTAGGTTTAGCTTTGTTAGTTGACAATATTAGGCGAGGAAAGAAGTTCTTTCAGATTGTTTACTTTTTCCCTATCGTAGTATCAGCAACCGCTCTTGGTTTGTTGTTTAACTTAATCTTTTTATATGATAAGGGAATGCTTAACCAACTCTTAGAAATATTTGGCCGCAGCACCTTAATTGACTGGAAAGAGCAAGCGCATGCGCTTATGACCTTGATGATACCAGTTACCTGGCAGTATGTTGGTTTTTACTTTATCATTATTGTAACAGGACTTAATAATATTTCCGGAGAACTTTATGAAGCAGCAGCAATCGATGGTGCTACTCCTTTTCAAAGGGTAAAATATATTACGGTTCCTCTTGCGTATAATGTAATTTGTACTTGTGCGGTACTAGCTGTAACTGGCGCACTAAAAGTATTTGACTTACCTTGGGTAATGTTCCCCAAAGGTATGCCAGTAAATAGCACCTGGCTTACTGGTACTTATATGTATCACACAGTCTTTAATCAAAATGACGTAGATTATAGTTCGGCCATTGCGATTTTAATTGTTATCTTAGGTGTGGTACTTTCAAAAGTGGTTAATAAAGTGTTTAAACAAAAAGACTATTAAAGGAGAAGGGCATTATGAAGAAGAAAAAAACCAGTATTGGTATGGTTATTATCTACATTGTTTTAATTCAATGGGCGCTCACCACCATCTACCCTATCCTTTGGGTTGTTTTAAACTCTTTTAAGGATAGAAAGATTATTGTTTCGGATTCATTCTCATTACCAATTGGGGATAAGTTTACGCTGGATAACTATACAACGGCTTTTCAAAGGTTAGACATTATTGGCGCTTATCGCAACAGTATTATTATTTCCGTAACTGTGGCCTTTGTTGTAATTCTCTTAGCGGGTATGGCTTCATATGGTCTCGTACGCTACCGTTTTAAAGGCCGTAAGATTTTACAAAATATCGTTATTGCCGGCATGATGTTTCCTGTTTTTGCCACGATTATCCCAGTTTTTAGAATGATGGCAGCAATCGGTATTGTTAATACACCGCATGTATGGAAATCTTTGCTTGCTGTAATTTTACCGCAAATTGCTGGGAATATGTCTTTTGCCATTGTGGTATTAAGTGGTTATATTAAAGAATTACCGATTGAACTTGAAGAAGCAGCTTATATGGAAGGCTGTAATGCGTTCCAAATTTTTGGCAAAGTTATTATGCCACTAGCAAAGCCTTCTTTTGCCACCGTTGGTATCTTTAGTTTTCTTTGGAGCTATAATGATCTCTTTACTCAGACCTTTATGTTACGAGGAAACCAATATGGTATTACCAGACTCTTAAACGAGATTACTTCACGAGAAGGAACCAACTATGGATTAATGGCAGCAGCTGTAGCCCTAGTTATTATCCCGATTCTGATAGTTTACATTTGCCTGCAAAAGTATATAATTAAAGGGATGACTGCAGGGGCCGTAAAGGGATAAGGAGAGGATATGTATAAGGTAGTTTTGATTGATGACGAGCCGATTATACTAGAAGGTATGTCAAAAGGTTTTGATTGGAAAAAGTATGACGCGCAAGTTGTTGGTACTGCTGAAGATGGGAATGAAGGAATTGAAGTGATTAGACAAAAACATCCAGACATTGTTTTTACCGATATTTCCATGCCTAATATGGATGGCTTGACGATGCTGGCCGCTTTAAAGTCAGAGTTTCCCAAATTGCAAGTATCAATCTTAACCGGTTATCGAAACTTTGATTATGCACAAAAAGCAATCCGACTAGGAATCACTAGGTTTTTAACGAAGCCATCAAAGATGGATGAACTAAATGAAGCCATGGAAGTGATGACGAAAAAGTTAAAAGAAACGAACGCGAAGATGGAAACAGGGGCAGAAGAGGAAGGGGTAGCCAATAATTTTATTGTGCAAAATGCGCTTACTTATATTGATGCTCACTACAAAGAAAAGTTAAAGCTTTCTGATGTAGCGGATCAAGTTTATGTAAGTCAATGGCATTTAAGTAAACTCCTTAATCGTCATACCGGAAAAAGTTTTTCGGATATTTTAAATCAAAAGCGCATTGAAGAAGCGAAAGAACTCTTAAAAGATCCGTTTTACCGCATTGGTGATATTGCACAGGAAACAGGATTTATGGATATTGCTCATTTTTCCCGTGTTTTTAAAAAAATGGTAGGAGTTTCTGCTAACGAATATCGCAATCAAAAAAAGAATAATTAAGATTTACAACCTCCTTGGCTCATGTTATAAGTAACTTAGACTAAGGAGGTTTTTTATGGGAAAAATTAAGATGATCTATCCAGTAATTGCAGGCGTCGTTTGTCAGAGCGATTTGTTAATAAAAAAAGAAGTAGAAGCAGGCAACTGTTCTTTAAAAGAAGAATTACAAGATAAAAAAATAGAACTACGTAAGGTACATAATTATGGTATGTTTTTAAATCTATTAGAGAAAAACCCAAAACTTGTCAAGCTCTGTTCTTCTTTTTCTGTAGGAATTATTTTTCTTTTAGCGATTAAGACTTGGAGAGGAAAAGGAATTCTAAAAAAGATTGGCATGTCACTTCTTCTTGGTGGGGGCTTAAGCAATGCTTATGACCACATCATTAGAGGGTATGTAGTGGATTATATTGGTTTTAAAGTAAAAGCTAAAAAATTTTCAGATATAACTTACAATTTGGGAGATTTTGCTATTTTCTTAGGGGCCATCTTACAACTATAAGATTATTGGCAAAAATTATCTAATAAAAAAGAGTAAAAGGATAAATAACATCGATAACAATTTAACAAAAATAGGGTAAACGAAAATATTACGAAAAGAAGAGTTTCATATTGTAAAAACCTACCGAAAATCTTATGATTTAGTTAATTTATAGGATAATTAGAAAGAGTGACAAAAAAGATTGAGGAGGATGGAAATGGAAGCTCTAACTAGTTTTGTAAGTACATTAAATGCTCTATTGTGGGACAAACTACTAATCTTTTTATTAGTAGGAACGGGAATTTGGTTTACCTTTAATTTACATTTTATTCAGGTCCGTAGGTTTGGGACTGGTATGAAAAATGTATTTGGCGGTATTTTTAAGAAAAAAGGCAAAGAAGCTGCTGGCAAAGATGGCATGAGTTCTTTCCAAGCCTTAGCAACGGCAGTAGCAGCTCAAGTTGGTACCGGAAATATTGCCGGAGCGGCAACCGCTATTGCCATTGGTGGCCCAGGTGCTATTTTCTGGATGTGGATTAGTGCTTTCTTTGGTATGGCAACAATCTATGCGGAAGCTATTATGGCCCAAAAGTATAAACATGTAGACGAAAAAGGTACGGTAACAGGTGGCCCCGTTTATTATATAAAGGCGGCCTATAAAGGAAAGTTTGGTAAAATATTAGCAGCTATCTTTGCTGTCTTAATTATTTTTGCGCTAGGTTTTATGGGAAATGCGGTTCAATCAAACTCGATTGGAGCTGCTTTTAATACCGCTTTTGGTATTAATCCCGTGATTATTGGTGTAATTGTAGCTGTTCTTGCTTTTGTAGTTTTTTCGGGTGGTATTAAACGTATTGCGCAAGTAACAGAGCTATTAGTTCCTGTTATGGCAGTCTTTTATATTGTTGGATCTTTGATTGTTATTGGCGCAAATATTACGCAGTTTCCTCATGTACTATATGCAATCGTCGTAGGTGCCTTTAAACCAGATGCAATTGCTGGTGGTGTAACAGGTGCAACTTTAAAAATAGCCTTACAAAAAGGCGTAGCAAGAGGTCTTTTCTCTAACGAAGCCGGTATGGGTTCAACCCCTCACGCTCACGCAGTAGCCAAGGTAAAACAACCTTCTGAACAAGGTTTTGTTGCTATGGTTGGTGTCTTTATCGATACTTTTGTAGTTTTAAACCTAACTGCTTTTGTTATTATTATTACTGGTGTTATAAAACCAGATGGTTCCTTAACTGGTACTGCACTTTCTCAAGCAGCCTTTTCTTCTGTTTTTGGTAAGTTTGGTGAGATATTTTTAGCTATTTGTCTTTTCTTCTTTGCTTTTTCTACCATTGTTGGTTGGTACTTCTTTGGTGAAGCAAATATTAAATATTTATTTGGTACAAAAGCGGTTAAAATCTATGCTTTACTTGTCTGTGTTTGTATTGTTATTGGTTCCGCTCTTAAAGTAGATTTAGTTTGGGATATGGCTGATTGCTTTAATGGCTTAATGGTTATACCAAACTTACTGGGTCTTTTGGCCTTAACGAAAGTAGTAAAAGAAGTGGATAAAAGTTACAAAGAATAATGAAAAAATAATTTTAGGCTTGGTCCAAGATGGGACCAAGCCTTTTCTTTATTTGCTAGCCTTTTCTTGTCCTGATATAATATATTATTAAGGCATGAAAAAGAACTGAAAAAATAATTTGTAGAAAGTGATGAAAAAATGGAACATTGGAAAAGAAGATTTGCCATGCTAGGGGTCGGACAAGCAGTTTCTATGCTAACTAGCTCTATTTTGCAAATGGCAATTGTGTGGTATTTAACCCAGAAAACTCAGTCGGCAATTATCGTTACTTTATCAACCCTTTGCGGCTTTTTACCAAGAGCTATTGTGGGAATGTTTTCTGGGGCTTTTATTGATAAGTTTGATCGAAAAAAAGTGCTGATTCTCTCCGATGGGGGAATTGCCTTGATGGCCTTATCGCTCTCTTTGGTTTCTTTTATGGGTGAGTTACCTATTTGGTTTATTTATTTGGTTTTAGCCCTTAGATCCATTGGTTCGGCCTTTCACTCCCCTTCCCTTAATGCCATTACCCCAACGATCGTACCAAAAGAAGAGTTAGCAAGATGTGCGGGAATTATGCAAGGCTTTGAATCGGTGTCATTGATTTTAAGTCCTGCTCTTGCGGCAGTTTTATATAGTATTTGGGATTTAGGCTTTATTGTGTTACTAGATGTAATCGGGGCGGCAGTAGCTATTATTATTGTCATCTTTATGAAAATTCCCCAGTCAGCGCATTGTCAAAAGACAGGTGCACTGCATATTTGGCAAGATACCAAAGAAGGGGTGGAGGCTATTAGAAGAGAGCCAGGTCTTATGACAGTTTTAGTGATTAGTACCCTTTATGCCTTTGTTTACTTTCCCATTGGTTCTATGTATCCCCTTATTACCATGACGTATTTTCGCGGAAGTATTGCCGATTCTAGTATGGTGGAAATTATCTTTTCTTCGGGAACCTTAATTGGCTCTTTTGTATTAGGAATTGTGGGAAATAAGATTTCTAAAATTCACGGAATTACCGCTTCTATTGGTATTTATGGAATTGGAGCCTTAATATCCGGTCTGCTCTTACCAACGGCCTTGCCTTATTTTATGATTTGCGCCGCTATTATGGGCTTTACGATTCCGTTCTTTTACGGACTTCGAACCACAATTTTTCAAAGCAGAATTCCCGATGAATATTTAGGAAGAGCTCTTTCTCTTTCTTTTAATGTGTGTCTTTTTGCTGGCCCTGTTGGCTTAATCCTAGGCGGTAGTTTCTCAGAGATTATTGGTGTTAATCGCTGCTTTATGATTTGTGGAATTCTGGCAATTATCTTAGCTTTATGGATGATTTTATCACCAGCTATCAGGAAAAATAAGGATTTGTATTAAGGAAAATAAATGATGGAAAATAGAAATGAAAATGAAAATAGATTAGCGGATTGGCCGATTCCCAAACTAATCGTGACCTTATCACTACCAGCTATGTTAGCGCAAGTGATTAATGTTTTGTATAATATCGTTGATCGCATGTATATAGGGAGGATTAAGGACATTGGGGCAGTGGCGCTAACGGGCGTGGGTGTAACTTTTCCGGTTCTTTTATTAGTATCCGCTTTTGCTCAATTAATCGGTTCAGGAGGAGCGCCCCTTGCTGCTATTGAACTAGGAAAAAAGGATCAAGACAAAGCCCAAAAGATGCTAGGAAATGCTATTGCTTCTTTGATTATCATTGGTCTTTTGCTAACGGTTATTTTTGAAATTATTAAAAGACCTCTGTTAATGGCTTTTGGCGCTAGTGAAAATACGATTTCCTATGGCCTTGATTATTTGGAAATTTATTTAATCGGAACGATTTTTGTGCAGTTTGCTATTGGACTAAATCCTTTTATTAATTGCCAAGGTAGGTCAAAAACTTCCATGTTGGCTATTTTATTAGGAGCTGTCTTAAATATTGCTTTAGACCCTATTTTTATTTTTACTTTTAATCTGGGGGTAAAGGGAGCGGCGATTGCTACCGTTATTTCTCAGGCTGCCAGCGCATTTTTCATTCTGTGGGTTTTAAAATCAAAGAAAAGCAGCATTCGTATTGAAAGAAAGAATATTCGCTTGGAAAAGAAGATTTTACTAGCAATTTTAGCGCTTGGTGTTTCACCTTTTATTATGCAGATTACAGAAAGTTTGATTAATATTGTCTTTAATAGTGGTTTGCAAAAATATGGTGGTGATATTCACGTTGGGGCGATGACCATTATTCAAAGTGTTATGCAGATTATGTTTGTGGTTTCCGTGGGTATGACCCAAGGGATTCAACCTGTCATTAGTTATAACTATGGAGCCGGAAAACACGACCGAGTAAGAAGTGCTTATCGCATTGGTTTTATTAGTATGACGGCTTTAATGGCGGTTGTCACAG
>DXHJ01000105.1 GCA_019113475.1 Candidatus Dorea intestinavium | reverse complement strand
GTAAAAACTTTCCAAAGGAACCATATCTTTCCTCAATCTTATCAAAAGTTCCTTGTAATAAGGTTCGCTCCACCGAAAGCAAACGCTTCACCAAATTAATGATAACTTCATTATCCGTTTTTTCTCTAGTTTTTTTAAGATATTCACGGTTGGTTTTTTGCCGATAAGTCGCCGAAAGCAAATAATCCCCCATAACGGTTTCTTTATCTACTCCCAGGCTCAATAAAATAAGGGCACTGCCGATACCCGTTCGATCTTTTCCGGCACTGCAGTGTTGATACAGGGGAAAAGCTTCTTCCTTATCTAATAATTCCAACAACTCTTTATAAGCTGGATTCTTAAAAGGTGCACTTTGATAAATAGCTTCATTGATCTGAAAATATTGATCTGCTTGCTCCTGGGTTTTAATATTTTTCAACCGATCTTCCATGGTGTAAATGGCTGTATTATTCTGTTCGTGAGCTGGTAATTTTACTACTGGTAAGTTCTTATAAGTCGTTTCTTTTGGCACATAATCTATTTGCTTTTGAATTTCTTGCTGGTCTCTAAAATCAACGATACTTCGTAGACCAAGTTGCTCTATAAATTCTTTTCCCGAAGCTGAAAGATCATATAAAGCTCCACCGCGAAAAAACCGTCCCCATTTTACACTTTTGCCATTTTTGGTTTTGTAGCCACCTAAATCACGGAAATTCTCCACTTCCGTAAGACCTAAAAGTCTGGTGCTAGCGGTTATTTTTTCCCCAGCTTTGGTTTTTACCACAAAATAGACTCGCTTATTTTCTAGTGGATTTAAAAAAACACTTTCGTTGCCCTTTAAGGTCCCTAGAAAAGTTTCTTGATCTTGATAGGGTGTACTTGTGTAATATAATTCTTCGCCGATTAGTTCATCTGGTACCACAATGCTAAAGTGGTTTCCTATACTCGTTACCATAAGTCTTGTATCTCTTAACATGAACGGATTCCCCTCTCTTTTTTCTACCTTATACTATATCATACTTTGCCAGGGTTTTTTAATTGACATACCCATTACTTGCACGTTATCATTTAAGTAAGAAACAAAGAAGGAGGTATTTATGAAATTATTGACAATCATTATGGGGATTCTTTTAATACTAGGTGGTATCGCTTGTATTTTTATGCCTGGTATTACTTTTTTAAATATTGCTTGGATTCTAGGTATCTGCTTTCTAATAATTGGTGTTCACATCATTCTTGCTTATTTTCGCAATAAAGAAAGATTAAACGCTTCCATTTGGGATCTAATAAGTGGTGGCCTAACAGTTATCTTTGGGGTCTTATTACTAACAAATATTTATGCCAAGTTTCTCACCGAAGCAATGATTATTTATGGCTTTGTTATCTGGCTTTTAGCCACTGGCGCAATGCGAATCATCGCTTCACTAGCTCTTAAAAGAAATGAATTTTCCCATTGGATTTGGATGTTTTTAGTCGGGGTTTTAACCCTTATAATCGGCTTATATGCACTCTTTCATCCGCAAGTAACCGCTCGGGTTTTAGGCTATTTAATCGGTATTTTGGTGATGATTCAAGGGGTGAATCTTCTCTCCTTTGGCCTAGCGATTAAAATTGTAAAGACACAGATTCCCCTCGAAGAAAAGGAAGAGGTTGATGACAAGGACATAAACTAAAAAACAAGTCTAGAGCTCTTTGCTTTAGACTTGTTTTTACTTTTGCTTATTTAAGTTTTACTGCTGTACCACTACATGTTACCATCAGCATTCCGTTATCAGAACCTAGAACTTCATAGTCCATTTTAACACCAATAACTGCATCGGCATTTAACCCTTCGGCTCTTTGTCGCATTTCACTTAAAGCTTCTTCTCTAGCTTTCATTAGCTCGGCTTCATAAGATTTTGTTCGGCCACCAAAGATATTTCTTACCCCAGCTGCCATATCTTTAAACATATTCACTCCGGCAATGACCTCACCAAAACAAATACTAATATACTCAGAAACCTCTGCTCCATCTACATTATTTGTTGTTGTAATAATCATAACTTACTCCCTCTTTCTTTTTTTCGTTCTTAACAATTATAAATGATTTCTTTTAAGTAATCCACATATTCCTTTTGAATATTTTTGGGATTTTCAATGCGAATCTCTTTGCCAAGACCGGTTAGCCAACCAAAAAACTGGGGGCTAACAGAAACCAAAACATCCACCTTATAAAACGGTGTTCCAGTCTCTGGATAAATCGTAATATTTCTACCAAAATGATCCATAATCACGCTTATTTGCTCTTTTTTACAACGTAGTGTTACCCACTCTTCTAGGCCTTTATAAAGGGAAAAATGGTTACGAAGAAAGACCGATAAGTTAAATTCCTTAAAAGCTTCTTCCCCCAACCTTTTAGCCTGGCTAACTTCAATCTCCTCAATTCTATCTACTTGGAAATACGTTATTTCTCCCTTTTCTTCGGCAAAGCCAATTAGGTAATAATGATTCTCACCCCAAAGGAACTCCCAAGGACTTACCTTGCTGGTTTTGAGCTTCTCTTTGTCTGGATACTTAAAGGTAAGACTTGTATTTTTCGCCATAGCACTAGAAATTAAATCAATTTTATCGCAAATTTCTTGGGCATGTTCATTTTCTTTCTCTCTGATTAAAACTCTTCTTTCTAGCTTAGTGGATTCATAGCGGCTAGCAAATCTTTTCAGTTTATTAATCAGTCTTTTGGTTTTCTTTTCTGTAACAAATTGAAAGGATTGTAAGGCGTCAATTAATAGTTTCAATTCTTCTAATTCAAAATACCTTTCGCCTACATAATAGCCACTATTTTTTCCATTTGCTTTTACGATATCTACGCCAAAGGCTTTTAAGGTATCCATATCGTTATAAATGGTTTTTCTCTCGCCTTTAAAGCCCTTTTCTTCTAAAAGCTCAAGAAGTTGAGTGGCATTTAATGGATGTTCTTCATCCGTCATTTCATGCAATGTTTCAAAGACATATAATAATTTTAGTTTTTGTTCCCCTATTGCCATCTTAAAACTTCCTTTTCTATAAGTATTCTTTTTTTAACTTTTCAATAAGTTCTAAATCCGCTGGTAACCAAGTTACCTGGTCGATGGTCTCTTTTGTAAGCCACTTAGAATCCATATGGACCAACAACTTTAGGTCCCCTTTAATTACCTTACAAAAGAAACAATCCATTTCCAAACGAAAGTCTTTATAGTCATAAGAGATTGTCAAAACCTTTTCTCCTACTGCGACTAAAACCCCTAATTCTTCCTTCATCTCGCGCACCAGCGCTTCTTCTTTTGTTTCTCCTTTCTCAATCTTACCGCCAGGAAACTCCCAAAACCCTTTAAATTCTCCGTGGCCTCTTTGAGTACCTAAGACTTTTTTATCCTCGATAATAATTCCTGCTACTACTCTTTTTATTTTCATATTTTTACCTTTTCTATTAATTTTTTTAAGGAAGTTCTAAACTTCTCATCCTCTTCTTTTGTTCTTTTTTTCGGACCTTTCAGGTGGGTTTTTTTCGAACTTCTACGAGTTTTTTTCGCTAAATGTCTCTCCATTAACAGCCCTTCAATGTTTTCATTGGTATACCATTTTCCTGATTGGTGAATCCCATAAGCTCCTTTAGAAAGAGCAAGAGCGGCCACGCCGTAGTCTTGACTTACGACAATGTCTCCTTGCTTACAAGACATAATTAAGGCAAAATCCACCGCGTCAGGTCCTGCCCCAATAACTTCTATTTTACTATAATCAGAACGAAGAACATGGTTGGTATCACAAAGCAAAGTAACCTCTAAGTGATATTCTTTTGCGACTTCTTCGACAATTCTTGTCACTGGACAAGCATCCGCATCCACTAATATTTTCATTTTTCACCTACTAGACCGAAGAAAAGACATGGTATCCTTTTCATTAAACACCATGCCTTTTTCCCCCTAACTTAGGGAGGTCTCCCTTATTTCTTTTCTTAATTTTAAGATCATGGATGGTGCTACGGATAATTCATCTACGCCCATTTCTAAAAAGGTTTTTGTCAGTTCTAGGTCGGCGCCTAGTTCACCACAAATACCTGCCCATTTTCCTGCTTGATGAGCATTATCTACTACCATCTTGATCATTCTTAAAATTGCTTTATGATGAGGATTATAAAACTCATCTAATTTTTCATTTTGCCTATCAATTGCTAAAGTATACTGAGTTAAATCATTTGTTCCAATACTAAAGAAATCTACCATCTGGGCTAATTCATCACTAATCATCGCTGCTGCTGGTGTTTCAATCATAATTCCTTGTTCCGGTCTTTTATAAGGAATCCCGGCTGCCTCTAGTTCTGCTTCAACCTCTTTGACAATCTTATTAATTCTTTCAATTTCTTCGGTTGCCGTAATCATGGGGTACATAATAGAAAGATTACCAAACATAGTGGCTCTAAAGAGCGCACGAAGTTGTGTTTTAAAAATATCCGGTTGTCTTAGGCAAATTCGAATCGCCCGGTAACCCATAGCTGGATTTTCTTCTTTTTCCAAATTAAAATAATCCACCTGTTTATCAGCGCCAATATCAAGAGTACGAATAATAACTTTTTTACCAGCCATAGTTTGCACTACTTGTTTATAAGCTTGAAATTGTTCTTCTTCTGTGGGAAAATCATTTCTTTCTAAATAGAGGAATTCACTTCTAAAAAGACCGATGCCACCAGCGTCATTTTCTAAAACATAACCAATGTCACCTACATTGCCAATATTCGCAAAGACATCGATTTTTTTCCCATCTAAGGTAATATTTTCTTTCCCTTTTAGCGTTTGAAGAAGTTTTAGTTTTTCATCTTCTTCTTTCATTCTTGCTTTTGTCTCTTTTAATAAATCTTCATTGGGTCCAAAAATTACTTCTCCCTTAAAGCCGTCAACAATTGCTTCCATACCGCTTTGCACTTTATTAAGGTCTACTTTAACTCCTACTAAAGCAGGAATATTCATCATCCTGGCTAAAATAGCCGTATGGGAATTGGTTGAGCCATGAACGGTAACGAAAGCTAAAATTCTCTCTTTATCCATTTGCACAGTTTCACTAGGGGTTAGATCATCCGCAACAATAATAGAGGGGGAAATGGAATCAAGACGAATCTCTTGCTCACCTTCTAAATTTCTGACCAAACGATTAGAAATATCACGAACATCAGCTGCTCGTTCTTTCATATAAGCATCATCCATACTAGCAAACATCTCAGAGAAGTTATCTCCGGTTACGGCTACAGCATATTCCGCATTCACTTGTTCTGTCTTAATCATGTTTTGAATTGCTTCTTGATAATCTTGATCTTCAATCATCATTTGATGCACTTCAAAAATATCGGCATTTGCTTCGCCAACTTCTTTAATTGCTTTATCATAAAGTTCTTTTAATTGTTTTTTTGATTCTTCTACTGCTATATCTAGTTTTTTTAGTTCAGCATCTGGATCTTCAATCTTTTCCCTTTTTACTTGCTGATCTTTTTTTTGTAGCACAATAATAGGTCCTGTCGTAATCCCCTTATATACGGATTTTCCTTTCAGCTTTAACATGAAAATACCCTCCTTTACATCCATGTACCTTACTTGTCATAATTAAAATATTCTACTGGTGTCATAACATTATTCGCTTCTTGTTTGGTTAAATACTTTTGACCCCATAAATCTTTATTTTTTGAACCAGAGGCGTCAATATAGATATCTTCTCCCTCTATTTTAACACAAGTCATCACATATGCGTTGCCATCTTTCCATTGGCCTAAAACTACGTGAGATTCAATCCCCGCTCGGTTGCATAATTCGCTCAGGATTTTTGCATAAGCTGTTGGTAGAGATTCTTTATCTATTACACTAGCAAGACCATTTCTTTTATAAATCTCCGTAAAGAGACTCGACATGGTTTTTGCATTAATC
>DXHJ01000104.1 GCA_019113475.1 Candidatus Dorea intestinavium | reverse complement strand
TATGAAGAAGGGATTTTAAAAACGGAAAAAATAGTGGAATGTGGACGTGCCGATTTAATTGGTGAGTATGTGGGTTGGACGGCTAAAAGCGTGGTTAAAAAATTTCAAGAAGCAAGGGGTTCCATTCTTTTCATAGATGAAGCTTATTCTCTTTGTGATGAAAAAAGAGGTGGTTTTGCGGATGAAGCCATCAACACCTTAGTTCAAGAAATGGAAAATCACCGCGACGATGTAATCGTTATCTTTGCGGGTTATAAAGATGAGATGAAAGAATTTATAAAAAGAAATCCCGGCCTAAGTTCAAGAATACCAAACGTCTTGGAATTTGAAGATTATACACCTAAAGAACTAGTGGAGATAGCGAAACTTTGTGCCCAAGAAAATGGCCGTATAATTGAAGAAAAAGCCCAAGAAAATCTGCTAAAGAAGCTTTCGCAAATGACGGAAAATTCCTTAAGTGGAAACGGTAGATATATCAGAAACGTAGTAGAGTTAGCAATTGATGAGCAAGTAAAGCGTATTTTGAGTTTGGCCAAAGAAGATGTTACAGATACCCTACTAGAAACATTAAAAAGCAGCGATTTCGCAAAGATGGATAAACTAAATGAAGATAATTTATCGTTTACGGAAAGGAGGAAAACCAAAGAAATCGGATTCAGAATTTGTGCTTCTTAAAAAAAACGCTCCTTTCTTAAGCGCTAAGAGAGGAGCGAAACCTAAAGAAGGTGGATTGACAAAATTAAAACAAACTCATACAATACAAAGGTATGAATTATAAGAAAAGGAGAGGTTTTATGAAGTTAAAACTAAGAAATGGTCTCAATTGGGATGAACAAAAATTGGCGATTCAAACTGCATTAGTCATGGGGTTTAGCTCAGAAAATGCGACTTTTCCGGTGACAACAACAAAAGAGGGACTGGCACTTCCAAGTACCATAAAAGACTTAGCAGGTCTTTTAGAAGCGTTTACCAAGACAACCGATTTACCAGCTGATTATGTGGCAGCTTCAGACACACCAGGGTCACTTTTAGACTTTGACTGGAGACGTAAAAGAGGACTTGAATCCTTGTTTTCGTTAGGTGATTTTCTCAAAGATGAGAACAAAGATCTATTGCCGGACTATTTGAATTTTAAGTTCGTTTTACCAAAAGAAACGGATTTAGCTATCTTAAGAGCAGCTTGTAACTTCTCTTTTCGCTTTGGTATGGAAACCACCAAAATTGAAGATTTTCTGATAACGGATCATTATACTAGTGGTAATGCCATTATTTTCTCTAAAGATTCTAAATGCAGTATGAAATTAGAAGAAGGAAAAGAAGGCTATATTATTCGTGTCAGTGGTGAAGGAGAGGAATTGCTTGCTTTTTCCTCATCAATTTGTGAAAAATTTCCGCTGTTATCTGGATTTGACACTTGGGTTCGTGCCTTACAAAGAATGACCGATAGTTTTGCTATGAAGAACTTAGATGGACAGTTGGCTTATTTAAGCTCTGTTGAAGAGCAAAAGGGTGTAGAAGCTTATTTCTCACCAAATGTCATAGAAAACCAAGAATTATTGGAGATGACTTTTCCGGAAGTTACTTTTAAAAGCTATAAGGGCATGAAAGAGGTTTATCAAAAAGAATATGATTTGCCTTGGGAAGTAGATGTCTTTAAGGATAAAATGAAAACGATTTATCAAAAGGTAAGGCCGGAAGATTACGTTGAAATAAGAGCTGCTTTAAGTGAAGAAATAGAAGTGCGAAGCGAGTTAATGAAAGAACTCAAAGAAGAGTTGGATAAAAGCGGTGTAAAAGATGCAGATATTAAAATTCTCTGCTCTTATAAACAGGGCTTTTCTTGGATCGAAGAAGAGGTGCTACCAAAGCTTCAAGATGCAGAAACGATAGAAGAATTCACGATTGCTTTCAAACCATTTTTACAACCAGGTGTAACGGATTGGGGAGATGAAGGAGGGGCTACCCCTTCCTATAACAATTTAGATGCAAATGACCCAGAGCGCTGGTATGATTTACCGATTCGTTATTTGCAAGAACTTTACCCGGTTGCCGACTTAATTGCCGAAAAATTAAAAATTGCAAAAGACAAAGTACATTTTGTTCGTTACGACGGAGAGCAAGATCTTACTTATGAAGTAAAGGTTAAAGGAGCTGGCGAAAAATTCCTTTATCAGGGAAGCTATCAAGCCGCTTATAGCGAGCGCCCTTACCTAGATGCTTATCAAGGCATGGGGAAAGTACATCCGGCCACAGGATATGTGCGAGTTTCCATTAATGGAAAGCTAGTTTTAGATGAAAGAATCGCTTCTGATGCAGAGTCAGTTTGGGAAATCTATCAAGCAGAAATTTTACCGGATTGTCGTTCCTTTATTGAAGAAAAAACTAAGGGAAATCTTACCATAGAACAACAGCCATTCTTTTCGAGACTTAAGATTGAGGCGACCTTAAGTGAACCAGATTATTTATTAGCTAGTCGTAATGATATGATTTCCGTTCTTGATGGTCTTCACGAAGATATTTATTTTGTTGGGGCTGACTACTTTAAGAATTATGGCATGGAAAAATGTGGTAAAATGTTAGAAGAGCCAGGGCTTATTTTGCCGGTCATTAAAAAAGGCAGTGGCAAACCTTATTTAAGGGTAACTCTATATGATCAACTAGCAAATAAACCACAGATTATTAAAGAAGAGAAACCGCTAGTTCATCCAGCAAAAAGGGAAGAAATCTCTGTTTATTTAAAAGAGGTGGCAAGACGCTATGATAAGTTAGAATTGACAGTGATGGTTGAAGGGGTTAAAGACTCTGTTGTAGAAGCTTATACCCAATTATTAGATGATGGCATTGCTATGCGTGATATGAATTTCCAAGAAGTAGACTGCATACATCTAACCACAAAGAGTAATACATACACAGCCGGACTTCATGAAAATCAGGAAATAAAGAAAGATTTGAGAATAGAAGATATTCATTTATATGAAAATGAAGTGATTGGCTATGAAGAGTATCTGGAAGTGATGGAGCAGCTAAAAAGAGTCAAGGGCTTAAATGTTTATCAAACAGCAGAGTCCTACCTTGGCAGAAAGCTTTATGCTGTTGAACTAATGCCGGATTATGAAGGGTATGTATCAAGAACGAAGAGAATTACCAACCATGTCTCAGAAATTATTAACTGTCGTCACCATGCGAATGAAGTTTCTAGCACCAATGCAGCTTTTATGTTGTTAAAGACTTTATTAACAGATCCAACTTATCAAGATGTAGCAAGGGAACTTAATCTTGTTATTGTACCGATGGAAAATGTTGATGGTTCTGCAATCCATTATGAATTACAAAAAGATAATCCTCATTGGAAACTACATGTGGCTCGTTTTAATGCGGTAGGTAAAGAATTTTACCATGAGCATTTTAAAGCCGAGACAAAGCATACAGAGGCGATGGGTCTAACAAGGCTTTTTGAAACTTTTGTGCCTGACATAATTGTGGATAACCATGGGGTACCATCTCACGAGTGGGAACAACAATTTTCCGGCTACACGTCACCATCATACAAAGGCTTTTGGTTACCTCGCTCTCTCTTATATGGTTATTTTTGGTATGTAACCAATGAAGAGTACAAGAGCAACTACCCGGTAAATAAGGAAATGGAAGATATAATTGCCGATGCAATCGCTAAAAAGCCAGAGATGAAAAAGTGGAATGAAGAATGGGCTAATCAGTTTGAGACATATGCACACCTATGGATGCCAAAATTATTTCCAGCTGATTACTATAAGGAAATGATTAATTACTGGATTCCGTTTGCTTATGATGCTGCTCATCGTTATCCTTCGATTCGCTTCCCTTGGATTACAACCGTTGCTTATACTAGTGAGGTGGCAGATGAAACAGCACAAGGAGATTATCTAAACCTTTGTGCCAGGGCCCATGTCGAACACGATTTGGCAACTATAGACATGTTAAGAAAGGCTCGTTTAGTTTATGAAAATGAAACTATTATTGAAGAGGAAAAATTAAAAATTTCTCACACGCGTAAACGTCCAATTATTGTTAATAAAAACTAGAAAAAAGGAGAAAGAAAATGGAATGGATTAAATTACTTGGGATTGTCATTGTCATTATAGGATTTGCCCTTAAAATGGATTCAATCCTCATTATTATGCTAGCAGCGATTGTAACTGCAGTAGTCGGTGGACTAGGAGTCACCGGATTTTTAGAAACGCTAGGCACAAGCTTTGTTAATAACCGTGCAATGGCCATTTTTATATTGATTATGTTAGTAACAGGTACTTTGGAACGAAATGGTCTAAAACAGGCGGCCGCCAAGTTGATTGGTAAAGTAAAAAATGCCTCCCCTGGTGGTGTTATTGGTGCTTATGGACTGATGAGAAGTGTTTTTGCTGCCTTTAACGTAAGTTTTGGTGGAGTAGCCGGCTTTGTACGTCCAATCATCATGCCAATGGCAATTGGTGCCATTGAAGCAAAAGGTGAAAAGCCTAACCCGGAACATGTTGAGGAATTAAAAGGAATGGCTTCCGGTATGGAAAATATTGCTTGGTTCTTCTGTCAAGTTCTCTTTGTTGGAGGAGCGGGTGGCCTATTGGTACAATCAACACTTGAACCACTAGGTTATAAGGTAGAACTAATTGATTTAGCTCTTGTTCAAATTCCAGTTGCTCTGTTTTGTGTATTACTGGCAATTGTGTACTATTATTTTAAAGATAAGAAACTACGTCGTAAGTATTATAAAACCACAAAATAGGGGGAAAGAATATGTCATTTTTTATGGATGCAGAAGTTACCCTAGGGGTAAAATTATTAGAAGTTATCTATATTATCATAGGTTTAATTACCTTATATACAGGAATTAAAAATGCCTTGGATAAGGAAAATCCGGCGCGAATAGGAACAGCTATCTTTTGGTGTTCTCTTGGTATTATTTTATCCTTTGGTCGTTGGATTCCACCAGTTGCTAATGGTGTTTTAATTGTTATTATGACTTTACCAGCAATCTTTAAGAAGGTAAAAATCGGTAAAACCAGTGAACCTACGGAAGAATATACCAAAAAGGCAGCAGATAAGATTGGTATGAAAATTTTCATACCGGCCCTATCAATTGGTGTTTTTGCTATTATCTTTGCAATTGCTACTGATTTAGGTGCTTTAGTGGGAGTTGGATTTGGTATTTTAGTTTCTATTATTGTTTTAATGGCCTTTTCTAAAGACAACAAACCTAAGGTATTTCTTGATGATTCAGAGCGTCTCTTGTCAACAGTTGGACCTCTTAGTATGTTGCCGATGTTACTGGCAAGCCTAGGCGCAATCTTTACCGCAGCCGGCGTAGGGGATGTTATCGCAGGTGCTGTAGGAAAAGTTATTCCTAAGGGAAATGTAACCATAGGTATAATTGTTTTTGCAGTTGGTATGGTTTTATTTACCATGATTATGGGAAATGCTTTTGCAGCGATAACAGTTATGACGGTTGGAATCGGTGCACCATTTGTATTAGCTTATGGAGCAAACCCCGTTTTAATTGGTTCAATCGCTTTAACTTGCGGTTATTGTGGTACTCTTTGTACACCAATGGCAGCTAACTTTAACGTGGTACCAGTAGCAATGTTGGATATGAAAGATCGTTTTGGCGTTATTAAGAATCAAGTTTTATTAGCAGCGATTTTCTTGATTTTCCAAATTCTCTATATGATTATTTTCAGTTAGAAAGAAGAAATTTATGGCAAAAAATTTTACCAATGTAAAAGCAGGTGCAGAAACCATTATTAAAACTTGGCTTCATTTAAGACCAAAAGAAAGGCTTCTCATTGTTTCTAGTGACCAATATCTAAAAGAGGCCCAAATTTTAAAAGCGGTTGGCATGAAACAAAGAGGTCGAGTTGATTTAATGATTGTCGAAAAAAAAGGAAAAAAGGTTGGCGTTTTCTTTGATGAAAATGAAAATATCTTTAAAGGATATCAAGCAATTATTGGCGCAAGCGATTATTCTATTGTGACAACTAAGGCCGCAAAAAAAGCCATTGCTAGTGGTAGTAAATTTTTGTCTTTGCCACTCTTAACGAATGACAATCGTTCCTTGTTAGAGTATCCTTTTTTGCAAATGGACACAAAGAAAAGTAAGATGATGGCTCATGTGATTATGGGTTACTTACAAGGAGCGAGTGAAGTTCGTGTTACAACCCAAGCCGGCAGTGACCTAAAATTCTATAAAAGAGGCAGAAAGCCGGGGTTCTTTAATGGCGTGGTAAAAGATGGAAAAGGTTTTTCTTCCGCCAGCATTGAAGTTTATGTTCCTATTGAAGAAACAAAAACAGAAGGAATTATGGTGGTTGATGGTTCCTTTGGGTACATTGGCAAAGCGAAAGAGCCGGTAAAGCTTATTTTTAAAGAAGGAAAAATTATAGAAATCGAAGACAATCAAGAAGGCAGAAGATTAAAAGCTTATATAGAAGATTATAAAGATCCTTTAATGTATAGTGCAGCGGAACTTGGTATAGGTTTAAATTCTCTGGCTAAATGTGCGGGAAATAGTTACATTGAAGATGAATCAGCGTACGGAACTTTTCACATAGGTTTTGGCAGAAATATTGCTCTTGGTGGAATCCAAGAGGCAAATGGCCATTTTGATGTGGTTGCCAAAAGGCCAGATATTTATGCCGATAATCGAATGATTATGCAACAAGGCAAGATTATTGTCCCCGAGCCACAAGTATATTAAAGAAAAATGTAAATGGAGGTAGTGCAATGAAAATTTTAGTAACAGGATTTGATCCCTTTGGTGGTGCGTCAATAAACCCCGCTTATGAAGCGGTGAAACAATTACCAGATGAGATAAAAGGTGCAAAAATTGTCAAAATTGAAATACCAACAGTTTTTGAAAAAGATGGGAAAGTTCTAGAAGAAGCAATCAAAACTGAAAAGCCGGATGTAGTCATTTGTGTCGGTCAAGCCGGCGGACGCTCTGGTATTACTGTGGAAAAAGTAGCAATCAATCTAATGGAAGCTAGAATTGCTGACAATGAAGGACAACAACCTTTAAATAAAGCAATTGCCGAGGATGGTGAAACCGGTTATTTCGCCACGATTCCAGTGAAAGCGATGGTGGCAAATATTAAGGCAGCAGGTATTCCTTCTAGCGTTTCTTATACCGCAGGCACCTATGTATGTAATGATATTATGTATCGTCTTCTCTATTTAGCTGCTACTAAGTACCACGGCTTAAAAGGCGGATTCATTCACGTTCCCTACTTACCGGAGCAAGGAGTAAACTTACCAGAAGGAACCCCAACTATGCCGGCAGAAACTATTGCTAAAGGCTTAGAGCTAGCCATTGAAGCGGTGGTAGAAAATGAAGAAGATATTCACGCAGCCTCAGGAACTATTATGTAACTACATTAATTATATCATTTTCTTAATTTAATCAATAAAACAGGGGATTTGCAATTTAATGCAAACCCCCTGTTTTTTGATACTTCAGTAATCGGAGTGACGTGATTCGAACACGCGACCTCTACGTCCCGAACGTAGCGCTCTACCAAGCTGAGCCACACTCCGTAAATAACTTAAATAAGACTACGGATATAGGATTCGAACCTATACAAACAGAGTCAGAGTCTGTTGTGCTACCATTACACCAATCCGCAAGATTTAACGAACACTCTCTATTATAGCAAAAGAAACCAAAAAATCAACAATTTTATCAGTTTTCTTGTAGAGAAGAATTTTCTTTCCAGTTTAGAAGCCATTGGAGCAAATAAGAATAACAAACACTAAATAAAATACCAATAACTACGGAATAAAGACCGAAAACAAAAAAGCCAATCATTAAAATTACAATATTTAGTAAACGAATTATGCTGGCTATTTTTAGTTTTGGATAATACTTATGAATAATAAGAGCGATAACATCCATACCCACAGTAGAGGCATTAGCACTTAGACAACAATAATAGCCGGTAGCAATAAAGAGGCAAGAGAAAAGGAAGTCTAGGGGTAACCAAAGGCAGGCATTAAAAGGGACTACTTTATAAAAGAAAGCGAAAAAGCAGGTGTAACAAAGGCTAGATAAAAAAGAGCGAAACATGTTTTGTCGCCCTAAAAATAGGCCACATAATAAAAGCAATAAAAAAGTAAGGCCATAGGTATAATATAGCAGATCTAAAGAGGTAATTCGATTTAAGATCATAGCCAGAGAAGTTACGCCACCATTAATGATTATATGGGGCTTCATCCACTTGGCATAAGCAAAAGCAATTAGGATATTTCCTAATATTATTTTTAAAATAGGGGTTCGGTTTTGGTTTGTAGTATTCATGAAAAAAGGATACCTCTAAAATCCAGATAAATCAAGAGAAGTGATTTGAAGTATTGTGGAAATCGATGTATAATCAGACTATTACAGATTTATTTAGGAGGAAAGTGAAATGAAAGTATACGATAGCGTAAAAAAAGAAGAATTAGAAATGTCAGAGGATGAATTAGTTCGCATTATGGATCCAGGTGGACGTCAAGTGGATTTATATCTTACGGAAGAAAAAAGTGATGCTGACGGATATCTTACCTGGGATGTGGAGCATTGGTCAAGTTTAAGTAAAGGTCGTTTTATTAGAACTTATACTTATAAAGGAAAAGTGCTTTCAGAATCAACCGGCCACAATATTTATGATTTATATAATGAGTTTAAACCACAAGAAGCAAAAAAGATTGAATTAAGTTAGGGGCAATATAAATGGACGTTAAGAACAGAAAAATAGTTAATGCAGCACTCTTTGCAACTCTGGTATTTATTGCCACCTCGGTTATCAAGATACCCACACCGGGGGCCAATGGCTATGTGCACCCAGGGGATGCACTTGTTATTTTAAGTGGTATAGTCTTAGGACCAATTTGGGGAGGCCTTGCTGCAGGAATAGGATCTGCTCTTGCCGACTTATTAGGAGGTTATGTGATTTTTGTTCCAGCAACCTTTCTAATTAAAGCAATTTCAGCAATGCTAATTGGTTATGTCTTTAAAAATATGGCTCACGAAAAGAAAAGTCACTACATAGGGCTAGTTCTAGCTGGTGTTATTAATGCCGTTGTCGTGGTTGGTGGCTATTGTCTTTTTGAATTAGTAGTATTTTCTAAAGTGATAGCCTTTGCAGGTGTCATCCCGAATATCTTACAAGGAATTACAGGACTTATTATTTCATCTTTATTGTATCCACTGATTAGCCGAATTAGCTACTTGGTAACGGAGTAAAAAACAACGAACAATTAAAAAGCAAAGGTGGTACTATTCATGAGCAAAACAAGAATGGAAGCATTTACAGACGCAATTATAGCCATTATTATGACACTTTTAGTATTGAGCCTGGTGCCTCCGGCAAGCCCGACTTTTGGCGCTTTGTGGGAAATGCGAGGTAAATTTTTAGTCTATTTAATTAGCTTTATCTCCTTGGCTATTTATTGGAATAATCATCATCATCTTTTACAAGCAGTAGAAAAGGTTAATGGTAAAGTCTTATGGAGTAATACCTTGTTCATTTTGTGCCTTTCGATGTTTCCTTTTGCAACTGCCTGGGTGGATGTAAATATCAATTCCTTTGCACCGGAATTTATTTATGGAGCCTTAGTAATGGCCACAAACTTAAGCTATTCTTTGCTTTCGATTGTGTTAAGAAAGGCGGAAGGAAAAGAAGCGAAGATTACGAAAGCCATTGGGAAAAACTACAAACAAAAAGTTACTATTGTTTTGAATGTGGCAAGTTTGTTGCTAGCCAAAGTCTTTCCCCCCATTGTACTAATCCTCTTTGCCATCTCCATGTTACTGTGGATTATTCCCGATAAAAGAATAGAGAGTCTCTACCAATAGGTGATAAGATGAAATCAGGACATGAATTAATTGTTCCCAATGAAGATTTACCCTTCAAACTGTTTTTGTTTGAAGGGAAAAATGGTAATTATTATAGAGAACGACATTGGCATAACTCTATTGAGATTTTTGCCCTCGTTAAAGGAAGCCTTACTTTTTATTTAAATAATAAGGCTTTTTTGTTACGCCCAGGAGAATTTATGTTGATTAACTCTAATGAGCTTCACAGTGTCGCTTCGCCTAAAGCTAATGAAACCATAGTTTTGCAAATCCCCGTTAAAGCTTTTGCTAAGTATTTTACAGAAGAAAACTATATTCGCTTCACTCACGGGGAAAGGGTGCAAGATAAAGCAGTTATGAAGTTGTTAATCGAAATCTACGACCTATATAAAGAAAAGAAGTTAGGTTATGATTTAAAGGTAACCAGTAAATATTACCAACTTTTATATTTCCTGGTAACCAAGTATAGAAAAGAAGAGGTTACCGTAGAAGAATTAAAGAAAAATAAACAACTACGAAAACTAACGCCAATTACTGGCTATATCAGGGAGCACTATCAAGAAGATCTTTCTTTGCAAGGAGTCGCGGATATTTTTGGCTATAGTACCACTTATTTATCTCACATGTTTTCTGATTACATCCACATTGGCTTTAAGGCCTATGTTCAGAGCATACGCCTTGAGCATGCTGCTTTAGAGTTGCGCACTACGAATAAGACTATTAGTGAGATAGCAGTTGATAATGGATTTGCTAATAGCAAAGCATTTTCTGAACTTTTTAAGACGGTTTATAAAATGCTGCCAAGTCAGTACAAAAAAGAAATCGCAAGTTTTGACCATAAAGGCCACAATTAATTGGTAGAGTAAAAAAATCTCCTTTGTTATACTCAAAGAAAAATAACGAGGAGTGATTATAATGAAGAAAGTAACAGATGCATCTTTTGGCAAATATGGACGTGTGCTTCAGGAATATGATACTTCAGGTATTGTAAAAGAAATGAAACATACCCCTATGCCAAAAGATGTTTTGTATTTACCCTCTGATGAGAATTTGGAACAGTTACCAATCGCAAAAGAGTTAAAAGAAAAAGACTTTGGTGGCTTAGAAATTCAAATTGGCTTTTGTAATGGCTACAATGAGGATAAAGAAGCGGTTGAATACCATCGATGTTCAGAAATTAACATTGCCGCTACAGATTTGATTCTTTGGCTGGGAAGGCAAGAGGATGTTAAAGAAGACTGGACGTATGATTTTGATAAATTAGAACCCTTCTTCGTTCCCGCGGGAACGGCTGTCGAAATCTATGCAACTACCCTTCATTACGCACCTTGCAGTTATGAAAAAGAAGGCTTTAGATGCACAGTAGTTTTGCCAAAAGGAACAAATGAAGCAATCGATTTTTCTGTTATTAAAGAAGGAGAAATGAAACTTTTAACCGCAAAAAACAAATGGTTACTTGAACATTAGGAGGATAAAAATGAATAAACCAAAAATTAAGATCGGAATTGTTGCTGTCAGTAGAGATTGTTTTCCCGAAGAATTATCGGTAAATAGAAGAGCGGCTTTAGTAAAAGCTTATCAAGAAAATTATAATGCAGAAGACATTTATGAATGCCCGATTTGCATCGTAGAAAGTGAAATTCATATGGTGGAGGCTTTAGAAGATATTAAAAAAGCCGGCTGTAATGCCCTATGTGTTTATTTAGGAAACTTTGGTCCGGAAATTTCCGAAACCTTATTGGCGAAACATTTTGATGGTCCTAAGATTTTTGTCGCTGCAGCTGAAGAAACCGGTGATAACCTTATCGAAGGCAGAGGAGATGCTTATTGTGGTATGTTAAATGCTAGCTATAATTTGCAGTTAAGAAATGTAAAAGCTTATATCCCTGAGTATCCGGTCGGAGATGCTGATGATTGTGCTAAGATGATTCATGAATTTGTGCCAATTGCTAAAGCAGTCGTTGCACTTGAGTCTTTGAAGATTATTTCTTTTGGTCCAAGACCGCTTAATTTCCTTGCTTGTAATGCCCCAATTAAACAACTTTATAATATAGGTGTAGAAATTGAAGAAAATTCAGAACTAGATTTATTTGAAGCATTTAATAACCATAAAGGTGATGCGAGAATTCCTGAAGTAGTAAAAGAGATGGAGACGGAACTTGGTATTGGTAATAAGAAGCCGGAAATCTTAGAAAAGTTAGCCCAATATGAAATCACTTTACTTGATTGGATTAAAGATCACAAAGGATACCGCAAGTATGTAGCAATTGCCGGAAAATGTTGGCCAGCTTTCCAAACCCAATTTGGCTTTGTGCCTTGTTATGTTAACAGTCGTTTAACAGCTAAGGGAATTCCGGTTTCTTGTGAAGTGGATATTTACGGAGCTCTCAGTGAATTTATCGGAACGGTAGTAAGTGATGACACCGTAACTTTGTTAGATATTAACAATAGTGTGCCAAAAGATATGTATAAAGAAGATATTGAAGGAAAATTTAACTATACCAATAAAGATGTTTTCATGGGCTTTCACTGTGGTAATACGGCTTCAGAAAAATTGGTTTCCTGTGAAATGAAAAATCAGATGATTATGGCCAGAAGCTTACCAGAAGAAGTGACAAACGGAACTCTTGAGGGAGATATTATACCTGGAGAAATCACCTTCTTTAGATTACAAAGCACAGCAGACAATATTCTTCGCGCCTATATTGCCGAAGGAGAAGTCCTGCCGGTTGCTACAAAATCTTTTGGTAGTATTGGTATTTTTGCTATTTCGGAAATGGGAAGATTTTACCGTCATGTCCTAATTGAAGGAGGTTATCCTCACCATGGCGCTGTTGCCTTTGGTCACTTTGGTAAGGAACTTTATGAAGTTTTCAAACTTATAGGTGTACCAGTAGAAGAAATTGGCTATAATAAACCCAAAGGAGTCTTATATAAAACAGAAAACCCATGGGGTTAAGATGAAGAAAGGAGCAATATGTATTTTATTGGAATCGATTTAGGAACATCTTCAGTGAAACTATTGTTAATGGATGAAGCGGGAAGTATAAAAAATATTGTGACCAAAGAGTATCCTTTAAGTCTACCAAAACCAGGTTGGTCCGAGCAAAATCCCAAAGATTGGTTTGAACAATCAATGGCCGGGCTTGAGGAGCTGCTGACAGGTTTTGAGGCCAAAGAGGTGGCCGGTATTAGTTTTGGCGGTCAAATGCATGGCTTGGTAATTTTAGATGAAAATGATGAAATCATCCGCCCTGCTATCTTGTGGAATGATGGTAGAACGGGTAAAGAGACACAGTATCTAAATGAAGTCATTGGCAAAGAAAATTTATCAAAATATACAGCCAATATAGCTTTTGCCGGATTTACCGCTCCTAAAATTCTTTGGATTAAGGAAAATGAACCGGAGAATTTTAAAAGAATTAAAAAAATTATGCTTCCTAAAGATTATTTAGCTTATCGTCTATCCGGTGTCTTTAGTACGGATTATTCCGATGCTTCGGGTATGCTTTTATTGGATGTTAAAAATAAAATCTGGTCCAAAGAAATGATGGAGATTTGCAATATAAAGGAAGAAATGCTCCCTAAACTATTTGAAAGCTACGAAATGACCGGTACATTGAAAGAAGAATTAGCACAAAGATTAGGTCTGGAAAAAACCGTGAAAATAGTGGCAGGAGCAGGAGATAATGCCGCAGCTGCGGTAGGAACAGGAACCGTAGGAGATGGGGCTTGCAATATTTCTCTAGGTACGAGTGGAACCGTCTTTATCTCTAGCTGTAAATTTGGGGTGGATAAGCATAATGCCTTACATGCCTTTGCTCACGCCGATGGTCACTACCATTTAATGGGCTGTATGTTAAGTGCCGCTTCTTGTAATAAGTGGTGGATGGAAGAAATCTTAAAGTCCACTGATTTTAAGGGAGAACAAGAGGAGATTAAAAGTCTTGGAGAAAACAATACTTACTTCTTGCCTTATCTTATGGGAGAGCGCTCTCCCCACAATAATCCCAATGCCAGAGGAACTTTTATCGGCATGACCATGGATACAAAAAGAGAAGATATGTACCAGGCGGTGTTAGAAGGAGTTGCTTTTGGACTACGAGATTCTTTAGAGGTGGCAAAAAGCTTAGGCATTAACATCACTAGAACTAAAATCTCCGGTGGTGGTGCTAAAAGCTCATTGTGGAAGAAAATCTTAGCTAATGTTTTGAATTTAACCATTGATGTACCAGCAACAGAAGAAGGGCCAGCTTATGGCGGGGCTATTTTAGCGGCGGTTTCTTGTGGCGTGTTTAAAAGTGTGGAAGAGGCTGGAGAACAGTTAATAAAAATTAAAGAAACAATTGAACCAGAAGCAGAGTTAGTGACTAAATATAATGAAAAATACAATAAGTTTACCAAGATTTATCCTGCCCTTAAACCGGTATTCGATGAGATAATATAATTTATGGCGCCCATTTTTGGGCGCTGTTTTTTAAAGGAACAATTATGAAAAAGATCAATATTAGCAGTGAAAAGAATATACATTTAATTATGGGAGCGGTACTAGTTATAGTTTTAGGCGCCATTGTTTTATTCGCTAATTTTCAACGTCGAAAGCTCGTCCTTGAAGATGAAAAAAATACCGGTGGTAAACACTATCAGTATCATGTTGCCATGATCGTCAAAGATTCCAGTGATACCTACTGGCAGTTTCTTTATGAAGCAGCTAGAGATAAGGGGAAGGAAGACAATATCTATATAGAAAATTTTGGTTCCCTTTTAAATAAGGAATATGAGCGAACAGAGCTAGTGGAAATGGCCATTGCGGCTAAAGTTGACGGGATTATCTTAGAAGCTGAAAATACAGAAGAAATGCGGAAAGTGATTAGTGAAGCAAAGGATAACGCTATTCCGGTGATGACCATCGGAACAGATGCACCGGGTAGTAAAAGGATAAGTTTTGTTACGGCTAATGATTATGCAATTGGGGTTAAATATGGTGAAGACATTACCAGTCTAGCTAAGACTATGGGTGAAAATCTCAAAGTGACAGTGCTACTACCTCTAAATAAAGAAGGAATGCAGCCGAACTTGGTTTATTCCGCTATTAGAGAAATGGTTGATAAAGCAGAGAAAAGGATTTCTATTTCCACCTTATCAACAGGCGAAAAGGATGATTTTGAGTCAGAGGAGATGATTCGAAACCTTTTAGTTTCCCCGGAGGAAGAACGACCAGAAGCTATCGTTTGCCTAAATGCTGCTGATACCATGAGCGCTTATCAATCGGTAGTTGACTATAATTTAGTAGGAAAAGTCGAGATCATCGGCAGTTACATTACGCCACAGATTTTAGAGGGAATAGAAAAAGGAATTATACATTCTAGTTTAGTTACCGATGCCGCGGAAATGGGAAAACTTGCAGCAACCGGTATGAATGAATATTTAACCACGGAATATATTAGTGAATACCTAAGTGTACAATCGGAACTTGTAACAGCGGATAATGTGGATCAGTATCTAGAAAAGGATGAGTAATATCGTGCAAAAGCAAAAAAAGAAGTCAATCAGAAAAAGAATTATCCTTTTATTTGTTAGCATTTTTGTCTTGACTTTTATTGTCAATACCTACTTATATTACAATCTTAATCAAGCAATATCGCGGATTGATAATGTGTATAGTAGTAACATTAAATTAAATGATTTTAATGAGAACCTCGACCACATTCAAACACAGCTATATGAATATCTTAATACGAAGAATTCAGAAGCATTGGAAAACTATTATGTGTATGAAAGCGATTATCGCGAACTTATTAAGAACTTAAATCAAAAGCCCACCGACAATGTAAATAAGCTGATGGAAAAGAATATCTACGAGATGTCACTTACCTATTTAGAAAAAACCAGTAATACCATCGAAGCAAAAAGAGGCCGCAATATTTCTAAGTATAAGGAAGGCTATTTAAAGAGTAAAGAGTTGTATGGATATTTACAAGCTAATATTAATAGCCTAAATGAAACCGTCTTTTTATATAATGCGCATAATTACTCTGTCCTTAGAGAAATTTTAAATTATATCCTAGTTTTTAGTGTAGTCATCTTAACCATTATTATGATTATGGCCATATTTTGGGGCATAATCATGACGAGAAATATTACCAAGCCGCTCGTAGAACTAGCGTAAGCAGCCCATGAAATTGCTAGTGGCAATATGGATGTGGATTTTCCTATTGTGGAAACAGAAGATGAGGTGGCAGCGGTAGCAAAAGCCTGCAATAAAATGATTGGCAGCATTCGCGACTATATTGAAAAAACCCGGGAGAACTATGAAAGAGAAAGCCAACTAAAAGAAAATGAATTAATTATGAAAAATGATTTGAAGGAAGCACAGCTTCGTTATTTACAAGCCCAGATAAATCCTCATTTCCTTTTTAATAGTCTAAATGCCGGCGCGCAATTAGCTATGATGGAAGGTGCGGAAAGAGCTTGTATGTTTATTCAAAATATGGCGGACTTTTTTCGCTATAATGTGCGTAAATCAGGAAAAGAAACCACTCTTCTAGAAGAATTACAATTAATTGATTCTTATATTTATGTCATGAATGTTCGCTTTTCCGGAGAAATAAATTATGAAACCAGTGTGGATGAAAGATGCCTTGAATTTAAGATGCCCGCTATGGTTTTACAACCGATTGTTGAAAATGCCTTAAACCACGGAATTAAGGGAATGGAAGGCAAAGGTGTGATTAAACTAAGCATTTACCGGGAAGCCGGGCGCGTTTTAATTAGTATTAAAGACAATGGTGTTGGCATCAGTGATGAAATGGTAAAGAAAATAATGAACGACGAAAGCATAGCGGAAAATCAAGGAAAAGAAGGTGCTGGCGTGGGAATGGAAAATATAAAGAGTCGCTTAAAAAATTATTATAATGAAGAAGACGTTTTTGCGATTAAATCGACGACAAATGGCACGGAAGTAATATTATTTTTGCCTCTAGATAAAGGAGCAACAAAATGACAAAAATATTGATTTGTGATGACGAAGGAATTGTTAGAGAATCCCTGGAATATATGCTGGTTCAACATTTAGGCAAGCAAGTGGAAGTCTTTAGTGCAAGGAATGGAAGAAGCGCGATTGAGTTGTTTGAAGAAGAAAGACCCGATATTGTCATTATGGATATTCAAATGCCTGGTATTAATGGGATAGAGGCCATGAAGGCTATTCGCAGTGAAAGTAAAAATGTGATTTTTATTGTACTGACGGCCTACGACAAATTTGAATACAGTAAAATGTCAATTGATTTGGGTGTATATTGTTACTTGACGAAACCCATTAACCGCGAAAAATTTTGCGACATAGTCAGCAAGGCCATAGAAAAGACAAAAGCTAGAAAAGAAAAGGCCCAATTAGATCTTCGGGTTAAAGAAAAGCTAGATGCCGTTGTACCGATGATTGAGCAAGGTTATATTTACAATACGGTCTTTGAGCATAAAACAGAGGCCGATCAAGAAGCCGGTTATCAGGAACTTTTAGGGGTAGAAGTAAATTATGGCTATGTTATCTTGTTTTCTTGTGGGGAAAATTATCATAAGGGGAAACTTTCCAACCCAATTGGGGCGGGAATTAAGTTGCAAAAAAATATCAGATACTTTAGAGAGTTAGTAAAAGAGACGTTGCCTTCTTTTGTGGGCGAGGTCATGTCCAATAGTCTTATTGTTTTGGTTCCCACCAAGGATGAAGCAAACTTATATGATGAGCGGGTGAAAAAGATTGAACAAATAAGAGCGCTAGTAAGAGAGCTGGAAAAGAAAGTAGATGTTAGCTTTAAGGTGGGGATTGGCAAAGTACATACCATTGCAGAAATTAGCAAATCTTATAAAGAAGCAAAGCAGGCCATGCGGGCCGATGAAAATAAAGTTGCTCATGCGGCGGATATGGTATTTGATTGTTTATATGAAGAAACCTATCCGATTGAACTGGAAAATCGCTTGTTTCACGCTGTCGCAGAAGGGAAAACAAAAGAGTGTGAAAAATATGCAAGGGAATTTATGGAGTGGCTGGAGCAATATAGTCCGGTAGTTAATAATACCATTCGACTCAAAGTGATGGAATTTGTTCTTTGGGCAGAGCATCTTGCTTATTGTGATAGCGGGCGTGTCTATCGAATTGATGACCGAGCTTTATATCTAGATATTATTATGTCCCTAAGCAACTACCTAGAATTAGGAGTTTGGTTTCAAGGAAAAATGCAATCGGCAACAATGCTTATTCAAGACCGCGGGAAGCAAAAAGCGGAGAGCATTGTGGAAGAGGCAAAACAATACATTGAAAATAATTTTTCCGATGATTTATCCTTAGAATATTTAGCCAAAGAGCTAGGTATTAGCCCCTATTATTTTAGTAGACTATTTAAAGAAGAGGAAGGGGTCAATTATATTGATTTTCTTACTAAAATACGCATGGATTATGCCAAGGAAGCCTTACAAAAAGAAGAAAAAAGTATCAAAGAGATATGCGTTGAAGCCGGTTATAGCGACCCTAATTACTTTAGTAGAATTTTTAAAAAATGGACGGGAAAAACACCAACTCAGTTTAGGGAGAAGGGAATTTTTATATGAGAAAGAATATAGTATTATTAGTTGTTATGCTTTTAATAACCATGTTATTTACCTCTTGTAAAACATCGGAAAAACCCCCTTTAGAAACGAAGCAAGCAGAAAAAATAGAAATCGGGATTACCTTTGACACCTTTGTCCTAGAAAGATGGATTCGGGATCGCGATGTCTTTGTCTCTACCGCAACGAGTGAAGATAAAGCAACTGTGGATGTACAAAATGCTAATGGTGAAGTAGAAAAACAGAGGAAACAAATCGAAAAATTTATAGAGCAAAAAAAGGATGTTATTGTAATAGTAGCTGTCGATTGCTTTGCCCTTACGGATGTGGTAAAAGAAGCAATCCGACAAGGAATCAAAGTAATCTCTTATGACAGACTCATCCAAAATGTGGAAACCAGCCTTTATATTACCGTTGATAATACGAGTGTAGGAAAGGAAATGGCAAAAGAGTTTATGGCGAGACTGCCTGATGGTGGCAATATCGTTATGATTTGTGGACCAGAAGCTGATACCAATAGTGCGGATGTTTCCCAGAGTTTTGAAGCGACAATAGAGAATCCCAAATATAAAATTATTTATAAGAACCATGTAAAATCATGGACCCCGGAAAATGGTTTCAATGCTGTTACCGAGGCTTTTGAGGCAGTAGGAGAAGAAAATATTGACGCTGTTATGTGCGGAAATGACGGACTAGCAGGTTATGTAATCAGAGCGCTAAGTGAAAGACAGCTAGCAGGGAAAGTGATTGTGGTGGGTCAAGATGCCGATCTGGATGCTTGTCAAAGAGTAGTAGAAGGAACCCAGGCAATGACGGTCTATAAACCAATCGAAGAACTTGCTAAAGTTGCGGCAGAATGTGCGATTAGTTTAGGCGAAGAAAAAAGTGTCGATAAGATAAGCTA